>JBNKBG010000001.1:0-66839 GCA_050287105.1 Thiohalomonadaceae bacterium
CAGCAGTTCAAGGAACTCATTGCGGCAACGTTCGAAGGCGGGTTCATCGGCCAACAGGTTATTGAGCCAGAGGGTGAGACAGTCGACCAGCAGGCAGCGATCCGGCGCGGCGTGTTGTTTGAGCGCGGCGGCCAGCTCCAGCGGCTCCTCCACCAGTTGCCAGTGATTCGGGCGCTGCTGTCGGTGGCGCTCGATACGCGCCGCCATCTCCTCGTCCAGCGCCTGGGCGGTGGCGATGTAGGTGACGGCGAGGCCGCTGGCTGTGGCTCGCTGCTCGGCCAGGGCGCTTTTACCGGAGCGGGCGCCGCCGAGGATCAATTCGCGCATGGGTTGACTCGTAAGGTGCTAAGAATGGGCATGATACCGGCTTTGGGCGACACTAAAAACGAAAAGAGCGCGCCCCTTGCGGTGGCGCGCTCTGGCAGCGGAAAACGTTGTTTAAGACATCCAGCCTGCGAGGGTGAATAACGCTGCGATCCCCAGGAACACCACCACCGCGCGGCGGATCAGTGCCATGGTTTCATGCAACAGGGAGAGGTCGTGCTCATGACCGTCCTTTTCCTCGCCCGGAATATAGCCCAGTGCACCGAGACCACTGGCGATCAGTACCAGATGGCTGCCCAGTTCCCAGCGATCCTGCCACTCCTGAAGACGCCAGGCATGCAGGGCGTCAACAAAACTGCCGGCAAAGGCGTAGGCCAGGGAGCAGAGGCGGGCGGGTGGCCAATTTAGAATGGAGTGAAGACGCTGTACCGCGGCGGCGAGTTCTGGGGTGTACTCATCCTTGCGGCTGTTGTTGGCCAGTTGCGAGGTAAGGCGATAGAGAATAGCGCCGGTCGGACCCAGCACCAGGAACCAGATCAACACGGCGAAGATGCGTTCGTTGGCCTCCACCAGGGAAATTTCGATCATACGACGCGTACGTTCTGCTTCGGTGTCAGGTATGTCTCCGCCCAACAGGAGTGCGGCATGCTCCTTGGCCGATTCCTGATCGTCCCGTTCCTCCGCCTCGATATAGGCCTCGACCTGTGCCTCCAGATCGTGCGGTCCAAAACTGAACAGCAACACCAGTACCGAGAAGATGAGCCCCAGCCCGACCCACCAATGGGTCAGGTAGTATTCTGCGGCGAGTACTAAAAAAATCGGTAACAGGAGAATCAACAGCACGCCTAGCGGACCATTAGTGCCCTGCATACCGGATAGCCGCGCTGTCACCCACGCCGCATAACGGCGGAACCAGCCAAAGTTCCTGAACTCCTCCATTGAACCAAGGAAGCGCTCCACCACCAGGCTGATCAGGATTGCGATTAGTTCCATATTGTCGTGTTCTCGTCAGGCCGATTGAATCTTGTTGTGTGTGAGTTTGACGTAAAGTTCGTCCCAATCAAAGGCTGGGCCGGGATCGGTTTTACGTTCCGGTGCAATGTCGCTATGACCCACCATGCGTTTACGACTGAGTGTAGGATAGGCCTGCTCCAGTGCAGTAATCAATTCCGCCAGGGTAACGTATTGTATCTCTTCATAGGGTACCTCATCCGCACCCTCAAGTTCGATGCCGATGGAAAAATCGTTGCAACGCTCGCGTCCCTCAAAACTGGAGGCACCGGCATGCCAAGCGCGTTGGTGAAACGGTACGTATTGCACCAGTTCGCCATCGCGACGGATCAGTACGTGCGAAGAGACCTGCAATTGATAAATTTCAGCGAAATAGGGATGGACATTCGGATCGAGCCGATTGCAGAACAGGTCGTCGATCCAGGGACCACCGAACTGCTGTGGCGGCAGGCTGATGTTGTGGATGACCAGCAACTCCGGTTCTGGATTGTCGGGACGTTCATCGCAGTTGGGCGAAGGCACCTGGCGCGCCTCACGCAGTAGACCGCTCTCCCTGTCGATATGCAGGCTCACGGCGCTTCCTGCGGCCCCTCTGAGAGGGCGGCGGTAATCGCGGCCTTGATGTGTTGTGGCAGAGGCTCCGCCTCGATCTGGGCGTGAAAATGGCCATCGCGAAAGAGGAACAGGGACGGCAGATGGAATACATCGAATTCGTTAGTCAGGGCCTGATCCTGCTGTGCATCTACCTCAAAAAGATTAAGCTCCGCGAACTCCTGTGGATGGCCTTCCAGCACCTGGCGCAACTGGCGACAGGAGCCGCAACCGGGTGCGGTAAACATAACGAGACTCAGACCCTTGCTATCCGCCAGGGTTGGATGAAAATCGAACTGGTTCAATCTGGTGAGCGCCATTGCATTGCTCTCCTTTAATCAATATCAGCAAACATCCCTTTCACTACCATGTCAGTGTAACTCACGATGCCCACGACCTCACCGCTTTTATCCACTACCGGACAGCGCGAGAGATGAAAACGGGTAAACAGCCGTGCGCAGTAACGAATGTCCATGTCCGGATCAACGGTGATCACCGGCTTTGCCATCACCTCATAAACATTGAGCCGTTCTGGTGCGCGATCCTGCGCCAGAATTTTGCGGCCAATGTCGGAGATCAGGAGCATGCCGTATTCATCGTCGTCATGCCGCTTGTTGACCACCAGACATTTGGTCTCCACATGCTTCATGGTGGCGACGGCATCACGTACCGTGGCCATACCGTCGACCATATCGAACTTGCGTTTCATCACGTCTTTAACGCGAATAACCTTTCTGTCGCTGCCCATTAGATTTCCTCCTCTACCGCGGAAGTGAGTTGCTCTACCTGGTGGACGACGCCGACCGCATCCTCCACATCGATCTGAAAGGCGATCCCGGTGCCAGGTTTTTCGTCAAACTGTCCCACCTGGGCGATCTTCTCCAGAATCTTGCGACTCATGTGCTCCTCCACCAGGAACATCACCATGTCGCGCTGACTTTCCAGGGAGAGACCGAAGAAGGTCTTGCTCTTCTTGACCCCCTCGCCTCGCGCCTGATTAAGTACAGTGGCACCCGTGGCACCTGCCTCGCGTGCCGCATCCAGTACTGCATCGGTTTTGTCATCCTGTATCAGGGCAACCAGTAGTTTGAAATGCATGCTTATTCTCCCAGGTTTTCACGCTGCCTGTAGCGGCGCGCTCTCCATTCACTCAGTTGTGCATAACCCATCACCGACATGATCGGAAACAGGCTGGCGAAGGCAATCAGGCCGAAGCCGTCGAGCATTGGACTACGACCCGGCACCGTGCTCGCCAGCCCCAGTCCAAGGGCGGTGACCAGCGGCACAGTGACCGTGGAGGTGGTAACGCCGCCGGAATCGTAGGCCAGGGCGACGATCAGTTTCGGCGCGTAGAGGGTCTGTATAATCACCACCACGTAACCGGCAATGATGTAATAGTGCAGCGGCGTACCGGTAACAATACGGAAGGCACCGAGGGCGATACCGAGCGCAACACCGATTGCCACGGCAGTGCGCAGACCCCAGACACCAATGGCGCCACCGGAGACCTCATTGGCCTTGATCGCCACGGCGATCAGCGAGGGTTCTGCCACGGTGGTGGCGAAGCCAATGGACAGGGCGAAAAGGTAGACCCACCAGTAGTCATCCCAATGCAGGGCGCGATCGATATCTCCACCAAGAATGAAGGCCGGATCGGTCAACTGCTTGGCCATCAGTTCGCCAAGCGGAAACAGTGCCTCCTGCAGGCCGATAAGGAATAGCGCCAGGCCAAGCAGGACGTAGCCAAATCCGATCAGAACCTTCTTGAGGTTAGCGATGGGACGGCGGATAACGAAGATCTGAAAACCAAAGATGATCAGGGCGATGGGCAATACATCACGCAGGGTGCCGAGCAGGGTATCCAGAATGAGATGCAGCAGTTCCATCAGCCGATCACCATGCCGTAGCCCATGACGAAGATCATCGGTGTGAGTGAAGCGAAGGCGATCAGACCGAAGCCGTCGACCATCGGGTTGCGCCCCTTGATCGATGAGGCAAGACCGACACCGAGCGCCGTCACCAGCGGTACGGTGATGGTGGAGGTGGTGACACCGCCGGAGTCGTAGGCGATGCCGATGATCTCTTCCGGGGCGAACATGGTCATCACTACTACGCCGATGTAGCCGCCAATGATCAGATATTGAATCGGCCAGCCTTTGAGGATGCGCATCACGCCAAGGACAATGGCAAAACCGACAGAGAGTGCAACCGTGTAGCGAAGACCGCTGGCATAACTGGCCATGGATGCCTCTGAATGTTCGATCATCCCGCCCAGGGCAGCAACTTCCGCCGCCTCCCCTGCTACGGCGATCAGCGCCGGCTCCGCGACGGTGGTACCGAAACCGAGGGCGAAGGCGAAAGCTAGCAACCAGAACAGGCTACCCTTGCGGGCAAAATCGTAGGCCATACTTTCGCCGATGGGGAAGAGCCCCATCTCCAGACCACGAATGAACAGGGTCAGGCCGAGTACCACCATCAGGGTACCGAAGAGCATGGCACCGAGGTTAGGGATGGGCTGCTGTAACACCACGATCTGGAAGAAACCGATAACAAGGATGATCGGCGCCAGATCACGCAGGCTATCCATAAAGGGACGTAAAACAGCAGGCAGGGGGAGATTCAAAACTCAGCTCGTCATGGTTTGCGAATGTTTTGTTAAAGGTACACTATTGCCTCACCCGTGCAACCTTAGCCAATCGTTTCAAAACTATGTCTCAACAAACTCCTCAACGGGACAGTGCACACCGTACCGGCAAAGTCATGACTATTGCAGGCTGGATTGCCGGCCTCGCTCTTCTGACGCTGCTGTTTAACAACGTACTCGAGAAACAGGAGAATCCCAATCAGCGCGTTGCCGCACGGATGGGGGATGGTGGGGTACGTGAGGTGGTGCTGCAGCGCAATCGTTATGGCCACTACGTTGCCAATGGTGAGATCAATGGCCGTACGGTGGAGTTTTTGCTTGATACCGGCGCCACTGATGTTTCGATACCACAGTCCCTGGCAGCGCGATTGGGTCTGGAGCGTGGTCAACCGATTACCTACAACACTGCCAACGGCAATATCACCGCCTACCTGACACGCATTCGGGATTTACGCCTCGGTAATATTGCACTGCAGGACATTCCGGCGAGCATCAATCCTTATAAAGGTGACGAGACCATTTTGCTGGGCATGAGTTTTCTCAAGCATCTGGAGTTTACCCAGCGTGGCGATACGCTGATAATCCGGCAGTATCCATGACGAATAAATACCGCCTTTGCCGGGCGATGAAATAATAACGGGGGAAATGAGATGGATGGCTTAATTGGGCAATTGACCGAATGGACCGGAGAGCTTTCGAGCCTGTTGTGGGGTAACTACCTCACCCTGATCGCCCTGTTGGGCACCGGCATCTACCTGACCCTGCGCATGGGCTTTGTCCAGCTCAAGGGTTTTCGCCACAGCATCCAGCTCATCAGTGGCAAATACAGCGACCCGAGTCACCAGGGTGAGGTGTCGCACTTCCAGGCCCTGGCCACCGCCCTCTCCGCCACCGTTGGCACCGGTAATATCGCCGGGGTCGCTACGGCGATCTCACTCGGTGGGCCGGGGGCGCTGTTCTGGATGTGGGTCACCGCCTTTGTTGGCATGGCCTCCAAATTCACCGAATGTACCCTGTCACTGAAATTCCGCGAGGTCGCCCCTGATGGGCAAATCTCCGGCGGACCGATGTACACCCTGCTGCACGGGCTGAAGATGCCACGTACTGCGACCCTCTTCGCCAGTTTCGCCCTGATCGCCTCTTTCGGTATCGGCAATATGGTGCAGGCCAACTCAGTGGTCGATGGGCTGGGCTATATCTGGCCGGAGATCAAACAGGCAAGCTGGATGATTGGTACCGGGATGGCCATGCTGGTCGGACTGGTGATCCTCGGCGGAGTAAAGCGCATCGCCAAGGTGGCCAGCGCCATCGTCCCCTTTATGGCCGTACTCTATGTCTCTGCTGCGCTGATTGTGCTGTTCAACTATATCGATGCCATTCCGGCTGCCTTCACCACGATCCTCAATCACGCCCTCAACCCCTGGTCGGTAGGCGGTGCGGCTGTAGGTGAAGCGATCCGCTGGGGTGTGGCGCGCGGTCTCTTCTCCAATGAGGCCGGACTCGGTTCCTCACCGATGGCCCATGCCGCCGCACGCACCAACGAGCCGGTACGCGAGGGTTTGGTGGCGATGATGGAACCGTTCATCGACACCATCGTGATCTGTACCATGACCGGCCTGGTGATCGTGGTCACCGGTGCCTATGCCAGTGCACCGAAAGATGCGGTGGGTGCGGCACTCACCGCCTACGCCTTCAGCCAGAGCCTGGGATCGGGCGGGGCAATGGTTGTGGGCATCGGCCTGGCGCTGTTTGCCTTCTCCACCATCATCGCCTGGTCCTATTACGGTGATCGCTCGGCGCACTTCCTCTTCGGCGAGAAGGCGGTGATGCCCTACCGGGTGGTCTATACGTTACTGGTAGTCTTCGGTGCAGCGGTTCCGCTCAATTTGGTATGGAACATCGCCGATGTCACCAATATTCTGATGGCACTGCCAAATCTGCTTTCACTGCTGTTGCTGGCTGGCCTGGTAAAGAAATTGAAGGATGGTTATTTCGCCAGCGGCCATTAGCCAGAGCAACAATGAGCAGTGTAATATTGCCGGACCCGCTGCGTGCGGGTCTGTTTCTATTCACTTCTGCGGGAGAAAAAACTAATGAGCGAAATCACCACCACATCAGGCCTTAAAATCGAAGAACTGAAAGAAGGCGAAGGCAGCATTGCCGAAAGCGGGCAAACGGTATCGGTGCACTACACCGGCTGGCTGACCGACGGCACCAAATTCGACTCCAGCAAGGATCGTAACCAGCCGTTTAGCTTTAACCTCGGTGCCGGCATGGTCATAAAGGGCTGGGACGAAGGGGTTGCCGGAATGAAGATTGGCGGTACACGCAAGCTGACCATTCCTTCGCAACTGGGTTATGGCGCGCGCGGTGCAGGTGGTGTGATCCCGCCGGATGCCACACTGATCTTCGAGGTTGAACTGCTGGACATTCTCTGAAGTGACCACCGCACTAACTATCGAAACCATCCGCGAGCAGGCACGCATCGCACTTGCTGAGGATATCGGCAAGGGCGATATCACTGGCGCCCTGATCGCCAAGTCGGCCGTTGCCACGGCCAGGGTGATCTGCCGGGAAAACGCGGTGATCTGTGGCTGTGAATGGTTTAACCAGGTATTTGCCCTGCTCGATACGTCGATACATATCGATTGGCATGTGGAAGATGGTTACCGGGTCGAACCCGGAAAAATGCTCTGCTCCCTGACCGGCCCCGCCAGGGCGCTGTTAAGTGGTGAAAGAACCGCACTCAACTTCCTGCAAACCCTCTCCGGTACCGCTACGCGGGCGGCGCAGTATGTGGCCGCAGTGGAAGGTACCGAGGTAAAGGTGCTCGATACCCGCAAAACCCTGCCGGGACTACGACTGGCGCAGAAATATGCGGTGAAGTGTGGTGGCGGGCAAAATCACCGTATCGGCCTGTTCGACGGGGTGCTGATAAAGGAGAACCACATCGCCGCCGCTGGCTCTATCGCCAATGCGGTGGGGTGGGCACGCCAAACGACACCGCCAGGTATGCAGGTTGAGGTCGAAGTGGAGAATATGCAGGAGATCGAGGAGGCGCTGGTCGCAGGTGCCGATATTCTGCTACTGGACAATATGACCCCCGGCCAGCTGCGTGAGGCGGTAGACCGGGTCAAGGGGCGCGCCCTGCTGGAGGCATCTGGCGGGATAACATTAGGAAATATAAGAGAAATTGCTGAAACCGGGGTCGACTTTATCTCCGTAGGGGAGATGACCAAGAATGTGGCGGCCATCGACCTCTCAATGCGTTTTAGCAGCCCGAGCTGAACCTCCCACGCGCCACATCAGGACTTGAACGGGTTTCCATTCTCAAAGAATACCAGTAGAAATAAAACGTAAAATAACATAAGGTTAGCTAGCGGTTCCGCTTACAATAAAACCTTTGGTATCAAGGATATGGCAACGACCAAGCTCAATGTGAACCTCAGCGGTCTGGCGCGAAAGCTGATCAACGATGGTTTGCTCAGCGAGGAGGATGCGCTGCAGGCCACCGATGAGGCCGCCAAGCAGAAAATCCCCTTCGTCACATACGTTGTCGGCAAGAACAAGATTGGCGCTCGCGACCTGGCCATGGCCGCCTCGCAGGAGTTTGGCGTACCGGTTTTTGATCTGGATGCGATGGAGCTGGATAGCGACGTTACCAAGATGGTCAGCGAAAAGCTGGTCCGGCAACATCACGCACTCCCCTTATTCAAACGCGGCAACCGCATGTTTGTCGCGGTTTCTGACCCAACCAATCTGGTTGCGCTCGACGAAATCCGCTTCCATGTCAGTGCCCATACCGAGGCGGTACTGGTTGAGGAGAACAAGCTCAGCCACATGATCGACCGGGCGATGGAGGCACATGACACCTCCATGTCCGATTTCGGCGACTCCTCTCTGGATGACCTGGATATTACTGCCGAAGATGAAGATAAGGATAAGGATACCGGCAATGACATGGAAATCGACGACGCGCCGGTCGTCCGTTTCGTCAACAAAATTCTGCTCGATGCGATCAACAAGGGCGCATCGGATATCCACTTTGAACCCTACGAAAAACGCTACCGTGTGCGTTTCCGTCAGGACGGCATGTTGTATGAAATGGCCAACCCGCCTATTCAGCTATCTGGCAAAATATCAGCACGTATCAAGGTTATGTCACGACTGGATATCTCGGAGAAACGTGTTCCGCAGGATGGCCGAATCAAGTTGACCCTCTCCAAAAACAAGGCCATCGACTTTCGTGTCAGTACCTGCCCGACGCTGTTTGGTGAGAAGATCGTACTGCGTATTCTCGATCCCTCCAGCGCCAAGCTCGGTATCGATGCCCTGGGCTACGAGCCTGAGCAGAAAGATCTCTATATGGAAAACCTGGCCAAGCCTTATGGCATGATTTTGGTTACTGGTCCGACCGGTTCGGGTAAAACTGTTTCGCTCTACACCGGAATAAATATTCTCAATACCTCCAGCGTCAATATTTCCACGGCGGAAGACCCGGCAGAGATTAACCTTGAGGGGATTAACCAGGTTAACGTGAACCCCAAAGTGGGTCTGACCTTCGCTGCGGCGCTTAAGGCGTTCCTGCGCCAGGATCCAGACATCATCATGGTGGGTGAGATTCGAGACCTTGAGACGGCTGAAATTGCCATCAAGGCAGCACAAACCGGTCACATGGTTATGTCTACCCTGCACACCAACGACGCACCACAAACTATTGCTCGTTTGATGAATATAGGTGTACCACCCTATAACATCGCCTCAGCATTAAACCTGATCATTGCCCAACGTCTTGCACGGCGCCTGTGTAATCAGTGCAAAAAGATCGAAGAGGTCCCCAAAGAAGCTCTGCTTGAAGAAGGTTTTAAGGCCGAAGAAATCCCAAAACTCAAACTATTCAAGGCAGTTGGCTGCGATCAATGCACCGATGGCTATAAGGGACGAGTTGGTATCTATCAGGTACTTCCTATCTCTGAAGAGATGGGGAAATTGATCATGAAAGGTGCTTCAGCCTATGAGATGGCCGATCAGGCACAGAAAGAGGGTATTCCGGATCTGCGCGCTTCAGCTCTAAAGAAGGTAAAGGAAGGCGTAACCAGCCTCGAAGAAATTAACCGAGTGACCAAGGATTAAGTAATATTATGGCGCAAACGGCTAAAGCAAAGGCAAAACCAGTCCAGACTGACATCTTCCTCTGGGAAGGAGTAGACAGAAAGGGTGCAAAAAAGAAGGGGGAGATCCAGGCCAATAATATGGTATTGGCTAAAGCTGAACTGCGCCGCCAAGGTGTTAATCCTACAAAAGTAAAACGTAAGCCAAAAGCACTTTTTGGTAGTGGTGGAGATAGTAGAGGGCGAAAGATTCAGGCCAAAGATATTGCAATCTTCGCACGCCAATTAGCAACCATGATGTCGTCTGGTGTACCTTTGGTACAATCATTTGAAATCATGGCTAAAGGGTCAGATAATCCAAGACTTCGCAACCTAATTAATACCGTAAAAAATGATGTTGAAGGTGGTACTACATTATCCGACGCATTCAGGCGTCAACCAAAGTATTTTGATGACTTAGTCTGCAATCTGGTCAATGCAGGTGAGCAAGCTGGTATTCTGGAAAGCCTCCTTGACAAGATTGCGACCTATAAGGAAAAAACAGAGGCAATTAAATCCAAAGTAAAGAAGGCACTTTTCTATCCTATTGCTGTTGTGGTTGTTGCTTTCATAATCACTGCAATACTCTTAATCTATGTAATACCGCAATTCAAAGCTTTATTTTCCAATTTTGGTGCTGACTTACCAGCTCTGACCTTGATGGTCATTCAGCTTTCTGAAATTTTCCAGGAATACTGGTATGTTATTTTTGGTGGCCTTGCTTTATTTGGATTTGCATTCGTTAGATTGAAACAAAGATCGAAAACCTTTAGTGATCAGCTTGAGCGTTTTTCTCTCAGCATCCCGGTAATCGGAAATATTCTCAACAAAGCAGCAATCGCAAGATTTGCTCGTACACTATCTACAATGTTTGCAGCTGGTGTGCCTTTAGTTGAAGCACTGGAATCTGTTGCCGGGGCTGTTGGTAATGCTAAATATCGCGCTGCTGTGATTCAGATGCGTGGTTCCGTCTCAACGGGTACCTCAATTACAGCCGCTATGGAACAAGTGAATGTTTTCCCTAATATGGTTGTACAAATGGCCTCCATTGGTGAAGAGGCGGGTTCCCTAGATCATATGCTGGGAAAAGTAGCCGATTTCTACGAGCAGGAAGTAGATGATTTGGTAGACGGACTTAGTAGTCTTTTAGAACCCCTTATCATGGCCGTCCTGGGTGTTATCGTTGGTGGGCTAGTAATCGCGATGTATCTACCGATATTCAAAATGGGCTCCGTTGTATAGCCACTCAGATGTTTGATTCTCTTACATTACTGTTTAGTACACAGCCAATCGCACTTGCGTTCTGTACTGCGGCACTAGGGCTCATCATTGGTAGCTTCCTCAATGTTGTTATTTTCCGATTGCCGGAAATCCTGAAACGTGATTGGGAAAAGCAATGCCAAGAACTACTAAACCAAGAGAGTCAGAAGGCCGCCGCTCCATTCAATCTAATTATTCCCCGCTCTCATTGTCCTAGTTGCGGACACCCAATTGGTGTCTTTGAGAATATTCCTGTAGTTAGCTATTTACTGCAACGAGGTCGTTGCAGGCACTGCAGTGCATCAATTTCTCCACGTTACCCGGCAATTGAAATACTTACAGCACTTTTATCCTGTTTTGTTGCATGGAAGTTCGGATTCACTTTACACACTTTGTTTGCCATGGTGCTGACGTGGGCATTGATCGCACTATCATTCATTGATATTGACCATCAGCTGCTACCCGATGATATTACCCTGCCCTTTCTCTGGTTTGGTTTAAGCTTAAGTCTCTTTGGTGTTTTTACCGACATGCAATCTGCCATTATCGGTGCCATGGCAGGATATTTATCACTCTGGAGCGTATACCAACTCTTCAAACTCATCACCGGCAAGGAAGGTATGGGGTATGGTGATTTCAAGTTGCTCGCTCTTTTCGGAGCGTGGCTAGGTTGGTCTATGTTGCCACTTATCATTCTGCTTTCATCGCTTGTTGGTGCAATCATAGGTATTACCATGATTGCCGTCATGGGTAGAGACCGGCAGATACCTATCCCCTTCGGACCCTATCTGGCTATTGCGGGGTGGATTGCCATGCTTTGGGGTAATGATATCAATACAGCATATCTAGCCTTCTCGACGCAGTAGCAATGCTAGTAGTAGGTCTAACTGGTGGCATTGGATGCGGTAAATCAACGGCATGTGACTTTTTTGCACAACTTGGCGTACCCATCATTGATACGGACGAACTAGCAAGAGAGGCGGTTGCTATTGATTCCAGCACACTAGCTAGACTTACCGATGAATTTGGTACCGATATACTCCTTCCCGATAAAAGTCTTAATCGGTCTTTACTGCGCAAGCAAATCTTCAGTAATCCGACATCCCTTGCCAAGCTTGAAAGCATTTTACATCCGGAAATTCGGAGGCTACTCAGCCAACGTCTATCTCAGATAGATACAGAGTATGTCATTGTTGCTATCCCACTCCTGCTGGAAAAGAACTGGCGAGACGCTGTTGATCGCATACTTGTTATTGACTGTCCTGTTGAACTTCAGACAGAGCGCGCACTGAAACGAGATCATGATACGGAAGAAGGAATTAAGCGCATTATGAAAATCCAGGTTAGTCGTGACGATCGCTTGGCTGCCGCAGATGATGTAATTCATAACGATTCTGATCTGGATAGCTTAATGCAGCAGGTCAACAAGCTAAACATATACTATACTCATCTCGTTTCCGCACAGTAACGTAATACAATCTTGGATCAAGACTACTAAACGTAATGCATGACTATACGATATATGAGCACCCTCTGAATGAGCGGATAAGGATGATGCTGAAACTAGAGCATCTGTTCCGTCAAGCTGCATATTTTCTTGAACAGAAAGATATCTGGTGCAGTCGCATTTATGTGATGAGCCTGCTGGACATACTTGATCTATTCTCCCGTGGAGACATCAAAACCGAATTACTCAAGGAACTTGATCGTTCAGCCGAAAATCTCGGTCAACTAATGCGTTACCCAGATATTGACCACGACAGACTTGGCTCAATACTACGTGCAATCGAACATCTTATTGAAAATATTCATGCTATGACAACCACACCAGGATCTGCACTGAAAAGTGATGAATTACTTGGCGCTATACGCCAGCGTAGTACCATACCAGGAGGAACCTGCGATTTTGACCTTCCACGGTTCAATCTATGGCTTCATAGTAACTACTCTCAAAGACTAGTAGATCAAAAGCGATGGTTTGCGTCACTGGATCCGATACGACAAACCATAGAACTCCTACTTAAAATGATACGTGGTAGTGCTGAATTTTCTAATAAAGAAACTGTCGATGGGAGTTACACTGAACAACTTGAAAAGTCGCTACCCTATCAAATGGTTCGCGTACGCCTTCCTGATAGTGCTGACTATTTTGCAGAAATTAGTGGCAGCAAGCACCGCTTCACCATTCGCTTCCTTCGACCATCTGAGAATGGAAAGAGTGAGGCCATATCGGAAAATATACCCTTCCAACTAGCCCTATGCCGACTATGACAACCTACATTAAGTGTCCAAACTGCCAAAAGCAGACAACCTGGAAAGACAACAAATGGAGACCGTTTTGCAGTGAGCGCTGCAAGACTATTGATCTTGGTGACTGGGCAAGCGAGCGACATTTTATTGCAGGAGATGAGCTCCTACAAGAAATTGACGAAGAGACGCTAACAGCTAATTTACATCAGTACGAAAAGGGAAATTAGCAGTATATTTTTTTCCTGCATCAACAAATTCGACTATGGCATTCCAGTCCGTCCTTGATGCAGTACAAACAGGTAATGTTGTTTTACCCACCCATGATCCATTACTACGTATAAGTCGATAACGATTTAAACCCATATCCATTCCTACCATCTGAAAATCCACGACAACACCTTGCCCTCCATCAGTGGCACCCTCAATTTTTAGTTGTGTAGCAAACGGGTTCAGGGGCTTAACATCCGGGCCTAACTGTAATGTGAGCGTATATCCCGCATTACTTACGACACAGCTCATAACCGCAGCATCACATGCCTTTGCGTTACCTAGTTCGATAGCAATATCACTATTGCCACACGCACTTAACATACAAGAAAGTAGAGGGATGAGAGAAATGTGATACTTATACATAGCGTATACCTAACTATTTTTCCAAAATGTACGAATACCAGCAATACCTTGGGCACCACTCTGCCATGCCTGTGACAAATTACTAATGTGCATTCCACCTAGTGCGTAGACGGGTACAGCAGATTCATCACATACCGTCATGAAAGTCTCCCAGCCCATTGGTTCTGTATCAGGATGCGAAAGTGTCCTCTCGACAGGCCCCAAAAGAACAAAATCACACCCAATCCTATTTGCATGTCGCACTTCTTCAATGCTGTGGCATGAAGCACTAAGTAATTTCGTATCAGGAACTGTCCTACTATTTGTTTTAAGCAGATGTTTTGATGGAAGGTGCCATCCATCAAAATCAAGCTCTGCTATCTTATGCGTATCTATCTTTCTCATTTCTATATTTAAAATTACTTTGCAGCATCTACGGTGACAGATAGATATCACTTCTTCAGCCAATTCTACGTATTCCGATGGTGCAAGTGATTTAGCTCTAAACTGGAGAAGCGTAATTCCATTTAGTAAACTGGAATCTAGCTGTTTCAGGTAGCCATCCCAGCCCTTATCAGTATCACACGGCTCAGGAGTAATCATATACTTATCGGGAAGCTGGCATGCTGTCACAATGGTTTTGTTGGCAGCGGGAATTTGTGTAACAGCCATATCATCCAGAGAAACCCACTTAACAGCTTGTCCCTCTGCCCCGGCTGGTTCACCCTTATAGGTAGTAACAAGCCAAACATCTAAGAGGACATGCTTATCTGGATAATCATACGGAATACGAATTAGTGGACGTGAATCCGTAATGGTGATGCGTAGCTCTTCATAAATCTCCCTAACTAATGCCTCTTCTACGGTTTCACCTACCTCCACCTTACCACCAGGAAATTCCCATAATCCGCCTTGATGTGAATCGGGATGACGCTGAGATATTAAGATACATCCATCCTCATCACGAATAACTGCTACAGCGACAATTTGACGGTTATGCTGCATAAAATGCATCACCTGAATACACCATTTCAGGTACGATACTCTGCATTAATTTTTACGTACTCATATGAGAAATCACATGTCCACACTGTTGTTTGGGTATTACCTCTCCCCAGCACCACATGTATGGTTATCTCTTCGCCGGACATAGCCAGCTGACCCAGCTCTTCCGTGTAGCCGACATCTGGTTCGCCATTGTGAATAACGCAGACATCACCAAGATATATATCAACCCTACCAAGGTCCAGGTCATTTACACCGGCACGTCCTACCGCAGCGAGTATTCTCCCCCAATTAGGGTCTGATGCAAATAGTGCCGTTTTCACTAATGGAGAATGTGCGATCGTATAAGCTATTTTACTAGCTTCATCATCACATTTGGCTTCTGCTACTTTAATGGTGACAAACTTAGTTGCCCCTTCACCATCCTTAACGATCTGCTGCGCAAGACTGGTCATGATTTCATCAAGTGCTGATTCAAATAACACCTGATCATTTGTGCACTCTTCAACAGCTACTTCCGATTCACCACTCGCAATCAATACACACGCATCATTTGTTGAAGTATCACCATCTACAGTAATCCGGTTAAATGACTTATTTACAGATGAGAGCAGAGCGCGGTGCAATATAGATGCTTCGATAACGGCATCGGTTGCTACAAAGGCAAGCATAGTCGCCATATCTGGACGAATCATGCCTGAACCTTTAGCGATACCCGTTATGGTTACCTCACCAGTCGACAACATTACTTTTCCCGTCGCACCTTTTGGCACCGTGTCAGTAGTGAGTATTGCTGACGCCGCTTCGCCCCAGCTATTTGCATCGAGCCGCGAGGTAACTTCAGGTATAACGTTTTGAATACGCTCAACAGGCAGCGGAGCGCCAATTACGCCAGTTGAGAACGGCAACACCTCTTCAACCAGGCACTCGGTTGCATCAGCAATACAGCGGCAACATGTTACAGCATCAGTATATCCGGCAGCACCAGTACCAGCATTGGCGTTCCCGGTATTTATTAGCAGATATCGTGGTTTGGAACGACTCAGGTGCTCTCTGGCGAGTACTACCGGAGCGGCACAAAATAAATTTCGGGTAAATGTCGCAGCAACCGAGCAAGAGTCAGACAGCTCAAAAAGAACCACATCCTTACGCCCAGGTTTCTTGATGCCAGCAGAGGCTGTGGCAATTCTCACGCCAGCTATCGGCATTAATTCTGGCAGACCACTATATAAAACGGCCATACTCTACTCCGCAGTTAGGCAACTTTCCCATGACATTGTTTGTATTTTTTACCAGAACCACATGGGCAAGGTTCATTCCGTCCTACTTTCTTACCGTCTCTAACAAATGGCTGCGCCACATCACCAGCACTATCATCTTCTTCGTCGGGTGAGAAGGTATTAATTTCATCATGCTCATACTGCATATCAATATTACTGCGACGCTGCTGTTCAACTGCCGCGACATCTTCTTCAGCTTTCACCTCAACTTTTGAAATAATCTTGATGACATCATATTTTATGCGGTCAAGAAGTTGCGTAAATAGTTCGAATGCCTCTCGTTTATACTCCTGCTTAGGGTTCTTTTGCGCATAGCCACGCAGATGTATTCCCTGCCTGAGATAGTCCATTGCGGCAAGATGCTCTTTCCAAAGCGTGTCAAGAACCTGAAGCATTATGGCCTTTTCAAAGTGTCGAATGACATCGCTACCCGCCTGCTGCTCCTTATTTGCATATAGCGTTTTCATTTCTTCAAGAACCCGATCTCGCAGAGACTCTTCATGTAATGATTCATCAGATTCAAGCCAACCACGAATATCCATTTTCGCCGAAAAATCATCGTCAAGACGAGTTTCCAGCCCTGCAACATCCCATTGTTCTTCAATGCTCTGTGGTGGAATATATTCGTCAATTACTGCATTGATCACATCTTCACGAATGGTTTGAATTGTTCCCGATATATCCACCTGGGACATCAAATCAGTGCGTTGCTCATAAATAACCTTACGCTGATCATTTGCAACGTCGTCATATTCAAGCAGATTCTTTCGTATATCAAAGTTATGTCCCTCAACCTTGCGCTGGGCATTTTCAATTGCACGGGATACCCATGGATGCTCGATAGCTTCGCCTTCTTGCATGCCCAGTCTTTGCATAATGGAAGAGACTCTATCAGATGCAAAAATGCGCATCAGGTTGTCTTCCAGGGAAAGATAGAATCGACTTGATCCAGGGTCTCCCTGGCGACCAGAGCGCCCACGTAATTGATTATCTATACGGCGCGATTCATGACGCTCAGTACCAATAATATGCAGACCACCTGCATCAATTACTTTCTGATGCCGTATATTCCAGTCGACCTTTTCTGCTTCAATAGTCGCGTCCGATGCATTTTCACCCAATGCAGCTAGTGCAGCGTCAGGGTTACCTCCAAGTACGATATCAGTACCACGTCCGGCCATGTTGGTTGCGATAGTTACCGCGCCAGGGCTGCCAGCCTGAGCAACAATTTCGGCTTCACGCTCATGTTGTTTGGCATTCAGTACTTCGTGTTTGATGCCATTCTTTTTCAGTAGTTCTGACAGATATTCAGATATCTCAATTGATGTGGTACCTACTAAAGTCGGTTGCCCGCGTTTATTACAATCCCTGATGTCTTCAACGATGGCATCAAATTTTTCCTTCGCCGAAAGATAAATCAGGTCACCCATATCATTGCGAATCATCGGCCGGTGAGTTGGAATGACCAGAACTTCGAGATTATAGATTTGCTGGAACTCGTAGGCCTCTGTATCCGCAGTACCTGTCATACCAGACAGTTTGTTGTACAAGCGAAAATAGTTTTGAAAGGTAATTGAGGCCAGGGTTTGGTTCTCACTCTCTATCTTAACGCCCTCTTTCGCCTCTATCGCCTGATGCAATCCATCGGACCAGCGTCGCCCAGCCATTGTACGACCAGTAAATTCATCAACTATGACGATCTGTCCATTACTAACGATATAATCCACATCTTTGTGGAACAATACATGAGCACGTAGCGCCGCATTAACATGGTGCATGAGATTGATATTCGCGGCGTCATATAGTGATTCGCCGTCAGAAAGCAACTTCTCTTGCATCAGCAAATTTTCAATACGCTCGTGCCCATCTTCGGTGAGATGCACTTGTTTGGATTTTTCATCCACAGTGTAGTCGCCTGGTCCATCCTCTTCTTCGACCTTCTTCAGTCTGGGAACCAGCTTATTGATACTGACGTATAGATTTGAACTGTCTTCTGCCTGACCCGAGATAATAAGCGGCGTTCTTGCCTCGTCGATCAGGATAGAGTCAACTTCGTCGACTATTGCATAGTTCAGTTCACGCTGCGCCTTATCCTCAAGGCTAAATGCCATATTGTCACGCAGATAATCAAAACCAAATTCGTTATTCGTGCCATAGACAATGTCACAGCTATAAGCGTGTTGACGCTCTTCCTGTCCAATACCATTGACGATTACGCCTGTCGTCATTCCAAGGAAGGTATATAAGCGCCCCATCCATTCCGCATCCCGGCGTGCAAGATAGTCATTCACTGTAATTACGTGCACACCTTTACCCGATAGCGCATTCAGATACGCGGGCAGCGTTGCCATCAGGGTTTTACCTTCACCGGTACGCATTTCGGCGATTTTTCCGTTATGTAGTGCCATGCCACCGATCATCTGCACATCGTAGTGGCGCATACCAAATACGCGCTTGCTTGCCTCGCGCACAACCGCAAATGCTTCCGGTAATAGGGAGTCGAGTGTATCGCCCTGTTGCAGTCGTTTCTTGAATTCGACGGTCTTGGCCTGCAAAGCAGAATTATTTAGCGACTCATACTCCGGTTCCAGTGCATTAATTGAGTCAACCGTCTTACGCATGCGCTTAACTGCACGATCATTACGGCTGCCGAAAATATTGCTGAAAATTTTGCTAATCATCTAATGTCTCATCCCAATACAAAGCATACAATTAAACGGAGTATTGCCTGAAACTGCGCGGCTACTCCACCTTGGCGACAGGTGAATAATCACCTGTACGCAAGTACTCGGGGGATGATCCAGATGCCAAGGATGGTGAGGAAATACTTATGGTCCCGCGCTGATCGATTAAGAGCGAGGTGTGAGGGAAATCTTTCCGCGTTAAATCCGAGATAATATTTGCTGCAGTGTTTTTTTCATCAGGCAGCGTACCAACTTCTCTCTGCTGCTTTGCTGAAACAATCTTTCCGCCTATGAAACGCCCTGTACTATCCATGTCTGCCAGTAACAGTGGCGCTATACCATTTTCATCGCGGATATTGATACCCCAGTGAGTGGCAAAATTACCCAGACTGTAGGCGATCAAGCGTTCCTGATACAGTTCTAGTGCACGCGGCACATGTGGCCCATGGCCAATCACCAGATCAGCTCCCGCCTCCACAGCCATGTGGGCAAATTCCACTACGTCACCGCGATCCTCGCCATGAAAATATTCATGGGCAAAAGGAATACGCATGCTATCTGCACCCTCAGCACCACCATGGATAGAAACGATAACGATGCCATGCTCAGAGGAGAGTTGTTCTATCTGTTTCCTTGCTTTGGCAATATCCAACATATCGTTGGCGCCTTTAAAGGGAGCAAAAGCAATCACCGCAACCAGCTGCCCTTTTACCTGCAAAACCGCAATATCACCTTCTCTACCACTATGTCCAATACCGGCTGCGGCAAGAACAGCCATGCTGCTATCACGCCCCTGCTCGCCAAAATCACGTGCATGATTGTTAGCAAGACTAAGAACATCAAAACCAGCCAGCTTTAACTGTTCAACAAATCGGCCTGGTGTTCTAAACAGATAACAACTGTTGGGCGAAGAACACTGTTTTTCCGGTTCACCGCCATCAAGCAGGGAACCTTCCAGGTTACCAAAAGTGATATCGGCCTGGCGCAGCTCTTCAGCCATCGCCTGCAATAGACGCACATCATCAGAAGGAAGGTGATCATTAGGGAAATCGTTACCCAGCATAATATCGCCGACCGCAGCCACACGGAGATTTGGCAACACTTCGGCACGATTATCGGGAACTTCCTGTCTTACCCCATTACTGGAACAGGCAGCAAGAAAGAACGACAGACACAACGCGACACCTCGTGCCGAGTAGTGTCGACCCGAGTGGCTTCTGTTATGTTTTGCCGTAAAACCGCTCTTCATGGATGACATACTGCTCACCTACCCGCTGCAATACACGGGCTTATTAAACGACAAAGCCGCATCCAATGAGACGCGGCCTGTATTCCCCCTCAAAGGGAGCTGTGGCTGACTGACCTGCATTTGCTCGGTCAGTTAGAAGCGTATATGTACTTGCCCGGGTCAACCGTCCTGCCATTTACCCAAACTTCAAAATGCACGTGAGGCCCAGTGGAACGTCCGGTTGACCCCATCTTGGCAATCAGTTGACCTTTCTTAATCGTGTCACCCACCTTAATCAAGGTCTCCTTGCAATGACCATAGCGGGTCACATAGCCGTTACCATGATTAATCTCGACCAGATTACCGTAGCCATAACGCTTGCCTGACCAGGTTACAACGCCAGCGGCAACCGCGAGAATATCGCTACCATCTTTACCGGCCAGATCGACACCCTTGTGGAATTCCGGTTTGCCGGTGAAGGGATCGTTACGGGTACCATAGCTGGAGGAGAGCCAACCTTTGGTAATGGGTCTGCCAGCCGGGAGAACCTCAGCCTGCAGATTACGGTTCATAATCATTGATTCCAATACGCTCAACTGCTTATCACGGTCATCAAGCTGTTTGCTGAGTTCATTGAGTTGGGACATAAAATCTGCAACCTGAATGGTGCTGACTGCGGCACTGGCTTCTTCCGGACCACCTTGTGCCGGTGGCGTGGAAAAATCGAACTCGCCACTATCCAGACCGGCACTACGGGTCAAACGCTGCCCCAGTGCATCCAGGCGGATAACATGCGCCTGCATCTTGCCAAGGCGCAGAGTCAGGGCATTCAGATTTTCATCAGCAACGCGCTTTGCATCCACAATATCTGCACGCTGTTTATCCAGCTCTGCATTAACGGCTTCTGCCAGAGCGAGTGGATCAAGAGGGGCATCATCACGACCGAGCTGATATCCGCCATAAAGCGCCAGTGCAGGCAAAGCAAGGAACACCACCGCGGCGATCGCCATGATCTTGCCTCTATCGAGACTAAGGCAGCCGGAACCGCCAAGACGTTTGGATACCAGTAGTACGTTCATTTATACTTTGCCTATAATTTTGTTTTGTATAACAAGAGTTTGTATCATAGCGAGATGCAAATCAACAAACCACGCACATTCCCTGAACTGCTCGCCGATCAGGATAATCCTCAACTGAACGGCTTGGTACGTCGTGGCCGGCATCTCCATGGACTGCGTGTCCTGCTCGGCGAATTACTGGGAGGGGAACTATCAACACACTGCCAACTGGCAAACATCAAGGGCAACACCCTCGTCCTGGCTGCCAGCTCAACCGCCTGGGCAACCCGCGTGCGTTACCAGACTCCCCAACTACTACAAAAAATCAGACTGGATGAGCGCTTCAGCGGTATCGGCAATATCCATGTTCGGATCGTACCGCCTGAATCTCCTACTGACGCTCCCCGTCATGTTCGACGTGCCACCATGTCGGAAGCAGCATCGTCATGTATCAATCAGTGCGCGGAAGGTATTGATGATCCGCGTCTAAGTTCTGCCCTGAAACACCTGGCAAAACAAAAACGGTCAGGTACTACTACCTGACCGTCTGAAATTCTTAGCTTGCGGCCACCGGCTGCATGTACGAGATAGGCGCCTCTTTCGGATCCTCGAAGGTCACCAGTTCCCACGCATCCTCATTGGCCAGCAAAGTTCTCAGCAATTGATTGTTCATGGCATGGCCAGACTTATGCCCACTGAAGGCGCCGATCAGGCTGTGGCCAAGCAAGTAGAGATCGCCGATAGCATCAAGCACCTTGTGCTTAACAAACTCATCCTCGTAGCGCAGACCGTCTTCGTTCAGAATCCGGTAATCGTCAACGACGATGGCATTATCCAGACTTCCACCCAATGCAAGATTACGCGCTCTGAGGGACTCCAGTTGACTCATAAAGCCAAAGGTTCGTGCGCGGCTAACTTCCTTAACAAATGAGATAGTGGAGAAGTCGATCTCCGCCATCTGGCTGCGACAGGTGAAGACAGGATTATCAAAATCGATTGAGAGTGAGACCTTGAAACCGCTGAAGGGTTCAAACTGAACCCACTTGTCACCATCTTCCACCCGTACGGTCTTCTTGATGCGAATAAAGCGCTTGGGTGCATTCTGCTCCACGATACCAGCGGACTGGATCAGGAACACAAACGGACCGGCACTGCCATCCATGATGGGCACTTCAGCGGCACTTAAATCAACATAGGCATTGTCGATACCGAGGCCAGCCATCGCGGATAGCAGATGCTCAACCGTAGAGATGCGAACATCGCCATCTGCCAACGTTGAGGAGAGAGTTGTTTCGCCAACGTTTTCCGCCTTGGCAATAACCTCGACCACCGGCTCCAGATCAATACGACGGAAGATAATCCCGGCATCAACAGGCGCAGGGCGCAGGGTCAAATAGACCTTTTCACCAGTGTGCAGACCAACACCGGTCGCACGAATAACGTTTTTAAGTGTTCTTTGGCGAATCATCGTTCCCTTAAACCCCTGAATTTACTGGCACTCTGCCCCATTATCGGACGAGAATAGTACCACACAGGGATTATCCCTGCCTAGTGAATGGATTCACAATTCCTGACATCCCTGCCCGGAGACAGGGTTAGTCAGCCTGACGGCGCAAAAATGCTGGAATATCAAGATATTCCATGCCCTTATCGCCCTGCTTCTGTATGACCTCACTATCTACCGCCTTGTTCCGCAAAACGGTCGGTCGGTCATAATCCACATCCTGCTTCTGTTTATTAACTACCAATTTGACCGGCTGTTCTGCGACCGACTCCGCACCCCGGCCAAGTCCCGTGGCGACAACTGTGACGCGCAACTCATCATGCATCTCTGGGTCAATCACGGTACCCACAACCACAGTTGCGTTGTCAGAGGCGAACCCTTTGATGGTATTACCCACCTCTTCGAACTCACCGATAGCCATGTCCAGGCCGGCAGTCACATTGACCAGGATGCCGCGTGCGCCGGAAAGGTCCACATCTTCCAGCAGCGGGCTGGCAACCGCACTTTCAGCCGCTTCGCGGGCTCGATCCTCACCTGACGCAACGCCGGTTCCCATCATTGCCATACCCATCTCTGACATAACGGTGCGTACGTCGGCAAAGTCGACGTTAATCAGGCCAGGGCGAGTGATCAATTCTGCAATGCCCTGCACCGCACCAAGAAGCACATTATTGGCAGCCTTAAATGCATCCAGCAGAGTTACCTGCTTACCCAGTACGGTCAGCAGTTTCTCGTTAGGAATGGTAATCAGCGAATCGACATACTTCTTCAACTCGGCAATCCCATCCTCGGCCGCGCTCATCCGCTTGTTACCTTCGAAGGGGAATGGCTTGGTCACTACGGCAACGGTAAGGATTCCCATCTCCTTGGCCACCTGGGCAACAATGGGAGCACCACCAGTGCCGGTACCACCGCCCATGCCCGCAGTAATGAAGACCATGTCCGCACCAGCAAGCGCCTCTTCGATGCGATCCCGATCCTCCATCGCCGCCTGACGGCCAATATCCGGATTGGCGCCAGCTCCGAGACCCTTGGTGATATGGGTGCCGATCTGGATCAGCGTCTTACTGGACGCACGCTCCAGAGCCTGGGCATCGGTGTTGGCGCAGATAAAATCGACGCCTTCAATCGATGCGCAGACCATATGCTCGACCGCGTTACCACCGCCGCCGCCAATACCCACGACCTTGATGACCGCGCTTTGACCTCTACTATCCATCAGTTCAAACATGCCACACCTCCTCGCTTACCGACGGGTCACCCCGCCAACAAAAGTTATTTAGAAATTACCCTGAAACCAGCTCTTCATTCGTTGCATCACGCTTTTCATTCCGCCCGCCCCGCCGAGTTCACTCAGCCCCTGGCCGCGATTGTGCTGACCGAACAGCAACAGACCGACCCCGGTGGCGTAAATAGGATTGCGTACCACATCGACCAGGCCACTGACCCCCTGCGGTACACCCAGGCGCACCGGCATATGGAAGATCTCCTCGGCCAGATCGACAGCGCCCTCCATCTTTGAGGTACCGCCGGTGAGCACGATGCCCGCGGCGCAGATATCCTCGAAGCCGCTACGCCGCAGTTCCGCCTGAACCAGGGTGAACAGCTCCTCGTATCGGGGCTCAACGACCTCGGCCAGGGTTTGCCGCGCCAGGCGGCGTGGTGGACGCTCGCCTACGCTGGGCACTTCGATGGTCTCGTCCGCATTGGCCAGCTGAGTCAGGGCACAGGCGTACTTGATCTTGATGTCTTCGGCGTTCTGGGTCGGGGTGCGCATCGCCACGGCGATGTCATTGGTCACCTGATCCCCGGCGATAGGAATCACCGCGGTATGACGGATTGCCCCTTCGCTGAACACCGCAATATCGGTGGTACCACCGCCGATATCGACCAGACAGACACCCAATTCCTTCTCGTCTTCACTCAACACCGCATAACTGGAAGCCAGTTGTTCCAGAATGATGTCGTCCACATCAAGGCCGCAGCGACGTACACACTTGATGATGTTCTGGGCCGCGCTGACCGCACCGGTAACCAGATGCACCTTGGCTTCAAGACGCACACCAGACATGCCCACCGGCTCCCGGATCCCTTCCTGATTGTCGATAATGAATTCCTGCGGCAGTACGTGCAGGATTTGCTGGTCAGCGGGAATAGCCACAGCGCGCGCCGCATCGATCACCCGATCCACATCACTATGAGTCACCTCCTTCTCACGGATGGCGACAATGCCGTGGGAGTTAATGCTCTTGATATGGCTACCGGCGATCCCCGCGTAGACCGAGTGGATTTGGCAACCCGCCATCAACTCCGCCTCTTCCACCGCACGCTGGATCGACTGCACCGTCGACTCGATATTGACCACCACCCCCTTCTTCAGACCACGCGATGGGTGTGAACCGATACCGATGATGTCGACTCCGCTTTCATCATTCATTTCACCGACAATCGCCACCACCTTGGAGGTGCCGATATCGAGGGCGACAATTAATCTCTTTTCCAGTTTTTTCGACATTTCCTCATTCCCTCCGGGCTAAGCCGCGGCCTGTTCACCTTCACGCCAGCGGACGGCAAAGCCGTTGGTATAACGCAAATCGACGCTATCTATCTTTTTCAGTTTTGCCTTCAACACCTGAGCAAAAACACGCACAAACCTTAACAATCTCGTATGCATATCCCTGCGTCCCAGACGCAGCAGCAGACCATCCTCGAAATTCAGACTCCAGGCACGACGCTCATTCATGGTCAGGTGCGAAATCCGCAGACCTAACGGCGCCAACATTCCCTGCATCGCCTGATACTCCTTCATCAACACCTTCTCGCTTTGCGCCGGTCCTCGCAGCAGCGGCAGGGAATCCCACTGCTGCATATCTGCCGGTACAAACACCTCACCCTGCGCATTCAGCAAACCACCGTTGCTCCAGCGGGCAACCGCTTTCTGTTCAGTCACCCTCACCACCAGCAGGTCCGGCCACTCACGTCGTACCGAGGCCGACGCCACCCAGGGCAACGCCTCTAACTCCTTGCAAATCACTTCCACATCAACGGCCATGAAACCGTCCGTGACATGCGGCCGCACCGCATTGCGTATGTCGTCCTGAGTCAACTGCTTCAGCGAACTCTCGATGCGAATGGTCGTCAGCGGCAGGGTTGTCGGATCGACCAACTGTTGTAATAACCAGTAGCCAACGGCGACCACGGCGATAACCGGCAATAGTGCCAGAGGCCATCGCGGCAGGGGCTTGCGCACTTTCACCCCTCTGCGGGTTGCACCTTTAGCCGGCTTTGCCATGCGCCTCCCCCATGCTCCCTTCGAGGATCCGCCAGACCAGATCCTCAATCCCGATCCCGGCAACACGTGCCGCCATCGGTACCAGACTGTGATCGGTCATACCCGGCAGGGTGTTAGCCTCCAGCAGGTAAGCCTTGCCCTGCTCATCAAGCAAAATGTCGATACGCCCCCAACCGCGGCAACCCAGGGCAGCAAAGGCATTGAGCGCCAACTGCTGCATCTCCCGGGTTTTCTCCTCGCCAAGATCAGCAGGACAAAGGTATTCGGTTTCGTCACCCAGATATTTGGCCTCGTAGTCGTAGAACTCCGCCTTAGGCACGATCTTCACCACTGGCAACGCCTCGCCATCAAGGATCGCCACGGTGTACTCACCACCACCGAGGTACTGCTCAGCCAGCACCAGGGAATCGTGTTGCGCCGCCCTGGTGTAGGCCGCCGCCAGTTCACCTGGCTTCGTCACCTTGCTGATGCCCACGCTGGAACCTTCCCGCGCCGGTTTAACGAACAGCGGCAGGCCAAGCTGTTTTTCCACCGCAGCCAGATCGCTCTTCTCATCCAGAACCACACAGGCCGGTACCGGCAACTCGAGACTCTGCCACAGCAATTTGCAGCGCCACTTATCCATACCCAGTGCCGATGCCAGCACGCCGCTACCGGTATAGGGCACACTCAGCAGTTCCAACGCCCCCTGCATAGTGCCGTCCTCACCGCCGCGACCATGCAGCATGATGAAGCAGCGATCGAAACCACCCGCCTGTAACTGCTGCAATACATCGCTGCCGACGTCGACAGGATGGACATCCACGCCTCTTGCCTGCAGCGCCGCCAACACCGTCGCGCCGCTCTTCAACGACACCTCGCGCTCGGCGGAGGTACCGCCCAACAGCAGGGCCACCTTGCCGAATTGCGCCGGGTCGGTGATAGCTGATCTCATGCTGCGCTCCCCGTTCTTTCACCGATGATGTGCACTTCGCGCTGCAGACGAATGCCGTGCTTATGTTCCACTTCGTTCTGTACCAGATCGATCAAGGCTTCGATCTCGGTCGCCGTTGCGTTACCGCTGTTGACGATAAAGTTGGCGTGTTTTTCCGAGACACAGGCGCCGCCGATGCAGCGTCCTTTCAAACCGGCGCTATCGATCAGACGTGCCGCATAATCCCCTTCCGGATTGCGGAACACGGATCCGGCATTGGGTAGTCGGGTCGGCTGACTCGCACCGCGTATTTCCAGCAACTCCCGTATACGACTCTGTAACTGCTCGGGATCGCCCGGTGCCATTTTCATCTGCGCGGCAACAAACCACTCACCTAGCGGAGCCTCCACATGGCGATAACCGACGCGATATTCGCTCGGACTGCGGGTACGCAACACGCCCATGTGATCCACAGTTTCCAGCTGTTCCACCAGTTGCCAGGTCTCGCTGCCGAAACAACCGGCATTCATGCGTAACGCGCCGCCCATAGTGCCGGGGATACCACAAAGAAATTCAGCACCCGCCAGACCCTCACGGGCACAGAAACGGGCAACCAGGGCACAGGAGACACCGCTCTCGACCCGTATCCGGTTTTCATCCAGCCGGGTCATCTCATTCAATACACCACTGGTGGCGATCACCGTGCCGCCGACACCGCTCTCACGCACCAGCAGATTGCTACCGAGACCGATCCAGTAGAGCGGTTCGTCTTCCGGTAGACGCCGAATAAATTCCACCAGATCATCCAGATCGGCAGGACGGTAGTAACGTCGTGCAGGACCACCGACACGCCAAGTGGTGTGACGCGACATCGGTTCGTTCTCTCTCAACTCACCGCGCAACGGTTGTATCTTGCGCATGGTCATCATGCGGAACCCTCCAGTTCGACCGGCAGGCGCTGGGCAATCGCACCAATGTCGCCTGCTCCCATGGTCAACAACACATCACCTTCCTGCAGCACACCGTTGAGGGTCTCGACCAGTTCGCCGTGCTCACTGATAAAGACCGGGTCGACCTTGCCGCGGGCGCGAATCGCACGACACAGGGTACGGCTGTCGGCACCGGGTACCGGCTCCTCACCCGCCGCATAGACCTCCAGCACCAGCAGCGCATCGGGCTCGGAGAGCACCTCGGTAAAATCCTCGAAGAGATCACGGGTGCGGCTGTAACGGTGCGGCTGGAACAGCACCACCAGACGACGATCCGGCCAGGCACCACGCGCCGCCGCCAGGGTGGCCGCCACTTCCCGCGGGTGGTGACCGTAGTCGTCCACCAGCGTCACCCTGCCGTTGCGGGTTTCGACCTCGCCACCGATCTGGAAGCGACGCCCGATGCCCTGGAACTTGTCCAGCGCCGCGATGATCGCCTCATCACTGATCCCCAGATCGCTGGCCACGGCAATGGCCGCTAGAGCGTTGAGCACGTTGTGCCGCCCCGGCATGTTGAGGGTGACCTGCAGTCTCTTTTCCATCCCGACACGGGAAACGGAAAAGCGGGTGCGAAGACCCTCGTAATGGATCTCGGTAGCGCGGATATCCGCCTCTTCGCTGATGCCGTAGGTCACAACCCGACGGGTGACGCTGGGCAAAATGTTGCGCACCTCTTCATCATCCAGGCAAAGCACCGCCAGCCCATAGAAGGGGAGGTTGTGCAGGAATTCGATAAAGGTCTGACGCAGGCGGTTGAAGTCCCCGCCATAGGTGGCCATGTGATCCGCATCGATGTTGGTGACGATCGCGGTCATCGGTTGCAGGTGGAGGAACGAGGCATCGCTCTCATCCGCCTCGGCGACCAGGAAGTGTCCACCGCCAAGGCGGGCGTTGGTACCGGCGCTGTTGAGACGGCCACCGATGACAAAGGTCGGGTCGAGCCCACCCTCGGCCATTAAACTGGCGGTCAGGCTGGTGGTAGTGGTCTTGCCGTGGGTACCGGCAACCGCGATACCGTGACGGAAGCGCATCAGCTCCGCCAGCATCTCGGCACGAGGTACCACCGGAATGCGCGCCTCGCGTGCCGCCTGTACTTCAGGGTTGCTCTCCTTCACTGCCGAGGAGATCACCACCACGTCACAGCCTTCGATATTCTCAGCCGCGTGGCCGATGTGGACCACTGCACCCGCCTCCGCCAGATGGCGAGTCACCGGGTTCTGTTTCAGGTCGGAGCCACTCACCGCATAACCAAGATTGAGCAACACCTCGGCAATACCACCCATGCCGGAGCCGCCGATACCCACCATATAGATATGGCGGATGCGCCCCATGACGTTCTTACCCGCTAATTCCACCGGGGTACCCTTGATCATGCCGCTCTCTCCTCGATGGCCGCCTCAAGACAGGCCGTCACTACATCGTTGGTCGCTTCAGGACGGGCCAGCTTGCGCGCCCTGTTAGCCATCGCGCACAGCTTCTCCCGTCCCCTTGCCGGTTCGGCGCAGAATTCGCGCAACATCCCGGCCAGTTTCTCCTCATCCAATGTGCTCTGTTGCACCAGTAGTGCGGCACCCTCGTCGGCCAGGTAACGGCCATTGGCGCTCTGATGGTCATCCACCGCAAAGGGGAACGGCACCAGCACAGCGGGCACGCCGGCAATCGCCAGTTCGCTCACAGTCAACGCACCGGAGCGACACAGCACCAGATCGGCCCACTCATACATCGCCGCCATATCGTCGATAAAGGGCAACAACTCCGCGCTCACCCCCGCCTCGGCATAACTCGCCTCGGTGGTCTGCAGATGCTTCTTTCCGGTCTGGTGGCGCACCTGCGGCCGAATGGCCTCGGGCAGCAGCGCCAGCGCCTTCGGCAAAGTCTGGTTAAACACCATCGCACCAAGAGAGCCGCCGAGAACGAAAAGGCGAATCGGCCCGTTGTGTTCGGCATAGCGGGCATCCGGCTCCGCCACCTGCATGATGTCGCTGCGCACCGGGTTGCCAGTGAAGCGCACATGACCGCCGCTGAAGGTATCGGGGAAGGCCTCCAGCACCGTCAGCGCAAGATGGGAGAGCAGGCGATTGGTTAAACCGGCGATGGCGTTCTGTTCGTGGATCACCAGCGGCCGCCCGGAGAGACGGGCGGCGACACCGCCGGGGCCAGTGACGAAACCGCCCATCCCCAGCACCAGTGCCGGACGACGACGACGCAGGACAGAAAGTGCCTGAAACAGCGCCACACTGAGTCGCCACGGTGCCAGTAACCAACCAGCCAGACCCTTGCCACGCAATCCGGCGATGCTGATGTAGTCGATGGGAAATCCGGCCTGTGGCACCAGTTCCGCCTCCAGACCACGCTGGGTACCGAGCCAGCTCACCTCGTGACCACGCTGGCGCAGTTCACGCGCCACTGCCAGCGCCGGGAAGACATGTCCGCCGGTGCCGCCCGCCATGATCAGGATGCGTAGTCCGCTCATGCCCGCACCCTCCTTACCGCGCCCGCGTGTTGCGGGGTCTCCAGTGCCACTCGCTGCACCAGTGCCAGAGCGACACACATCACCAGCATACTGCTGCCGCCGTAGCTCATCAGCGGCAGGGTCAGCCCCTTGGTTGGCAGCAGGCCCATGTTTACACCCATATTGATAAAGGCCTGCAGGGCGAACATAAAACCGATGCCGTAGCAGAGGTAACCGGCGAAGGGCATACCCGCCACGTCAGCATTGCGTGCGATGCGAAAGATACGGCTCACAACCACCACAAAGAGCATCACCACCAGACTGCCACCCACCATGCCCAGCTCTTCCACCAGCACGGCATAGACAAAATCGGTATGTGCCTCCGGCAGGTAGAACAGCTTCTGCACGCTGCCACCGAGCCCGACGCCAAACCACTCACCGCGACCGAAGGCGATCAACGCCTGGGTCAACTGGAAACCACTATTGAACGGATCGGCCCAGGGATTGAGGAAGGCGGTCAGGCGTTCCATTCGATAGGGGGCGGAGATCGCCAGCAACGCCACCGAGCCGATCGACATCATGATCAGCACCCCAAACAGCCACACCCGCACCCCACCGAGGAACATCATTCCCAGCACCGTGGCACCGAGGATCACCGCGGTACCGAAGTCAGGCTCGGCCAGCAGCAGGATCCCCATCAGCAGCACCAGCGACATCGGCTTGAGGAACCCGGCGACGCTGTTGCGCACCTCGTCGCCACGGCGTACCAGATAACCGCCCAGATAGATGATCATCGCCAGCTTGGCCACTTCAGATACCTGCAGGGTGAACGGCCCCAGCGCCAGCCAGCGGGTACTGCCGTTGACCGTGCGGCCGATACCCGGCAGCAGCACCAGCAACAGCAGCACGATGGAGACCAGCAACAGCACCGGCCCGCTACGCTCCCAGAACTGCAGTGGCAGTTGCCAGACAACCAGGGCCAGGGCGATACCCAGCCCCGCATAGAGTCCCTGACGCACGATGAAATAGGTGGGATCGCCGACACGACTGTCGGCAATAGTCACCGAGGCGGAGGCGATCATCACCAGGCCGAGCGCCAGCAGGGTTAGCGCCGCGATCAGCAGTGGCCAGTCAACGGCGCGGTTCTGCGTGCGTTTGGCCTCGTGGATAACGGGTAGGATCGCGGCCCAGCTCATGCCACCCTCCCCTTCACCGCGGCAACAAAGGCATCGCCCCGGGCGGCGTAATTACTGAACATATCGAAGCTGGCGCAGGCCGGTGAGAGCAGCACGCTATCGCCGGACTGGGCGGCCTTCGCCGCACGTTTCACCGCCTGCTTCATGTCTTTGGCGTGTTCGATAGGCGCCGCGCCTTCGATGGCCCGTTCGATCAGGGCGGCATCCTCGCCGATCAGCACCACCGCACGGGCACGCTCTGCCACCGCCTCACGCAGCGGCGCGAAATCCTGTCCCTTGCCCTGACCACCGGCGATCAGCACCACCTTCTCACCGGGCATTCCGGCCAGCGCGGCCAGGGTGGCACCGACATTGGTGCCCTTGGAATCTTCGTAGTAATTCACGCCGTCGATCTCGGCGACCCACTGACAGCGGTGCGGCAGGCCGGGGAATTCACGCAGGGTTTGCAGCATGGCGGGCATTGCCAGTCCAGCGGCGTTACCGAGGGCCAGCGCCGCCAGGGCATTGGCCTGGTTGTGACGGCCCGGCATGCGCATTTCGCTGGCGGCCATCAGCGCTTCACTGCCACGGACCAGCCAGTCGACGCCGTCGATCCGGCGCAGGCCGAAATCGCTTTCTGTCGCCGGTTCGCCGAGACAGAAACGCACCACCTCACGATCGGGCAGCACCATCGCCGCCACCCGCGGATCGTCGGCATTGATCACCATCACCCCGTCACCGGCGTAGATGCCGGATTTGATCGCGGCGTAGTTCTCCATGGTCAGGTGACGATCCAGGTGATCGTCGCTAAGGTTCAGCACCACCGCGGCGCGGCAGTTGAGGGATCGAGTCACCTCCAACTGGAAGCTGGAGAGCTCCATTACATAAAGGTCCGGTGTCTCTTCATCCAGCAGTTCCAGCGCCGGGGTACCGATGTTGCCGCCGACCAGCACCTTCTTGCCCGCGGCACGGGCCATCTCGCCCAGCAGCGCGGTCACGGTGCTCTTGCCGTTGGAACCGGTGATCGCCACGACCGGCGCCTGGGCCTGACGGGCAAACAGTTCGATATCTCCCAACACCTCGATCCCCGCCGCGGCGGCGGCGCTGATGGCCGGTTCCTGCGGGGCGACGCCGGGGCTGAGTAGCAATCGTGCCGCGTGGAGGAACAGATCTTCGTTGAACTCACCGAGCCACACCGACACCTGCGGAAACTCACGGCGCAGCTCTTCCAGACCCGGCGGATGGGCACGATTGTCGGCCACGGCGAACGGCTCGCCGAGCGCGGCAAGGAAACGGGCGCAGGCAAGCCCGGTCTGTCCCAGACCGACCACCAGGGTTAACCCCTCAGCCGCGTTTGTCTTTGCCATGTTCATCGCCAGCGCCATCTCGCCTTAACGAAGCTTCAAAGTGGAAAGACCGATCAGCACCAGAATGACGGTGATGATCCAGAAACGGACAATGACCCGCGGTTCGGGCCAGCCCTTCAATTCAAAGTGGTGATGCAGCGGTGCCATGCGGAAGATGCGCCGCCCGGTCAGCTTGAACGAGGCGACCTGCAGAATGACCGAGACGGTCTCCATGACGAAGACCCCGCCCATGATCAGCAGTACCAGTTCCTGGCGCACCACCACCGCGATCACACCCAGCGCCGCGCCGAGACCCAGAGCGCCCACGTCGCCCATGAAGACCTGTGCCGGATAGGTGTTGAACCAGAGGAAACCGAGTCCGGCACCGACGATGGCGCCGCAGAAGATCACCACCTCGCCCACACCGGGGATGTAGGGAATGCCGAGATAACCGGCGAAATTGACGTTACCGGTGAGGTAGGCGAAGAGTCCCAGCGCACCGCCGACCATGACCGTCGGCAGGATCGCCAGACCGTCCAGGCCATCGGTCAGGTTGACCGCGTTGCTGGAGCCGACGATGACGAAGTAGGTCAGCACCACGAACATCCCACCCATCGGCAACGCGACAGTCTTAAAGAAGGGTACGATCAGTTCCAGCTCAGACGGGACCTTGGCGGTATAGAAGAGGAAGAACGCTGCGCCGAGACCGACGATAGTCTGCAACAGATATTTATGTTTCGCCCGCAGCCCCTGCGACTGCTTCTTGATCAATTTTTTGTAGTCATCCATCCAGCCGATAGCACCGAACAGCAGGGTCACTGCCATCACCACCCAGATGTAGCGATTGGAGAGGTCGGCCCAAAGCAGCGTGCTGACGGCGATAGCGGCGAGGATCAACGCCCCGCCCATGGTCGGGGTACCCGCCTTGGAGAGGTGACTCTGCGGACCATCGTCGCGCACGAACTGGCCCACCTGGTGATGGCTCAATCTGCGGATGATGGTGGGCCCAAGCAGCAGCGAGATCGCCAATGCGCTGAGGGCACCAAGAATGGCGCGCAGGGTCAGATACTGGAATACATTGAATGCACTGTAGAACTGGCTCAGGTATTCAGTCAGATAGAGCAACATGTCAACCTTCCTCCCCGGAAGTGAGCGCCTCGACGACACGTTCCATGTGACTGCTACGTGAACCTTTAACCAGCACAGTGATCTCCCTGTCCATCTTCGTTAGCAGCGCATCAATGAGTTGTTGTTGTTGTGCGAAGTAAAAACCGTTTTCACCAAAGGCCTCGCTCGCGGCGCTACTCAGCTCTCCGGTGGCATAGAGGGCGTCGATGCCCAGTTGCCGCGCATCCAGTCCCACCTTGCGGTGCAACTCACTCGCCTCAGCACCCAGCTCGCCCATATCGCCCATGGCAAAGAGGCGGGTACCGTCACAACCGGCCAGCACCTCCAACCCGGCGCGCATCGAGGCGGGGTTGGCGTTATAGCTGTCGTCGAGCACGATGGCGCCGTTGATGCCGTGGCGCAGTTGCAGCCGTCCGGCGACAGGGGTCATCTGATTCAGCCCCGCAGCGATCTGCTCCAGCTCGATCCCCAGGGCGATCCCGGCGGAGACCGCCGCCAGGGCATTCAAAATGTTGTGCCGACCCGGCAACGGCAGGCTGAGTTGGAACTCACCCAGCGGAGTCAGTACTTCCAGCTCGCTGCCATGGAGATCGCCGAGGCCGCGTACCCCCACATTGGCCCTGTTTTTCAGGCCGAAGGTGATGCTGCGATGACCTGCACTCAGTTCACCCCAGTACTCGGCGAAGGGGTCATCGGCGTTGATGATCGCCACCCCATCCTCGGCCAATCCCTGGAAGATCTCGCCCTTGGCCTGCGCCACCTCGGCGATGGTGCCGAAACCGGCCAGATGCGCCTCGGCCGCGTTGGTGATGATCGCCACCTGGGGCTGGGTCAGCCCGGTGAGATAGGCGATCTCACCCATATGATTGGCGCCCATCTCGATCACGCCGTAGTCGTGCTCCGCGGTCAGGCGCAACAGGGTCAGCGGTACGCCGATGTCGTTATTCAGGTTGCCGCGGGTTGCCAGGGTCTTGCCTGCACGGGCCAGGATCGCCGCGCACATCTCTTTCACCGTGGTTTTGCCGTTGCTGCCGGTCACCGCCAGCAGGTGGGTACCCAGATGCTGGCGCCAGGCAGCGGCCAGTTGGCCCAGCGCCAGGCGGGTGTCTTCGACGACCAGTTGCGGAATAGCAATCTCTACCGGGTGCTCCACCAGCGCCGCGGCGGCCCCGGCAGTGAGTGCTGCCTGCAGGTGGTCGTGACCATCGTGGTTCGGTCCCTTGAGGGCAACAAACAACATCCCCGCCTCGATGGTGCGGGTGTCGCTGCTGACGCCGTGGAATTCACGATCGCTACCGTGCAGTTCGGCACCGAGCCACTGGGCGGCCTGGGTCAGAGTGGTGCGAATGCCTTCAGCCATGACGCACCTCCTCGCCCAGCAGGCGGGCCGCTTCGACCCGGTCGCTGTAGGGGATCACTTGATCGCCGATCTTCTGCTCGCATTCGTGGCCCTTGCCCGCTACCAGGATCACATCCCCGGCATGACTGCGTTCAATCGCATGGGAAATGGCCTGGGTACGATCGCGGTCGACGTAAACCGCATCGGGCTCCATGATGCCGCCGAGGATCTGCTCGATGATGGTATAGGGGTCTTCGCGGCGCGGATTGTCGTCGGTCACCACCACGCTGTCTGCCAACTGTTCGGCAATCCTACCCATCAGAGGGCGCTTCTCCTGATCCCGATCACCGCCGCAACCGAAGATGCACCAGAGGCGCCCTGTGGTGTGTTCGCGCAGGGCCGAAAGAGCGTTCTCCAGTGCGTCCGGGGTGTGGGCATAGTCGACCACCAGCAGTGGTTTGGCGCCACCGCCGAAGGCCTCCATCCGCCCCGGCACCGTCGTCACCTGCGCCAGTCGCGCCAATGCATCACTGAATTCATAGCCCAGCGCCAGTAGGGCGCCGCAGGCGGCCAACAGGTTGGCGGCGTTGAAACGACCCAGCAGGCCGCTCTGTAGTTCACCGCTGTGGCCTTTGTAATGAACGCTCATGCGCAGACCGCTGCCGTCCAGTTGCAGGTGGTCGCCACGTAGTTGTGCTTCGCCGCGCAGGCTGTAGCTGATCGAATCCACACCCTGCGGCAGTTTGGCCAGCCACTCGCGGCCCACCGGGTCGTCGGCATTGATGACGGCATGTTTCACTGCGGGGAAATGGAGCAGGCGCTGCTTGGCCTCGGCGTAACTGGCCATGTCGCCGTGGTAATCGAGGTGCTCGTGGCTCAGATTGGTAAAGACCGCCACATCGAAATGGACGCCGTTGACCCGCCCCTGATCGAGGGCGTGGGAGGAGACCTCCATCGACACGTGACGAGCACCGGCGTCGGCCATCTCCGCCAGTTGCCGTTGCAGGCTGACCGCATCGGGAGTGGTGTGACCGGTATCGGTGAGTTGACCGTAGAGGCCACTGCCGAGGGTGCCGACCACGCCGCAGGGGGCGTCTCGACCGATCGCCTGGGCGATAAACTGGCTCACCGAAGTCTTGCCGTTGGTGCCGGTGACACCGACTACCTGTAGCACTGCCGAGGGGTCGGCGTAGAAACGGGCAGCGATTTCGCTGGCGTGCCAGTGCAGCGCTGCCACTTCGAATACCGGTACGGCAAAGCCGTGCAAATCGAGTCCGCGGGTCTCTTCACCCGGCTCCAGTGCCACGGCTACCGCGCCCCGCTCGATGGCATCGTCGATATAGCGCACACCGTGTTGTGCGGTACCCGCACAGGCGAGGAACAACTCGCCCGGCTGGATCTGGCGGCTGTTGAGAGAGAGACCGCTGACACTGAGTTGCGGCAGCCGTGCCAGATCGACAAAACCTGCAAACAGGGTTTGCAGGTCCATACCGTTGGAGTCGTGACGCAGGACGCTCATCATCGGCTGTCCCCTGTCAGGGCCGCTACCCTGACCCCTTTGTAACTCCCCAGATCATCCGGCGGCACATCGAGCAAACGTAACGCCCCCTCCATCACCCGGGCAAAGACCGGTGCGGCGATCACCCCGCCGTAGTACTCGCCGTCGTCAGGCGTATCCACCACCACCACCATCGCCAGGCGCGGTTTGCTCACCGGCGCCAGACCGGCAAAGATGGCGTAGTAGTTGTCTTCGTTGTAACCGCCACCGCTGGCCTTGCGCACCGTGCCGGTCTTACCAGCGATACGATAGCCGGCCACCTGGGCACGGGTACCTGTACCGCCCTTCTGTACTACCGCTTCCAGCATCTTGCGTACGTCGCGGGCGATCTCCGGGGCGATCACCCGACGAGCCTCCGGGAGTTGCTCGCGGTCGCGTTTAAGGAAACTGATCGGCCGCTGCATACCATCGGCGGCCAGTGCGGCGTAGGCGTTGGCCAGTTGCAGGGTGGTCACCGAGAGACCATAGCCGTAGGAAACCGTGGCGCGCTCTGCCTGGCGCCAGTCCTGATAGGCATTGAGCAGGCCAGCCGCTTCACCAGGAAAACCACTGCCGGTATCGTAACCAAAGCCGAAGCGGACATAGGTGTCCCACAGCCGCTGCGGCTTGAGCGACAGGGCAATACGGCTGGCACCGACGTTGCTCGATTTCTGGATCACGGTAGCGACGTCGATCATGCCGTAGTCATGGGCATCACGGATGGTAAAGCTGCCCAGCTTGAGCGTGCCCGGATGGGTATTGATCGGGGTATGCGGACGATATTTACCACTCTCCAGCGCCGCGGCGATGGTGAACGGTTTCATGGTGGAGCCGGGCTCAAACAGATCGGTCACGGCGCGGTTACGGAAACGGGCGCTATCGAGATCGTGACGGTTGTTAGGGTTATAGGCGGGCTGGTTGACCATCGCCAGCACCTCGCCGGTCTTCACATCCAGCAGCACCACCGATCCGGCGCGGGCGTGATGGTGGGTCACTGCGGCCTTGAGTTCGCGGTAGGCCAGATACTGGATGCGCTGATCGATGCTCAGTTGCAGGTCTGCGCCATGACGCGGGTCGCTGAGGCTCTCCACGTTCTCCACCACGCGACCCAGGCGATCCTTGATCACCCGCTTGCTACCCGGCGTGCCACGCAGGGTTTCGTCCATCATCAACTCAATGCCTTCCTGGCCACTGTCATCGACGTTGGTAAAGCCAACCACATGGGCCGCCACTTCGCCCATGGGGTAGTAGCGACGGTACTCAGGCTGCAGCGAAACGCCGGGGACACCCAGCGCCACCACCTGCTGCGCCAACTCAGGATTGATGTGACGGCGCAGATAGACGAACTCTTTCTCCATACGGCTGGCGAGCAGCTTCTCCAGAAAGCCCGCCGGCAGTTCAAGCAGTTTGCTCAGTTCAGGCCAATGCTCACGCGCCTCGGCCAGTTCCTGAGGATTGGCCCAGACCGATTCGACCGGGGTACTCATGGCCAGCGGCTCACCATTGCGATCGGTGATCATGCCGCGATGCGCCGGTATAGAAACCACGCGCAGATAACGGGCGTCGCCCTGCCCCTGCAGGAATTCACGCTGATTGAGATTGAGATCCCCCATACGCCACAGCAACGCGACAACACCCAACAGCAACAGCAGCTTCACGAAGCGAAGCCGCTGGGGGTAACCACCGCTGTAGACGTTGTCACTCATGGACGTACGATCACCACTGATCCGGGAGAGGGAATCACCATATCCAGTTTGTCGCTGGCGGCCTGTTCGATGCGACCGTGGGTGGCCCATGTGCTCTGCTCCAGTTGCAGCCGGCCCCACTCTGCATTCAGGTCGTCGCGAACCTTGAGCAACTCCTCCATCTCGACGAACAACTTGCGCGAGGTGTGGGTACTGAACACCACCGCCAGGGCGGTGGCAAAAACCAGGGCGGCCAGGCCACCAAGCATTGAGCGCATCATTGCCCGATCCTCTCTGCTACACGCAGCACGGCGCTTCGTGCCCGCGGGTTGATGGCCAGCTCTTCTTTACCGGCGCGAATATCCCGGCCGACCAGGCGCAGACGCCGGTTGAAATGCGCCTCGGTCACTGGCAGGTCGGGGGGAAACTCACCACCCCGCGCCTCATCCCGGATAAAGCGTTTGACCCGACGATCCTCCAGTGAGTGGAAGCTGATCACCGCCAGACGCCCACCTGGCGCAAGCATCTCCACCGACTGTGTCAGTACCTGTTCCAAATCATCCAGCTCCGAATTGATGAAAATACGAATTGCCTGAAAACTGCGCGTGGCCGGATTCTTATCCTTCTCCCATTTCGGGTTGGCCTCGGCGACGATCTTCGCCAGCCGCGCAGTGGTAGTGATAGGGCTCTGCTCACGCTGCTGCACGATGGCGCGGGCGATACGTTTGGCGAAGCGCTCTTCGCCATACTCTTTCAATACGTTTGCGATCTCCGCTTCCTTGGCCTGTGCCAGCCATTGCGCAGCACTAAGACCACTGCTTGGGTCCATACGCATATCCAGCGGGCCGTCATGGCTGAAGCTAAAACCGCGCTCAGGGTCGTCCAGTTGGGGGGATGAGACCCCCAGATCGAGCAGTATGCCGTCGACCTTACCCATCCAACCGCGCTGTTCCGCTTCCCGACCAAGCATGGTGAAGCTCCCCTGCACAATCTCGAACCGTGGGTCAGCGGCGAAACGCTGCCGCGCAACCTCAACCGCCTGCGGGTCCTTATCCATTCCCAGCAGACGGCCCTTTTCATTCAGGCGCTGCAAAATGGCCGCACTATGCCCACCCCGGCCAAAGGTGCCGTCCAGATAGATCCCATCCGGACGTATGTTCAGTGCCACCAGTACCTCGTCGAACAGTACCGGGCGGTGCTCCAGTGCCTTCCCCATGATTCAGAGAGAGAGGTTCTGGAGTTCCGGCGGCAGTTGCCCATCGGCGATGGACTCGTCTGCCAGCCAGTTATCCCGCTGTGCGTTCCACAGCGCGGCATCCCACAATTCAAATTTCTTGCCCTGGCCGATCAGCACCACCTGCTTGTCCAGGTTGGCGTATTGGCGCAGCGGCGGGGGGAGGAGCAGACGGCCGTTGCCATCCATCTCCACATCGGTGGCATGACCCATCAGCAGGCGTTGTACCCGGCGGGCCTGGGAGTTGAAACTGGGCAGGGCATCGAGTTTCTGCTCGATCGCCTCCCATTCGGGCTGGGGGTAGATGAGCAGGCAGCGCTCCTCGGTATCGATGGTGATCACCAGACGACCATCGCTACGCTCGTTCAAGCGCTCGCGATAACGCGTCGGCATCGCCATGCGACCCTTGGCATCCAGATTGAGTTCTGTCACTCCCCGAAACAACACCCGGTGGCTCTCCTCGTTAGTGAAGCCTTACTCCACTTTGATCCACTTTGTCCCACATTTGTACACTATATGAAGCGAGGAGCCGAAATGTCAAGTAAATTACGGGACGAGATCTCGTAATTCCTGCTTATTTCACAATAACTTACGAAAAGTGGCGCAGGGTGGGAGCAGTGTAGAAAATGGGGGTAAGGAGAGAGCGTTTTTCAATCAATCTGTTGAGGTGAGAACTTAAAGTAAAGTCTCAAGTTCTGGGGTAAACTGGAGGGGAAAAAGAGGGAGCCGGCCTGTAAGCCGGGTTCTGTCGAGAACAGTCATTCATCTGCGATGCCCGTCACCGGACACCTGAAGCGACCTACCCGGGAACAGCGCGGGCCGCGCCATTGTTCCCCTATTTGGTCTTGCTCCGGGTGGGGTTTACCTTGCCACGAACTGTTGCCAGCCGCGCGGTGCGCTCTTACCGCACCATTTCAACCTTACCTGTGCTCCCGAAGAAGCCATCGGCGGTATATTTTCTGCTGCACTTTCCGTCGGCTCTCACCGCCCAGGCGTTACCTGGCACCCTGCCCTGTGGAGCCCGGACTTTCCTCCATATCCGAAGATACAGCGACTGTCCGGCCGACTCCCGCGCATAAGATACCCTTTAACGGGAAAGATTCAATCAATAAGTGGCTGTTATGCCTCTTTTTTCTCCAGCAGATGCTGGTAGAGAGTGTTTTTCCTGCCACCGCTGATCCGCGCCGCCAGCGCCGCCGCCTGTTTCAGGGGTAACTCCTCCGCCAGCATCTCGGCGATACGCTGCCCTTCCCGGTCGTCCTCCTCAGCGACGGCGGGGGCACCGTGTAGCAGAACGACAAACTCTCCCTTCTGCTGGTTGGCATCCTGCAGCACCCACTCCTGCAACTCGCCCAGGCTGGCGTGGCGGATGGTCTCAAAGGTCTTGGTCAGCTCCCGCGCCAGCACTGCCTCTCGCTCAGCACCCAATATGACGACCATGTCGGCAAGGGATTCAACGATGCGATGTGGGGATTCGTAGAACATCAGAGTACGTGGCTCGTCACGTAGTGATTCCAGTTGCTTGCGCCGGTTACCCGACTTGGCCGGGAGGAACCCCTCGAAACAGAAGCGGTCTGTAGGCAGGCCACTCGCTGAAAGCGCGGCGATCAGGGCACTGGGACCGGGTATTGGCACGACTTTCAACCCGGCCAATTGGGCATCGCGCACCAGTACATAACCCGGATCGCTGATCAGCGGTGTCCCCGCATCGGAGATCAGGGCGATCGACTTGCCTGCCTGCAGCTGTTCGATCAGGAGACCACTCCTCTCCCGTTCGTTATGCTCATGCAGGGAGAATAGCGGGGTGGTAATGGAGAAATGACGCAGCAATCCGGCACTGTGTCGGGTATCCTCAGCGGCGATACGATCGACCTGACGCAGGATATCCACACCACGAGGCGAGAGATCGCCCAGATTGCCGATCGGTGTCGCAACGATATAAAGAACACCGGCTTCAATTGACACTGCGTCACCTCACCAAGATACTGTGCAATTTGCAGAACACCCGGCAGTTTCCGGGTGCGAGATAGCGGAACATATCATCCCATGCAGACGCAGAAGAATATATTGGTTTTACTCCTTGTTGCAGCCCTGTTTGGCTGCGCCGGCGGTCCTTCACGCAAAGTCTACTCCCCAGAGGAGAAACCGGCCGCCGCCGCCGAGGCGATGCAGAGCGGTGACTATCAACTGGCCGCCTCACTCTACAGCCAACTCGCCGCGAGCGTGCCACCTCCCAGAGGTTTTGAATACGGCTATCTCGCTGCCCAGGCGATGTTCCAGGCAGGCCTGTTGAATCAGGCAAGTGAACAGCTGCAACTGTTGCCAGAGAGAAATCTGTCGCTGGAACTGCGCATGAAGGCGCAACTGTTGCGCGCTGAGATCCCACTCAAGCGTGATCCGGATCTGGCCCTCAGCATCCTGAGCACACCAGCGGTACCGGAAAATCTGCTCAAGGATGGCGCCACGCTCTTCTCCCAATATCACCAGCTACGCGGCCGAGCCTTTGCCCGAGTGGGTAACCATCTCGAAACCGCACGCGAGTACATCCTGCATGAGCTCTACCTCAGTGACGAGCAGCAGATCCAGAATGTGCAGATGGCGATCTGGCAATCCCTCTCTCTGCTCACCCCCCAGGCACTACGCCAGCTAAGAGTGCAGCCGCCACCGGATGCCCTGAGTGGCTGGATGGAACTGGTGGAGATCTCCAAGGACTACAACCTGACACCGCTCCAGGTGCAAAAACGGATCGCCACCTGGCGCTCGCGCTACAGAGGTCACCCTGCACGAGAGCCGGTACTGCAGATGTTGATCGAACGCAGCCGCGAACTGGCGCAACGTCCCGGCAGCATCGGCCTGTTACTGCCGCTGAGTGGTCGCTTCAGTGCCGCCGGCAAGGCGATCCAGGAGGGACTATTTGCCGCCTACTATCAGGACCCGCAACACGAATCGATCACCCTGCATATCTACGACACCGGTGAAAACCCGGAGCAGGCGGAAGCGGCCTATGAGAAGGCGGTAGATGAAGGGGCGGAATTTATCATCGGCCCACTGGACAAAACTGCCACCGCACAACTTGCGGATCGCAGCAGCCTGCCGGTTCCCACCATGGCGTTGAACTACGCCCAGCGCGCCAGCAGCGAACGCTTCTACCAGTTCAGCCTGGCTCCGGAGGATGAGGCACGTGAGGTTGCGGATCGCGCCTGGCAGGAGGGCCACACCCATGCCGCGTTGCTGTTGCCGCAAAGTAGTCTGGGCGACCGTCTTGCCGAGGCATTTAAGGCACGCTGGCTCCAGCTGGGCGGCAGCATAGGCAGCGAGAGCCGTTACGACGGGGTCAACAACGACTTCTCTATCCCGATTAAAAACCTGCTTAACATTAACGACAGTGAATTCCGCAAACGCCGTGTCAGTCAGCTGATTTCCGGCAAGGTCGAGTTCACGCCGCGTCGTCGTCAGGACATCGATTTTATCTTCCTTGCCGCCTTCCCGCGTCAGGCTCGTCTGATCCGGCCGCAGTTGAAGTTCTACCATGCCGCCGATCTGCCCATCCTCGCCACCTCACACCTATATCAGGGTGAAATCAACCGTAACGCAGACCGCGACATGGATGACATCACCTTCTGCGATATGCCGTGGACTCTGGATGCACCGAGTTCGTTACAGGATTTCCGCCGCCAGAATGCCAAGGAGTTTGAAAAACACCGTGGCGAATTGCAGCGGCTGGTAGCGCTGGGTGTCGATGCCTACCGCCTGGTACCGCTGTTGACCATGCTGGAGAGTCACCCCTTCGAACACTATCGTGGCGAGACCGGCAAGCTGTCGGTCAGCGAAAACGGGCGTATCGAACGCCAGCTATTGTGGGCCCAATTCACCCGCGGTATACCGCGACTCCAGGAAGAGCGTGTGGTGGAGATCAATGGAGAGTGGCAAAACAACACAGCAGGCGATCGGCCAGCACGCTGAGCAGCTTGCCGAGCAGTACCTGATACAACGGGGTCTACGCCTGGTTGAGCGTAACTACCGTTGCCGTGGCGGTGAGATCGATCTCATCATGACGGACGAGAGTGAAACCCTGGTGTTCGTTGAGGTACGCTACCGCAAACACCTGGCGTTCGGTGGTGCCGCAGCAAGCGTGGATCAACGCAAACAGCAGCGTCTATTGCTCACAGCAAACCACTATCTGCAACGCAGCAGAGCCATGGATCGGCGGTGTCGTTTCGATGTCGTGGCAATCTCCCCGGCCAGAGACGGTCAAAACCAGGTGCAGTGGATTAGTAATGCAATCGAATCGAGTTGAACAACATGCAAATTGAAGAACGAATCAAGCTCCACTTTGAAGCCAGCGCCAAGCTCAAGCTCGCGGCGATGGAGCAGCTGGCACCGGGTATCGCCAGCGCCGCCGATCTTATCGCCCGCCAGTTACTGACCGAACACAAGGTATTGAGTTGCGGTAACGGTGGCTCCGCCGGTGACGCGCAGCACTTCTCCTCGGAGATGCTCAACCGTTTCGAGCGCGAGCGTCCGGGACTGCCGGCGGTGGCGCTGTCGACCGATACCTCGACCCTCACCTCCATCGCCAATGACTACCACTACAACGAGATCTTCTCCAAACAGGTACGCGCATTGGGACAGGCGGGGGACATCCTGCTCGCCATCTCCACCAGCGGTAACTCGGCCAACGTGGCTCAGGCCATCGAAGCCGCCCACGACCGTGGTATGCAGGTGGTTGCCCTGACCGGCAAAGATGGTGGTGCCATGGCCCTTAAACTGGCTGAGGGCGACATCGAACTGCGCGTCCCCTCTGAATCGACCGCACGTATCCAGGAAGTTCATCTGCTAATCATTCACTGCCTCTGCGACCTCATCGACCTGCAACTGTTCGGCGAAGAGGCGTAACAGTGGTACTACGTCTTAGCGTCCTCCTCACCCTGCTCTCTCTGCTCTCCTCCTGTGCTGCACCGCTGGTGATCGCCGGAAGTGCGGCGGCGGGCGTGATGATCGCCAAAGACAACCGCAGCCCCGAGGTGATGCTCAATGACGAACGCATTGAACTCAGCGCCCAGGAGCGCATTACCGCCGATGCGGAGCTGCTCGCCAGCAGCCACATCAACATCACCAGCTATAACGGCGTGGTATTGATCACTGGGGAAGTACTGCTACCGATGTACAAGGCACAGGTCGAGAAGCTGGTACGGGAAGAGAATGGTGTACGCGAAATACGTAATGAACTGCGCATCGCTCCGGCCAGCAGCACCGAGAGCCGCCGCAACGACACCCTGCTCACCTCCCGGGTGCTCTCGCGCCTGTTCGATGCCGAGAATATCGATTCGACCAACGTCAAGGTGGTCAGCGAAAATGCCACCGTCTACCTGATGGGCATGCTCAATCGAGCCGAGGCGGAGCGCGTGGTAGAGGTGGCGCGCCGCACCTCCGGCGTGGCACGCGTGGTCAAGGTCTTCGAATACACGGGATGAGCAGCAACGACTCCCGGCTCTCCCCGGCATTTCTTGCCGCCCTGCAGCAGCACCTCCCGGCTGATACGATCTGCCTCGACCAGGCGGAGCGCTGGACCTACGGCTATGACAATAGCCGCCTGCACAGCCTGCCGGACGTGGTGGTCAAGGCAGAGAGCGAGGCGCAGATCGCCACCCTGCTGAAATTATGCAGCAAACACCGCATACCGGTAACCGCCCGCGGCAGTGGTACCGGCACCGCTGGCGCAGCGGTACCGCTACAACACGGCGTGCTCCTCTCCTGCGAAAACCTCAACCAGATCCTCAAGGTCGACCCGGACAACCGGGTGATCGTAGTTCAGCCGGGCGTCAGCAACGGTCAGGTCCAACAGGCCGCAGCCGCCCACGGTTTCTTCTGGCCACCGGACCCCACCAGCACCGAGATCTGCACCATTGGCGGTAACCTCGCCTGCAACGCAGCAGGACCACGTGCAGTCAAGTACGGCACGCCACGGGAGAACACGCTGGGACTACGTGCCGTCACCATCGATGGAGAGGTAGTGAAAACCGGCTGCTATACCACCAAGGGCGTGGTGGGCTACGACCTGACCCGGTTGTTGATCGGCGCTGAGGGCACCCTGGCGGTGATCACCGAAGCGACCCTCAAGCTCACCCCGCTGCCCGCAAGCAAACGCACCCTGCGCGCCATCTACCGTGACATGGGCTGCGCCGCCCGCGCCGTCTCCCGCATCATGGCCGGGGCCGTTACTCCCTGCACCCTGGAGTTCATGGACGGTCAGGCGCTGAACATGATCCGCGACTATAGCGACAACAACCTCCCCACGGAGGCGGGTGCACTTCTGATGATCGAGGTGGATGGCAGTGACGCCAGTGTGGAAGCCGATGCCCGTGCTGTGCAGGCCGCTGCCGAGGTGGAAGGCTGTCTCGGGGTCATACTCGCCAGCAGCAGGGAAGAGGTCGCCGCCCTGTGGACCCTGCGCAAGGCGCTCTCCCCTGCCCTGCGTAACGTGGCACCAAAGAAGATCAACGAAGACGTGGTGGTGCCGGTATCGCGCATGCCGGAACTGCTCGACGGCATCGGCAGGCTGTCACAGCAGCACGCCATCACCATCGTCAACTTCGGCCATGCGGGTAACGGCAATATCCACGTCAACCTGCTGGTCAATCCGGACGACCCGGCGGAGATGGCTCGCGCCGAGGTTTGCCTGGCAGAACTGTTCGATCTGGTGTTGTCACTGGACGGCACCCTCTCAGGCGAACACGGCATCGGTGTGGTGAAACGGGAGTTTGTCGCCCGTGAGCTGGACCCGGTGGCGCTAAGGCTAATGCAACAGATCAAACAGCAGTTCGATCCCCACAACCTGCTCAATCCCGGTAAGGCTTTGCCTGATGCGGTGAAAGGTGAAAGGTGAAAGGTAATAATCTCTCTCGGCTTCGGTGCTGTTGAAAGCCTTTCCCTTTAACCTTTTACCTCCAAAAGCTCCCGATAGATCGCCGTGTCCTCGTCACCATGGGTGACGATGAGGATACGTTCAAATTGGGATTCGTATTCGCGCATCACCGAGAGGGCGATACGGGCGGCCTCCGGCTTGGGATAGCCGTAGACGCCAGTGCTGATGGCGGGAAAGGCGATGCTGCGAAGCTGCTGCCTCAGCGCCAGTTCCAGGGCATGGCGATAGCAGGCGGCAAGCTGTTCGGCCTCACCCCGCGTACCACCGTGCCAGACCGGGCCAACGGTGCTGATCACATGCTTTGCAGGGAGTTGAAAACCGGGACTGAGCCGGGCCTCGCCGGTCGGACAACCACGCAGGGTGGCGTTGAATTCCCGCAATTGCGGCCCTGCGGCCCGATGGATGGCGCCATCCACGCCGCCACCGCCCAACAGGCTGCTGTTGGCAGCGTTGACGATGGCATCGACTTCACATTGGGTGATATCACCCTGGATGAGTTCAAGCATATCGCCTCCGCAGGTGGAGGAAGAAGGGAGCGCCCTATTTGACCACGCGCAGTTTGGGTCGTTTTTTGGCCTCACTGCGTGAACCTGTGCCCGACGGCGGCTCGTCGTTGTTGTCTTCCTCGGTGAAGACCATCCCCTTGCCATTTTCCCGGGCGTAGATCGCCAGCACCGACATCACCGGTATGCTGATGTGCATCGGTGAGCCGCTGAAGCGGGCGTCCATCTCTACCAGCTCATTTCCCAGTTGCAGATTTTGCACCGCACTGGGATTGATGTTGAGGACGATCTTGCCGCCCTCAACAAACTGCCTCGGCACCACCACCTTCTCGTCCTCGGCGTTCACCAGAACGTAAGGGGTCATGCCGTTGTCGACGATCCAGTCGTACAGGGCACGAATCAGGTAGGGACGGCTTGGCGTCATGACTGCTTCAGGCATAGTAGTGCCTCTGCTCCTCGCCGATGCAGGACAGTTAGTCGCGCATCTCGCGCTCAAGCATACTCAAACTGGCCTGGAACGATTCAAGGGCAAACATTCGATCCATATAGGCCAGCAGGGGTGCAGCCTGCTTGGGCAGGGAAATATTCATCGCGGGCAAACGCCACAACAGCGGTGCCATGGCGCAATCCACCAGGGAAAACTCGTCGCTGAGGAAGTAGGGCTTTTGCTCGAAGATAGGGCTAATCATCATCAGATTGTCCCGAATCTCTTTCTTCGCCTTAACGACCGCTTTGTCCTTGTCACTACCATTGGCCGCCACATTGTAGTGGCTGTAAAGATCCTGCTCGATACGGTGCAGCATCAGGCGGTTGGTAGCGCGGGAGACCGGGTCGACCGGCATCAGCGGCGGATGAGGAAAACGCTCATCCAGATATTCCATAATCACCTGTGAGTCGTAGAGCACCAGCTCACGATCCACCAGGGTCGGTACAGAGTTGTAGGGATTCAGATCGATCAGATCTTCCGGCAGTTTGCCGTAGTCGACCGGGACGATATCGACATTGATCCCCTTCTCAGCCAGGACGATGCGGACGCGGTGGCTATAAACGTCGGTATCGCCGGAAAACAGCGTCATTACAGAGCGGCGGTTGGCAACCACACCCATCTTATTCTCCTGCATAGCAAGTTCCAAATAACAAAGAAGGGGGGCACATGGCCCCCCTTCAAAAATCCTGTCCGACAAAACTACTGTCGACTTCTGGCGTTGGCCGGACGGCTATATTACCACATCCGACACGCCTTCAGGATTTCAATGTACGTCTTTCCAGTATTCCTTCTTCAGGGCATAGGCAAAGACGAACAGAACAGCCAGGAACAGCAGTACCCAGATACCAATCTGTGTACGCTTGAGCTGCACCGGCTCGCCAACATAGACCAGGAAAGCGGTCAGGTCGCGGGCGGCCTGATCGTACTCTTCCTTGTTCATGCTACCGGGCTGGACGATCTCAAAACCGGTGATATGGGTCGTTTCGTTACCCTCGGCATCGGTTGTGGTCTCGGTAACCGCCTTCTGCATCCCCTGCAGTTCCCACAGCACATGGGGCATGCCCACGTCCGGGAACATCAGGTTATTGACACCAAACGGACGCTTGGGGTCGATGTAGAAAGTGGTGAGGTAGTTGTAGATGTAATCCACACCCCGGGCACGGGCCATGACGCTCAGATCCGGCGGCGGGTTACCAAACCAGCGCTTGGCATCAGCCTTGGGCATAGCCACGTTCATGGTGGAACCGATCTTGTCCGAGGCCAGCATCAGGTTCTTCTTCACCTGCTCGTCGGTCAGACCCAGATCCTCACCCATGCGGCTATAGCGCTGGGATTCGGCTGAGTGACAGCTCAGGCAGTAGTTGACGAACAGCTTGGCCCCGTGACGCAGGGATTCCTTGTTGCTCAGGTCGATATTGGCTTTTTCCATGTGCGGACCCGCGCCGGAGGCCATCACGGCAACCGGGAGCGCGAGCAGCAGTGCAGTAATCAGTTTCTTCATTTTGTCACCCTCTCCGGTACCGGCTTGGTTTTTTCATACTTCGGAATAATCGCCAGGGCGATAAAGAAGACGAAGTAGTAGATCGTACCGATCTGGGCCAGCAGCTTGTACAGGTCGGTGGTCGGCTGCATACCGAGGTAACCCAGCATGACGAAGTCCGCAACGAAGACAAACAGCAGCACCTTGAAGCAAAGACCACGGTAGCGGATGGATTTGACCTTCTGACGGTCAATCCACGGCAGGAAGAACAGAATCACTACCGCCGCACCCATCGCCATAACACCCGGGAAGGCGGAACCGGCCATGGACGGTACCGCACGCAGGATGGCGTAGAACGGGGTGAAGTACCAAACCGGCGCAATGTGTGGCGGGGTCTTCAGCGGGTTAGCTGCTTCGAAGTTCGGGTGTTCCAGGAAATACCCGCCCATCTCAGGAGCGAAGAAGACGATGGCAAAGAAGATCATCAGGAAGACCACCACGCCGACGATATCTTTCACGGTGTAGTAGGGATGGAACGGGATACCATCCAGCGGGATGTGGGTCACCGGATCCTTGTTCTTCTTGATCTCAACGCCGTCGGGGTTGTTGGAGCCAACCTCGTGCAGGGCGATGATGTGTGCCACCACCAGACCCAGCAGTACCAGCGGTACCGCGATGACATGGAAGGCGAAGAAGCGGTTCAAAGTCGCGTCGGAGACCACGAAGTCACCACGAATCCACAGTGACAGGTCGTCGCCTACGAACGGTACGGCGCTGAACAGGTTAACGATAACCTGGGCACCCCAATAGGACATCTGGCCCCAGGGCAGCAGGTAACCGAAGAATGCTTCTGCCATCAGTGCCAGATAGATCAGGCAACCGAAGATCCAGATCAGCTCGCGTGGCGCCTTGTAGGAGCCATACATCAGACCGCGGAACATGTGCAGGTAGACCACAGCGAAGAACGCCGAGGCACCGGTGGAGTGGGTGTAACGAATTACCCAGCCCCAGTTCACATCACGCATGATGTATTCCACAGAGGCGAAGGCCAGGGTGGCGTCCGGCTTGTAGCTCATGGTGAGGAAGATGCCGGTAACGATCTGGATAACCAGTACCAGCAGTGCCAGGGAACCGAAGAAGTACCAGAAATTAAAGTTCTTCGGCGCATAGTATTCAGAGAGGTGTTCCTTCCACATCTTGGTCAGCGGGAAGCGGGCATCCACCCAGCCCAGCAGTTGGGTCAACATGCTGTTCATTACGCGGCACCTCCGTCTTCACCCACAACGATCTGGGTGTTGCTCAGGAATTTGTAGGGCGGAACCGCCAGGTTCTTCGGCGCCGGTACACCGGCGAAGACGCGACCGGAGAGGTCAAAACGCGAACCGTGGCAGGGGCAGAAGAAGCCGCCTTTCCAATCCGGACCGAGGTCGGCGGGGGCTACATCAGGACGGTAGGTGGGGGAACAACCGAGGTGGGTACAGATGCCGACGATCACGGCGTATTCTTTATGGTCTTCACGGGCACGGAATACATTTTTCGCATATTCCGGCTGTTGCGCCGCTTCACATGAGGGGTCGAGAAGAGCGCCATCAATACTCGGCAGGTCATTCAGATTCTGCTCGGTACGACGAACGATCCAGACCGGCTTGCCGCGCCACTCAACCGTCATCAACTGACCTGGTTCGAGTTTACTGACATCGGCCTCAACCGGGGCCCCGGCAGCCTGCGCGCGAGCGCTGGGCCACATGGACATCACCAACGGGGCAACCGCAAAACCTGCACCCACAGCACCAACAACACTCGTGGCAGCTGTGAGGAAGCGACGGCGACCCTTATCTACGCCTTCTGTGCTCATTAAGCCTCTCCCAACTAAAAAATGGTTTTGTAAACCGTAAAAACGCGCACAAAAATGCGCCCGCCACTGCTGCTGCGGACTCCCGTGCGCGTAAATCATCAGTAAATAAGAAGTTTCTTATTGACCAGATTATTTAGACGCGTAGTTTCGTATAAACCATGCGCCACGGTCAAGCAGACAGGGGGCCTAATTAGGCCGGATTGGCAATATCAACGAATTGAAATTCCAGAGAAAAATACTCGGACATAGACCTGCCCAACGCCTCAACGCCAAGCCGTTCGGTAGCGTGGTGTCCGGCAGAAAGATAGTGGATCCCCAGTTCCCGTGCGGCATGTACCGTCGGTTCGGATATCTCACCACTAATATAGGCATCCAGCCCCAACGCGGCGGCGGCCTCAATATAATCCTGTGCCGCGCCACTGCACCAACCGACCCGGCGTACGGGGTGCTCTCCCCCTTCAATCACCAGCGGCTCCCGCTGTAACGGCTCGCCGATCTGTCGCGCCAACTCATCCAGTGACAACGGCTGCGGCAGGCTACCAAACATCCCCAGCCCACCGTTGGGCCCGGAGCCAAAACGCCCCTCGCACTCAATGCCCCAGAGGCGACCCAGTTGGGCGTTATTTCCCAGCTCAGTGTGCCCATCCAGCGGCAGGTGATAGGCCAGCAGGGAGATATCGTTGGCAAGCAACGCCTTGATCCGGTTGCGTTTAATCCCGGTGATTGGCCCCGCCTCCCCTTTCCAGAAGTAACCGTGGTGAACCAGAAGCAGATCGGCCCCCTGCTCCAGCGTCGCATCGATCAGCGCCTGCGAGGCACTCACTCCGGCAATGATGGAATTCACCTCAGCCCGCCCCTCGATCTGCAGACCGTTCGGGCAGTAATCCTGGTAGGCACCCACATCGAGCAGGGTGTCACAGTATTGAACCAGTTCACTCAGGGCCACCATGCGCTAATCTCTCCCATCAGGTAATATGCCAATTCTTCAACACCAGAATTGTAAGGTTCGCCAACCATGAGTCTACCGAAAACTGCCCGATTCCTGTTTCAGTCGATCACGGTCGGCCTCGCCATTGCCTTTCTGGTGTTAGTCTCACGTCCCGATCTCCTGCCCACTGCTAAAGACAAGAACATCGTCACCTTTGTTGAAAGCGATGGCGCCAATTCACGGGTCTACCAGACCGGTCCTGTATCCTACGCCGAGGCCGTAGACATTGCAGCCCCGGCAGTGGTCAACATCCACAGCCGCAAGACTGTGATTCAGTCCAGCCCGCTACTCGACGACCCCTTCTTCCGCCGCTTCTTCGGCGACCAGTTAGGCGCACCGCAAAAACGTCAGGAGACCTCGCTTGGCTCTGGCGTTATCGTCAACGAACACGGCTTTATCCTCACCAATAATCATGTCATCGATGGTGCTGAAGAGATCCGCGTCACCCTGCGCGATGGGCGTACCACCGAGGCCAAGGTTATCGGCAAGGACACCGAAGCCGACCTGGCGGTACTTAAGGTGGAACTGGATAAACTACCGGTGATCACCTTGGGTAAATCGGATGCACTGCGTGTCGGCGATGTGGTGCTGGCCATCGGTAACCCCTTCGGCGTCGGTCAAACCGTGACTCAGGGAATCGTCAGTGCCACCGGCCGTAGCGAACTGGGGATCAACACCTTCGAAAACTTCATTCAGACCGACGCGGCGATCAACCCCGGTAACTCCGGCGGTGCACTGATCACCGCACGGGGTGAACTCATCGGCATCAACACCGCCATCTTCAGCCAGTCCGGCGGCTCCGAAGGGATCGGCTTCGCCATCCCGGTCAGCCTGGCCAAGGTCAGCATGGCGCAGATCGTCGAGAAGGGTTACGTCAGCCGTGGCTGGCTGGGCATCGAGATCCAGGAACTCACCCCCGACCTGGCCGAATCCTTCGACCTCAAGGGTGAAAAAGGGGTGATCATCTCCGGCGTGTTGCGTAATGGCCCCGCCGACAAGGCAGGCCTGGAACCCGGCGATGTCATTAAACAGATCAACGGTAAAGCGATCGAAAGCGTTCATGCCGCGCTTAACGCCATCGCCCAGACTCAACCGAGCGAGGCGCTGACCATAAACGGCATTCGTAACGGCAAGTCAGTGGAGATCAAAGCGACAGTGGCGGAACGACCACAGCAGCAGCAACAAAGTCGCTAACTGTCACTATTCAGTAATTTCATTAAGTACTGCGTTCCATAGCACGTCTTTTCTTTCTGAAAAGCAATCAATACCAATACGCCTGCACAAAATTATGCACAGCACACGAAAATAACAAACAGTGAGAACTGTATTTAAATATTTTTCTTTCCTTCTAGAGACAATGTATTATGTATGTATAGAGCGATGGCAATGTGCTTCCAGGTTTAGGCGACCAGATAACATGAGAATCGTGAAATTTCTTAGTTCCAATCGAAATCATTACCATAACCATACTTAGTCAGAGACTCACCAGCAGTCTCTTTAAAAGCTTTGATATGCTCAGGCTTAAATAATTCTCTCCAGCCTCCGCTTTCCCCCCTTCTGAAAGTTAAAGTTTTTGTCGAGTAAATATTTTCACAAATATAATCAAGTTCTTTTTCTGTTAGGGCAATCTCAAGATGTTCGGCAATTGACATAACACATGTTCGCTGCATCTCACGGGTTCCACCACCCCTTTCCCCAATCAGTTCTTCAAAACGAACAACGAGTGAACACTCCTCTTCGAACCACTCCTCAAATCTCAAAAGCGCATCGGAAAGCGGTGAAACAATACCATCAACTCCCTGTATAATCGCCATTAGACGCGCATCATCATCAGGAAGTGAACTAAAGTAATTATGAGCATGGTGGGTTAAATCTATTGATGTCACGTATTTTACATAAGAAACGGCAATGTCCCTAGGATCCCTTATCATGAACAGCACTTTAACTCCCTGTTCCTTGACGAGTGATAGCACTTCAGGATGAGAAGGAAGATGTGCATTCCAGAACTGGCCTTTTTTAATATTACGTATACGATGAGACGTCAAACTGTCTATTTCGTCCCAACCCCTCAACGTTCTTTTCCCCACATTTCTTAGAAGAGGAAATCTTTCCAGAGTACGCTCAAGCATATTGGTTCCAGCCTTGGGAAAGCTATTCATCAACACCCTAGGCCCCACAAATCTGCCTTTAATTGCGCTAACGCTCATTCCACGCAAAGTAACAGCGATCTTCTTGCGCCCGAAATATAAATATCTATCTAATAAATTCTGCTGTTTCATGATGATTCCAACACTTAGAATAAGAGGAAAAGAAAGGGCAGTCTATTGAATTACGCTGTACTAATCTAACACAAGACTAACAAATAATTTCACTCAACGCTGTCAACAGAGCAAAGAGAACGGGGACAGACCAAAGAGAACGGGGACAAAGAGAACGGGGACAGACCACGGTTTTCAGTATTCTTCACGCCTTGGTCTCCCAGATTTTCCAGGCGTCACACGCCTGCCAAGCATCGTCTCCACCTGCTCCGCAAAGCGGCCATCCCCTAACACAAAGTTACCATTAGTTGATTTCCTAATTTCATCAATAACACCAGGTTCCATTTGGTAACGAAACAACTCACGATAAGCGACCTGCCTCTCAATATCGCTTTCCCCTAGAGCCGTATACAACGGATGAGGACTTAGCAACTTATTACCATCCATCCCTTGTCCGTTTGCACGATAACTTGACCAAGGGTAGTCCGCAGGATGATCAACCATACCGGCACGAACTGGATTCAGTTCAATGTAACGATGGCAGGTGAGCAGGTATGTCTCATCTTGAATCAAACAGGAGCGGTAGCGTCCCTCCCATAAGGTTCCACTACGCCGATAGGTGCGATTGACGTATTGCACATACCGCTGACCTAGTTTCTTCATCATCTGCCCTACTGATTCAGCCTTATCAGGCGTTAGCAGCATATGCACATGATTAGTCATTAAGACATAGGAATGAATCGCACATCCTGTTTCCTCAGCATATTTCCCTAGCCACTCCAGATAGAACTGGTAGTCCTGGTCGGCATAGAAACAGGCCTGACGATTGTTTCCTCTCTGAATGATATGTAGCGGGATATTAGGCAGCGCTACCCTTGGACGCCTTGGCATAACGATCTTCCATGATCTAGCAGAACGTTTATAGGGTACTAAATGTCAGGCACCTGGAAAACCGTGGTCTGTCCCCGGTTATTTTAATGTCAGGCACCTGGAAAACCGTGGTCTGTCCCCGGTTATTTCGCAAGATCCCCGCTTCGTTACTGCCGACCCTGGCCAGATTGTTTGCGGTGTCGCTGGAGGAGCTGACGGGGATGGAGAAGATGCCGACCAAGCGCGGCCCGGCCTCTATCCTGCAACGGCAGATCGAGCAAATCGGGATGATGCCAAGGCCAAAACAGAAGTTCATTACGGAGATGCTGGAGGCGCTGATTAAACAGCAACAGGCTTCTTAGAGAAGACGCTGACCAAGGGTGCTGTAACACCCAAGGCCAGCTAACCAAAACCCAACTACACAGGAGTTGAGCAATGGCTAAGCGCGATTGTACGGGTAAAACACGCCCAGGAAAAATCCCCACCCATAAATGGCTTACCGTCGGTAGGTTCTATTACTACTACACTCCCACCAAAGACGCTCCACCCGGCACGTCCAATCACTCGGTCATGGTGCCTGCGATTAACATCAAGGGCCGCTGGCTGGATGAGGCTGGCTTTGCCATTGGGGCCAAGGTCAGGGTGAGGGTCTGTCAGGGGTGTTTGGTGATGACGGTTGAGGAGTGAGGAAAAGAAAGCCCCGCTTGCCGGGTGGCAGGCGGGGCTTTTCGATCTGAAAGGGCGAGTTCAGTCAGGAACTAATCCCAGTAGCTTTTCTTCCTTGGGAAAAACTCCATCGCACCGACATTGCCGGAGAAGGTGAATTTGCCATGAATTCCATCTTCTTGAATGGAGCCAGCAAAGCTACCACCGTATAACGTGTCAGCAATAGCAAATCTAATATTCCCCTTCTCAATAGTTGGATGCACAACAATCAAATTACCTGCACCACCCTCGCATATCTGGAGCGTCCCAACGTATCCTTTTTTCGTAACAATGATCCGCAACTCAACTCCTGACAAATCTCCCGACTCATCGTTATAAGCAATGCTGGAAAACGTTCCTGTATATTTAACTCCATCTGCTAATGCACAGTTAGCAACGAGTGCAATCAGCAAAACAAACAACAAATATATTTTCGTGTTTTTCATCATTTGCACCCGCAATCTGCTGCGCCACTCGCGGCATCTTTCTGAGCATCTGCAATATACTTCGACCGATTACCTCGACCACCAGGAACTTCATTGTAGAAGTGAACAGGGTCTGGAGTGCTGAAATTCCCACCCCAGCTTATTCCCGCAGCCGCCGCATTAGCCGCAACGGTTGCTTGCTGCGCTTCACTAAACGTTCTCATGCTAACGTCAAAGGCATACCCTGCCTCATGCAAGCTAGTACCGGCTTGCGCTGGTGTAGTTGCATTCGGATTATTCTGTAATTGCGCCTGATATGCCGTAGTACGGAAACCTTCCGTGAACGTAACATCCGTGCCAGTAGCATGGTTCTTTGCAATGAAGTCCATAACCTTTGGATAGAAACTGTCATCCATATAAGTATCGCCAAGGCCAGGAAGGTTAGCTTTGCACAACTTCAATCCTAGAGGATCAATAAAGTTGATCGGGTCATTGAAGACGTAGGAGTAGAAATTCAGACCACCGTTAAACCTGATCGGGTCCTTTGCGGTAAACCCCACTAGTTTTAATCATCAAACTCCATGAGGCATTTTTTATACGATTTATTCCAACTTAACTTCTCTTCAATTACATGCTTATATTTATCCATAAACTCCGTTTTAAGTTTCACCTCATCTCCTTTTGAGTCAGCAAGACTAAAGCCAGAGTCGATTGCCTTACATGTTGTTTCAATTAAGAACTGTCGATTCCGCAGGACATCGAGAATTTCACTATGTTTTCTCTCAAAAATATCCAGAAACGTCTCGCCAACATGTTCGGTTATGTCTGAACTTGCACTTTTGTATGCAGCAAACACTATGAGCAGATAAACTCTCAAATCCGCATCAGATGAGTCACTCGCTTTCATTCGCTGCCAATAGCTATTATACAAGTCACCCCACTCTCTATAGCGTTCAAGCTTTGCTTTAGCATCGCCTCCCTTAGAACTAACGTTCAGAAGTTTATCTACAATTATGTATGCTTCCTTTTCTGTCAGCACATCACTTGCGCAAGCAGACAGCGAAACGAGTGATAAGCCTATCATCATCAAGAATTGACATATCTTCATGAACGTTCTCACCTTAGCAACTCACTGTTTAGTAACAGTGACACCTTCTTCACGCCCAAAATTGCTGAAGAAAGAGTCACATTGGTCTGGCTTAATTGTAAAGCAGGCATCAGAACCAGTATTCGATTGACTGTACCCACAATGAACAAACACACTTGAAGCAGTGGAATTGGGCGAGCCATCGTTTGTTGGCAAGTCATCAGGGAAGAATATGCCTGGGCGCGGGTTTCCGTTAGCATCCGGTGTCGCTCTAAACGTATTGATCCCCTCATATGTGCCAGGAGCAACAGTGTTTTCATTGGCAGGATCGTTCGGGACAGTACTACCTTCCCCAGTAAATACAACATTGCCATTTGAATCTGTCACCGTAACAGTGGAATCGTATGTACCAGAACCACTACCAGGAGTGAATACCACTGTAGATTGCAGCCCAGAAGGATCAATTCCATTGATCGGGTCGCTAAATGCGTAAGCGTAGAGGTTCGTTTGGCCTCCCCCGAATTTAATTGGATCATCTGCGGTCCACCTTCCCGTCACCGCATCATAATCCCTCGCCCCAAACCGTGTCAGTTGGGTGTGCTGGTCATAGATGCCGCCCGAAAACCCAAACGGCTGGAATCCGGGATTGGTGTCGTTGGTGACATTCCCGAATTCATCATAGTCCATTCGCTGCACGATTTCGCCTGTGCTGCTGTTGACGATGAGCCTCGGACTGCCGAGGTGGTCGCTGATGATGCGATAGGTGATGCCACCCTTGACCATGTAGCTCGGGACGTTGCCTTTTTCAGCGTAGGTGAATCTTGCTGTGACGTTCCCTGCCCCATCCAATTCGGCGATGGGATTGAGCTGGTCGCGGTAGAGGAAGCCCTGTACCAGTACACCGTCGACTTTTTTACCGATTCGCCGGTTCTGCCCATCGATGAGATAGTCGATGGTCATTCCACCCGGTAGAGTGACCTGCATCAGGTTACCCAGCAGGTCGTAGTGGTAGTTGGTGGTTAACCCCGCTTCGGTTTTGCTCAGTAACTCACCATTAGTGGTGTAGCTATAACTGGCTCCACCATAGGTCAACAACCGATCCTGCTCATCATAGGTGGCACCGGTGCCGTTGTGGTCGATGCGGTTACCATTAAGGTCGTAGGTGTAAGTGGAAACAATGACGCCATCCTTACTCACCGTCTGCAATCTACCCGCCAGGTCGTAACCGTAGTCGTAGATGGTAGTCACGCCTTCTATGTTTTCGGTCTTTTGGGTGATACGGCCCAGTTTGTCTCGCTGGTATTGGGTGTCCAGCACGGTGGTGCCACTAATTTGCGCGGTTTCACCTGTCGCCTCACCGAAGCCGTTGTAGGTACAGCTGGTGGTGAGATTGCTCAGGGTGGTACCGGTAAGCAGGCCGTTTACAAGACTGCGATCCAGAGTCAGATCACCCGCTTGTGATAACAGACCATCATCATCGTAACCATAGCTGACAGCGCTACCGTTGACGCTGCGGCTGGTGATCCAGAAGTTGTTGTCGTATGTCTGGCTGACGTTGCCGCTGATGTCGCCCGCCCATGTGGTGGAGAGGGGCAGGAAGCCATCGTAACTATAAGTGAGGGTGTTGCCATCAGGCGCGGTCAGTGTACTCAGTTTGCCCGTGGTGGCGTTGTAGTCATAGCCGTACTGGCCTCGCGGAATAGTAAGTGTGGCAAGCTTGCCCCCACTGTTGTAGCCGAGGGTGACTGTCTGGCCGTCCGGACGCAGGACTTTGGTCAATTGCTTGTCGAGGTTGTAGCTGTATTGAGTGATTGTTTCCACGCCGCTCAGGTTAGGTGGTGTGTAGTCAGTCTCTTTATCAACAGTGTTGTAACTGAAAACGTGGGCGCTTTTCCCCGGCGGGGTGAGGCTGGTGAGGTTGCCGTTGGCATCGTAGCCATATTGGATAATACGACCATCAGGCAGTTTCTGTTCGGTTACCCGACCCACAGCATCATTGGTAAAGATAACATTTCGACCCATCGGATCGGTGATACTCCCGAGATAACCTTGGTTGTCGTAATCGAAAGTGAGAGAACGGACAGTAGCACCGATTCCTGTTGTGATACCGGTTAGGCGGCCACGAGTATCGTAATTGTAATTTACCGCATCAAGATCAAATCTCTGATCTAAAACCGGCCGACCTTTATCGTTCAGCTCGACATGACTCTGGCGACCGGCAGGAGTCGTTGCCGTCCAGGTGTGTGTGGCAGCGTCGTAAGCGGTGGAGGAAGTCCTACCGTTGACCGTAGTAGTTTCCGATAGCGTGGTCAAATCGCTGGCGTCGGTCAGTGAAGCCGTGCGATCAGCGCTGAGAGAGAGGGTTATGCCTGCCTGGGTAGTGATGGTGGAAGCATTCACGTAGGGCGCCCCCATGCCGTCACGCGGGTCGGGTACCCTGTGCAAAGTACGCACAGTGCCATCTGCAGCGGTAGCTGTTTCTGCAATCTCGTTGTCTGTGGTCGTGATATGGCGGGTAGCCACAGTACCGTCCGGGGAAATTGAGGTTCTTAATATTTCCGTTTCGTTCAGTCGCTCGACGCCAAAGCGTGAGATGCGGCCTTCCCCACTGGTCATGCTCCCTTCGAAACCGTTGTCTGTCTGGGTGCGAGCGAGTATCCAGCCACCGCCATCGGGCTGAGACTCACTAGTCAAACGACCGAGGGTATCGTACCCATAAATGTATTCTGCCCCTGCCGGTTTCTTGAAAGATGTCATGAGACCACCCGATGTGTATCCCATTTGGTACGTTTCACCAACAGGATTGGCGACTGAGGCAAGGTAGCCATTAGGATCCAGTGTAACTATGGTACGTTGTCCATCAGGAGCAGTGATGGCAGTAGGTTTACCTGTGATATCGCGTTCGATGGTGATGGTGTTGCCGTCGCCATCTTCGAAACCGATGAGATTCCCGTCGCCGTCATAATTAAACGTCTGGCGTACCGTGCCGGTTACGCTATCAAGAGTACGGAGGTGTCGACCCGAAACATTGAATACGTAGTATTCGCTGTGATCAGCAGCAGGAACCATGAATTCGCCGGTCGACAATTCGATGCCCGGAGGAGCTACCCGGCGGATACGGAAGTTGTAGGTGTCCGCAATGTAGAGACTGCCGTCGGGGCCGAGGGCTACATCGTGCGGCCGGTATATATGCGCCAGGATGGCCGGGCTACCGTCACCGCCATAACCGGCAACACCGATGCCAGCTACAGTGGTGATGATACCTTCTGGGCTCACCTGGCGAATACGGTGGCCTCTATTCTCTGCAATGTAGAGATTGCCATCTGGGCTGAAGGCGACGCCAGACGGCCCGTTGAGCAATGCCTGTGTAGCCGGACCATCATCACTGCCATAACCACCACCGGCCACGGTGGTGATAATACCATCCGAGCTCACCCGGCGGATTCGGCCGCTGTAATAATCCGCAATGTAGAGGCTACCGTCGGGGCTGAGTGCCAGACCGTTCGGGTAGCGGAACTGCGCCAGTGTAGCCAGACCACCGTCGCCACCATGACCCCAAGCACCGCTACCGGCCACAGTGGTGATGATGCCGTCCGGACTCACCCGACGGACGCGATTGTTAAGAGTATCCGAAATATAGAGGCTACCGTCGGGTCCAAGGGCAACACCACCTGGGCCGGAGAGTTGTGCCTGGGTGGCTGGGCCGCCGTCGCCGCTAAAACCTGAAACACCGGTGCCAACCACAGTAGTGATGATGCCGTCTGCCCCCACCATGCGGACACTATGACTACCGTAGTCCGCTATGTAGAAGCTACCGTCAGAGCCGATGGTGATATCGGACGGGGAGACGAGCTGCGCCTGAGTGGCCAAACCGCCGTCACCGCTATATCCACTAGTGCCTGTACCGGCCACAGTGCTAATGATGCCGTTCGGGCTCACCCGGCGGATACTGGGATAGGTGGTGTCCGCAATGTAGAGGCTGCCGTCGGGGCCGAGAGCGATACCGTGCGGGGTAGTTAACCGTGCCTGGGCGGCCGGACCGCCGTCGCCACTATAACCGACAACACCTGTGCCAGCCACGGTGGTAATGATATTGCCCTGAGCGGCTGCACGGCGCCACGTTCCGTCGCCCCGGTAGAGGATGGACTCAGCTGTGCCGTAAGTGTGCTGCGCATCCAGGCTCCATCTACCCATTTCGGCGGCACTCGCTATATTGCCGCTTACAGCAACTGTGTGCTGCCGGGATAAAACCACTTCCGCAGTCGCCCGGTTCCCGCCAATAGCCACGCCGGTACCGATCCGAGCAAAAGAAGAGGAAAACCCGCTAGGTTTACTATAGATGGCACTATAGACAAAGTGCAGGCTAGAGGTAAGGTTGACATAGCCCATCACGGACCGGCCAAACCCATCCTTTCCGTCCCACTGGAATGTGGTGTGCAAATTCGGCGCAGGAACAAAGGTCTGGTGGTGAATCTGCCCGGCCACACGGATTTCGAGTTCTATTCGTTTCAGTGAACTCGGTACGGAAGAACCACTTATCGAAATATCGACTGTTCTACCCGCGACATAACCCGGCACACGATCAGAGCGATAGTTGAGAGTATAGGATGTACCTGTGATTGGAATCGACTCACCCAGCACCTGATTCTCCGCTTCGATGATACAGCCGGTGCATTCTGTTGGATCGAATGGCTTGTCTTTATTTTTCGTCTTTGCCAAATCTACAAGCGGCGGTACCGCATTATTCGGCGGTACAAACGGCCAATTGTAATCCCAAGGTGTAAAGTGGGTGATCGGTGCGCGCCACAGGCTCTTACCTGGCTGGTAGAGTTGTACCAGTTGCGCACGCTCTGCGTCGGTAATTCCAAGGGCGGCCAGTGCAGCCACATCAGCGGGTACACCACTGCCATCGACATCAATATCTGCCATACCGTTGCTGACAGAAAGTATTTCGATCACCCGACCGTTATCCGACGGAATCCAGGTAGCTTTATCGCGGTCGTACCAGCCCACTGGCACGATCCCTCCAACAGGGAAACCGATGAAGTTGTCGACGTAGACGGGTACCGGCTGGTTGAATTGCACTGTCCTGGCACCAGCATTGATTGCTTCGTCCACACTCAGTTCCACCGCGTAAGTATAACCGCTGCTCGGCGGCAATTTGCCCGGCATGGTATCGGGGCCTTCCGTACCGACGGTGTATTCGGTGGCACGGACGTTCATTGAAGTGAGTGGTTGTGTGCTGCCGTCTGGCATAACCATGCTAGCCTGGAGCCCCTGAGGAAAAAGAATGGTCGCCTGGCGACTACCGTCGGCGTCTGTCATGACGCTGCCCTGCGCCACCTGGAATGGTGTGCTGGAGTTAAGGTCGATGGTGGCGACGTTTGTGTCTAGCGGAATCATCACCACGTCCGACAGCCAAGCGTAGTCCTTCCACGGCGCATTCACTTGCCGTTGTACCGGCAGGTAGCCTTCCTTTATGTAGTTGACGGTGAGGATGCCTCCGCCATTTACCGCCATATCGAACATGCCGTCGGTACGAGTACCGGACCAGCCGAATTCACTGTGATTGAGAATGCTGATGGTCACACCTTTCAATGGTGCGCCGCCACGGGTAGTGACCTTGCCGCGCAGTATCGCGACACGACGCTCCTTAATGGTGTTTGGTGGTACATCAAACTGAATCGGATGGCTACCACTGTAGAGAAAGGCAGTGGAGTCGTATAGTTTAGTGGCCACAGTCGGATCGTTAGGTGGTGCGACATTGGCTGGGTCGACCGGCACGTACCCGTTATTGGGTATCGGTGTCACATTGCCGGTAGAGATCGTTACATCTTCTACAGCGGTGTTACCTGCACCGTCACGCACAGTGATAATCAGATCATCGCCTGGGCTCGTAGCCAATTGCGCGCTAAAACTACCGTCCGCAGCAACCTGCACCGTCACCGATTCTCCGGTGGACGTATTGGTAATGGTGATCCAGCTACCCGGTTCAGCACTACCTGGCGCACCAGTGATGATCGCGCTACCTGCTTCGATGACGATCGTGATCAAATCACCGTTTACAGGTTGCGGAGCGATGGTGTCGAGGGTACCGCTGAGGGCATAGGTGGTACTGTTACCCGCCAGATCGGTGGCAATGATATCGAAGCTGTTGCTACCCTCAGTCAATGCAGCGCTGTGACTGAAATAATTCTGCGCATTGAGGAGCAGTGCAGTCCCGTTAATCGTGGCTTTGACTGTCTCGTTAATCGCACCGTTAATAGTGAGCGGAGTCTGGTTGGTAATGAAATCGTTGGCCGGAGTATCGACAGTAATGACTGGAGGAATAGTATCGACGGTGAAGGTAACTTCAGTTTTGTCCGAGGTGTTACCGGCGAAGTCTTCGACATGAGCCGCCAGAACGGCACCACCATCGGAAAGAGGGCTGGCCAGTGTGCATTGGGCTGTGGCCTCTGTCGTATCACATGTCGCTGCGACTTCGGCACCATTGATATATAGTTTCAGGCTATCACCATCCACCCCCATACCATTGTCGCTATAACTGACCTTGATGGTGGGCAGGTTGGTATTGAGGTAGCTGCCATCCAGCGGCAGGGTAATAGTGAGTGTGGGAGCAGTTGTGTCATAGTAGATCGCCAGGGCGCGAATAGCTTTACTTCGATTCGCGTCACCAATGGCATGGCGTATTTGCCCAGATGAATCTATGTGGATTAATTGTTTGTTGTTTGCCAACCAGGCGCTACCGTCGGCCTTGTCGGCTACCAATGCGACGCTCCTACCTCCAAAATGGGCTCCACGATAAGGATCGATATCTACTTGTAATAGACCACTACCATCGGTCTTGAGCAGGTTCTTCTCGCCTACAGCCCAGACTGCTCCGCTGTAGTCCGAGGCCAGAAAATCAATTGGTCTAATGCCTTGCTGAAACTTTAAAGTGCCTGTTTCATCAACACGCATCAATTCCTTCTCGGTAGCGAACCACAGTTCCTGCAAATATTCGTCAAATGAAATTGCCTTGATCTTGTCCTTTGTATTGAGAATATTCTGCAGGACTAGTGTTGCGCCCTGATCGTCAACAAGATACAACCATTTTTCATCTGCCAACCAAACTTGAGAGGACAGTGGAGCATAGGTGAGCCCGGTGATATTTTCCTTTGCTTGAACATACGCCAGCAGGTCCCCTGAAGAGGAATAGTGTGTCAATTGATGCTCATAGGCCAGCCAGATAGAGCCGTCGAGAGGCTCTATCAGCATCTCCGTATTACCCGCTCCTGGGCATCCATTAATACAGGTAATTGGATAGTTACCTATCACGGTCCCATCAAAGGCATAGGCAGTAAGTTGTTTCTTGCCGTAAGTCCAGACTACGCCACGTTTTTCATCCAGAGCGAGTTCTTTTACATTCACTGTACTGCCGATCTCGAACAAAATTGTGCCGTCGGTGGTAGCTAGTTTGAGGATACCATCCGTCTCCGCTACCCACAGGGCACCGACATAATCGTTATTGAGGTTGGTTATCGCTTCAGCAGTGAAGGTGGTAAATAAAAGGGCGAGGGTAGAGAAAACAATGGCGCGAAGAATGGTGGCGTGTAGCACTGGTGTACTCCCTTACATACAGTCTTTATTTGGCGCATTGTGCGATAACAACTGAAAGCAACGCAACCCTTCTTTCTGGTCAGGATTTATGATGTATAACTCATTGATGAATAGAGAGATGTATTTCATTCATTCCATGAGTACAAAAAATCCATATTCCGCCTGACGTATTCTGTCATGCTGGGATGGAGTTTCAGTCAGGCATGACTATCCAGTGATGCTATATATCCTAACTTGCGCCGGAATAGCAGAGAGATTTATCTAAGTATGTGGTGCTAAAATCCAGTCGACCAAGAAGGCAAATCTTTAGTGTCCAATTACTTCACTTAGCGCTGACAGCAGGGCTGTATTCTCATTGGCTTTACCAATAGTGATACGCAGATACTGTTCGATACGTGGCGCACGGAAGTGGCGCACGATGATGCTACGTTCACGCAGCTTTGCTGCGAGTTTTTCCGCATCGTATTCCGGGTGTCTGGCGAAGATGAAGTTGGCTGCGGAAGACAGGACATCAAAACCCAGCTCGCGCATTTTTTGCGTCAACGTGTCGCGCTCGTCGATCACCGCCTGCCGGGTACGCTCGAAATGATCACGGTCCTGCATCGCTGCGGTGGCCCCCACTATGGCGAGGCGATCCAGCGGATAGGAGTTGAAACTGTCCTTTACACGCACCAGCGCCTCGATCAATTCAGGATTGCCCATGGCAAAGCCGACGCGCAGCCCGGCCAGTGATCGGGATTTGGAGAAGGTTTGCGTTACCAGCAGGTTGGGATATTTGTTGATGAGTTTCACCGCGCTCTCACCACCGAAGTCGATGTAGGCTTCGTCGACGACCACCACTGAATCTGTGTTGCGCTTTAGCAGCGATTCAATCTCGCTAAGTGGTAGTAACATTCCGGTCGGCGCGTTGGGATTGGGGAAAATGATCCCGGCGTTGGGTTGTTGGTAATCGGCAACGCGCAGTTCAAATTTTTCATTCAACGGAATGGTTTCGTATTCAATGCCATAGAGGGCGCAGTAGACCGGATAGAAACTGTAGGTAATGTCCGGGAAGAGTAATTTGCCCGGATGCTGGAACAGGCCATGAAAGATGTGCGCCAGCACTTCGTCGGAGCCGTTACCGACAAAAACCTGTTCGCTGCTCAGTCCGTAGTAATCGGCGATGGCCTGCCGCAGTTTTATGGATGTCGGATCGGAATAAAGACGCAGATCATCACTAACCTCGGCAGCGATAGCTGCCAACGCCTTCGGTGATGGCCCATAGGGATTTTCGTTGGTGTTGAGCTTGATCAGATTGTTGATCTTCGGCTGCTCGCCCGGCACGTAGGGCGAGAGCCGATGCACGACTGGACTCCATAAGCGACTCATCTGTTCAGGACTTAATGCGGAATTCTGCGGAACGGGCGTGTGCCGTCAGCCCTTCACCTCGCGCCAGTGTGGACGCGGTCTTGCCCAACTCCGATGCACCATCGGCGGAACACATGATCAGGCTGGAACGCTTCTGAAAGTCATAGACTCCCAACGGCGAACTGAAACGTGCGGTACGCGAGGTGGGCAACACATGGTTGGGGCCAGCACAGTAATCGCCCAGTGCCTCGGCAGTGTAACGCCCCATGAAGATCGCTCCGGCGTGATGGATCTTTTTCGCCATCTCCAGCGGTTCATCCACGGATAACTCCAGGTGCTCCGGAGCAATGAAGTTGGCGACGGCCACTGCCTCATCCATATCTTTTACTTTGATCAGCGCGCCGCGATCACGCAACGAGGTGGTGATCATCTCCTTACGTTCCATGGTCGGCAACAACTTGTCGATGCTCGCAGCAACTTGATCGAGATAGGCTGCATCGGGACAAACCAGGATCGATTGCGCATCTTCATCATGCTCGGCCTGGGAGAAGAGGTCCATGGCGATCCAGTCGGGATCGGTCTTGCCGTCACAGACCACCAGGATCTCGGAAGGTCCGGC
>JBNKBG010000001.1:66939-70093 GCA_050287105.1 Thiohalomonadaceae bacterium
CGGGTGATGTCAGCCATGATTTAATTCCAGATTTCAGCGGTGCAGAGGTTGAGAATTTTAGCCTGAGACGGTCGAAACAAACAGGGCGGCTATTTGCGCTGTTTCTCCACCGCCTCGGCGATGCGATCGATGAAGGCCTGCACCCGATGGTGTTTCACCTTCAACGAGGCCTTGTTGACGATCAGCCGCGAGCTGATGTCGGCGATATGTTCCAGCGGTTCCAGGCCGTTGGCCTTGAGGGTGTTGCCAGTATCCACCAGATCGACAATGCGATCCGCCAGCCCCACCAGCGGCGCCAGTTCCATCGAGCCGTAGAGCTTGATGATCTCCACCTGCTTGCCCTGCGCCGCGTAGTAGCGCCGGGTAGAATTGACAAACTTGGTAGCGATACGCAACCGCCCTGCCGGTTCAACACTCTCTTTCGGTCCGGCCACCATAAGGCGGCAGCGGGCGATGTTCAGGTCCAGCGGTTCGTAGAGCCCTTCCCCGCCGTGCTCCAGTAACACATCCTTGCCCGCCACGCCGATGTCGGCAGCGCCGTATTCGACAAAGGTGGGAACGTCAGTGGCGCGGATCACCACCAGCTTTACGTCTTCCTGGTTGGTATCCAGGATCAGCTTGCGGCTGGTCTCCGGATCATCCAGTGGTTCGATACCGGCGTGGGCCAGCAGCGGCAGGGTGTCCTTGAAAATGCGCCCCTTGGAGAGGGCGATGGTCAGTGTTTCACTCACGGCATTACATCCATCAGTACCGGCCCCTGGTAGTGCATCTCCGGTACGCGGCGGATACGCGCACCGAGCTGGGCCAGCTTCTCTTCAATACATTCATAACCGCGGTCGATGTGATAGATGCGATCCACCACTGTCTCACCCTCGGCGACCAGTCCGGCCAGCACCAGGCTGGCAGAGGCGCGCAGATCGGTCGCCATCACCGGTGCGCCGGTGAGGCGTTCAATACCGGTGGTAATCGCGGTATTCCCCTCCAGCTGAATATTCGCCCCCATGCGCTGCAACTCCTGCACGTGCATAAAGCGATTTTCAAAAACGGTCTCAATGATGCGTCCACTCCCCTCGGCGATGCAGTTGAGCGCGGTGAACTGCGCCTGCATGTCGGTGGGGAAATCAGGATAGGGGGCCGTCTCCAGATCCACTGCCTTCGGCCGTTTGCCGTGCATGTCGAGGCTAATCCAGTCTTCACCGCACTCGATGTCAGCTCCGGCTTCACGCAGTTTGTCCAGTACCGCATCGAGCAGATCGGGACGGGTATCCTTAAGCTTAACCTTACCGCCGGTGATCGCCGCCGCCACCAGATAGGTGCCGGTCTCGATGCGATCCGGTAACACGTGGTAGGTACCGCCGTGTAACCGCTCTACCCCTTCGATGGTGATGGTGTCGGTACCGGCACCGGAAATCTTGCCGCCGATGCTATTGAGGAAATCGGCCAGGTCCACCACCTCGGGCTCGCGTGCGGCGTTGTGAATCTTGGTAATACCATCGGCCAGGCTGGCGGCAATCATCAGGTTCTCGGTACCGGTCACGGAGACCACATCCGGTTTAATGATCGCACCCTTAAGGCGACCACCGTGGGTGGAGGCCTTGATGTAACCATTCTCCACCTTGATGTCGGCACCCATGGCACGCAGGCCATCGATATGGATGTTGACCGGACGGGATCCGATGGCACAACCGCCGGGCAGTGAAACCTCCGCTTCGCCATGGCGCGCCAGCAGCGGACCCAAAACCAGGATGGAGGCGCGCATGGTACGCACCAGTTCATAGGGAGCGTAAAGCTCCTTGATGGTGGAAGCGTGGACTTCGATATTGAGCTTCTCGTCGATCACCAGTTCCACACCCATATTGCCCAGCAGCTCCATGGTGGTGGTGATGTCGTGCAGATGCGGCACGTTGCAGATGGTCACCGGCTCGTCGCACACCAGGGTGGCTGCCAGGATCGGCAGGGCGGAGTTTTTGGCACCGGAAATACGGATCTCACCATTCAGGATGGTTCCGCCAGTAATAAGTAGTTTGTCCATATTCCTCTGTATTTTCTTCTCGGTACCATCCGCTTACGGACGGCCCCGGCAGGGTGCCTCAGGAAATCTGCATTTGGCTCGCAGTTTTCCACTCTTCCGGTGTGTAGGCCTTGATGTTAATGGCATGGATCTCGCCAGAGGTGATTTTATCCCCCAGCGTGGCGAAGACCATCCTTTGTTCCTGCACCATCGATTTACCCTCGAACTCCTCGCTGATCACGATGACATCGAAGTGGCTGCCGTCCCCCGACACCCGCACCTCGCTAGCGGACAGACCCGCCTCGATCATCGCTTTGACCTCTTCAACCTGCATCTAACGCACCATCATGGGGAAACGAATCGGAAATCATACCGCCTGGGCGGCCAATATGTAAGCCTTGCCCCGCCTAGCCCTCCAGCGGGATCAGGCTTTCCAGCTCACTGGCACGGGCGATAGCCAGCAACTGCTCCGGTAGCTGGCGGAAACGTACCTCTACACCCAGCTTCTTGCCCATGCGCAGCCACTGCATCAGCAGGGCCAGACCGGCGCTGTCCACCCGCGGCACATCGGCCAGGTCAATGACCAGCCGCCCGGCCTCACCTTCCAGCAAGGAACGGCTTTGTGCCAGCACCGCGTTGACCGTGGCAAAGGTCAGATCACTACGGACATGAAGCAGACCGGCTTGCGCACGCTCGAGTAGCACCGTCGCCTCACTTGCCACTATCGGCGCCCTTGGCCTGATTCATTTCGGCCAGCTTGGACAACAGTTTGGGAATACCGCCCTGCTGCACCTCGGTAGCGAAGGTGGTGCGGAAGTTGGTCACCAGACTGACGCCATCGACACTGATGTCGTAGACCTTCCACTCGCCCGCTTTATTGAGGTAGAGACTGTAGTTGAGCGGGATATCCGCAGCGCCGCCGTTCTGCACGATACGGGTCTTCACCGTCACCTTCTTGTCCGCCTCACTGGCGTGGAAGGGCAGGAAGTCGATCTTCTGATCGGTATATTCCAGCAGCGCGATGGAGTAGGTGCGCACCAGCAGATTCTGGAACTCATCGGTAAAGGTCTTCTGCTGTGCCGCGTCAGCCTTGCGCCAGTTCTTGCCCAACACCCAGATCGACATCTTATGGAAATCAAAATG
>JBNKBG010000002.1:0-48190 GCA_050287105.1 Thiohalomonadaceae bacterium
CGACCGGGCAATCGATAACTGTAACGCTATCGCTTTCCAGAGCCTTTCTCAAGGCAGGCAGTAACTCCGCCGTACTCTCTATCCGCACCCCGACTGCACCGAAGGATTCGGCCAGTTTAACGAAGTCCGGATTGTTGAAATCGACATTGGAGGGGCGGCCAAACTGGTTCATCTGCTTCCACTTAATCAGGCCGTAACTGCTGTCATTCCAGATCAACACCACGATCGGCGTGCCGAGACGTACCGCCGTCTCCAGCTCCTGCACGTTCATCAGGAAGCCCGCGTCGCCGGTCACCGCCACTACCTTGCGCTCCGGTAGCGCCAGCTTGGCGGCGATCGCGCCGGGCAGGGCGATGCCCATGCTGGCGAAACCGTTGGAGATGATACAGGTGTTGGGCACCTCACAGCGGAACATCCGCGCCATCCACATCTTGTGCGCGCCCACATCGCAGATGGCGACATCCTCCATCTCCATCGCGGTACGCAGATCCCAGATGATCTTCTGCGGCTTGATCGGGAAGCCGTCGTCCTTGCTACAGGCGTTCATCTCCTTGACCAGCGCCTCGCGCAGGGTGCGCATGCGGTGGCCCTGATGGGGTGTCGCCAGCTCACCGATGCGCAGCAACGCATGCTTGATGTCGCCCACCACGCCGACCTTAACCGAGTAATAGCCATCCACCTCGGCAGGCATGGTATCGATGTGGATGATGGTGCGGTCACGAGTCGGGTGCCACAGGTGGGGGTGATACTCCACCAGATCGTAACCGATGCAGATGATCACATCGGCCTCTTCAAAACCACAGTGAATAAAGTCCTTGGCCTGCAGACCCGCACTGCCGAGAGAGAGCGGATGTTTAAACGGCATTACGCCCTTGGCCATAAAGGTATTGGCCACCGGGATATTGAGCCGCTCGGCAAAATCGACCAGCTGCTGCCACGCCTTGGCGCGGATCACACCATTACCCGCAAGGATCATCGGTGTCTTGGCATCGGAGATCGCCCGTGACGCCCGTTCGATCTGATCGCTGGCCGGTTCCGGCAGCATCGGATTCTTCACTGGCAAGGGGTGATCATCCACCTCCATCTCGGCAATGTTTTCCGGGAATTCGATAAAGCTGGCGCCTGTCTTCTCGGTCTGCGCCAGCTTGAAGGCCTTGCGTACCACTTCCGGAATAGTATTCGGCGTGAGCAGGCGGGAAGAGTACTTGGTGATCGGCTGAAACATCTGCTCCAGATCGAGTACCTGGTGCGACTCCTTGTGCAGCCGGTTGGTATCGGCCTGTCCGGCAATGGCCACCACCGGGGCGTGATCCATGTTGGCATCAGCGACGCCGGTGATCAGATTGGTGGCACCGGGGCCAAGGGTAGCGATGCAGACCCCGGCACGACCGGTAAGACGGCCATAGACATCGGCCATAAAGGCCGCGCCCTGCTCGTGACGGGTGAGCACAAACTGGATGGAGGAGTCCAGCAGTGCGTCCATCACATCGAGGTTCTCTTCACCTGGTATGCCGAAGACGTAGCGGGTCTTTTCGTTTTCCAGACAACGAACAAACAGCTCTGATGCTTTCATTTCCGCCCCCGGCGCAAGACCCCATGCACCAAGTCTAGTTTATCGGGACTCTCGGGCAATCAACGCTTCAATGATTCGGATCAGACGTTCGTAGCTCTTGGCCATGCCGCCCTCGGTCATGTATTTACCGTTGACGATGATGGCCGGAACGCCGTCGATACCGTACTGGCGAGTCAGATCGGCGGCACGGCGCACCTTGGCCTGCACGGCAAAGGACTCAAAGGCGTCATCGAAGGTCTTGGCATCCACATCCATACGGTCAAAGAATTGTGCAATCTCCTCCTTGCTCGCCATGCGCTGCCTGTTTTTCTGTATCGCATCGAAGAACGGCTTGTGGAATTTATCCACGATCTCCAGCACCTCAGCGGTGTAATAGGCCTGGGCGTGCAGTTTCCAGCGGGGGTTGTTGAAGATCGCCGGGATGCGTACGAACTCCACATTGGCCGGTTTATCCTCCAGCCAGCCATCCAGCACCGGGTCGAAGTCGTAGCAGTGGGGGCAGCCGTACCAGAACAGCTCCACCACCTGCACCTTACCCGGCGCAGCAGCGGGAACCGCGGGGGATATTGTTTTGTAATCCTGTCCCGCGCTGAACTCTTCGGCACTGCTGATCCCACTCAGACAGAGGGCCGCCAGTGTCAGAAAAAAGACCGCACTCAATTTACGCATTTACACATCCTCCACACACTTTGTTGGTTACGGGTTGCGCCCGTTTCGTTTTGATTACTATACCTGATGGCCCGGATAGTGCCCACAGCGGCCACCGCCCTTTCCAGCAGGGCATAGGTGGATTATGCTAAGACCATAACTACTACATAAATAATTACATATATGAGGGTCTGACATGGTCGAAGGTAAACACATCAATCTAAATGAATTCCTCAACCAGCAGTATCTCTGCGAGGCGATGACCACACGCGAGATCCAGACCCTGTTGGAGTTCACCGAAGAGATTCGGTTCAAAAGAAACGAAATCATCGCGGACATCGGTGAAGTCGGTGAGGCGCTTTACTTCGTGGTCGAAGGTGAAGCGGCCCTGTTCCAGCAGTCCGGTAGCGACATGGTCGAAGTGGGCCGAGCCAAATCCGGCGGCATGATCGGCTCCATGTCCTTCTTCGACAGCCAGCCGCGCTCAGTACGCATCATCGCCATGTCTGACGAGGCGCGCCTGATCCGCCTCAGCAAGGTGATGTATCAACGCCTGCGTGTAGAACATCCGTTCATTGCGGTGAATCTGCTGGAGGATGCCATCGTCAGCCTCGATCAGCTGTTCCGTCATCTCAGCCAGGACATGGCCGCCTTCTCTCGCTACGTCTACGGCGGCAATCGCTGAAATTAAGCGCTTAAATAAAAAAGCCCCGCAACGCGGGGCTTTTTTTATCTCTGCTTACAACTGCCCGTAGGAGTGCAGACCGGAGAGGAACATATTCACCCCGACAAAGGCAAACAGGGTGACAAACAGACCCACAATGGCCCACCAGGCCAGCGGACGTCCACGCCATCCCTTGGTCAGGCGCAGGTGCAGCCAGGCGGCGTAGTTGAGCCATACAATCAGCGCCCAGGTCTCCTTCGGGTCCCAGGACCAGTAACCGCCCCACGCCTCAGCCGCCCACATCGCGCCAAGCACGGTGGCCACGGTGAAGAAGGCGAAACCAAGGGCGATCGCCTTGTACATAATGTCGTCGAGATGGTCCAGACTGGGCAGGCGTTTCGCCAGCACACTCTCCGGCTTCTTCTCTACCAGCAGGTAGGCAATGCCAAGCATCGCCGCCAGGGCGAAGGCGCCGTAACCAACGAAGTTGGCCGGTACGTGGATCTTCATCCAGTAGCTTTGCAGTGCCGGGACCAGAGGCTGGATGTGGTGCGCGTCGCGCTCGAAGGCATACCACAGCAGGAAGCCGACCGCGCCGCTGATCACCGTCAGGACAAAAGCGCCCATGGCACGGTTGTCATAGCGGCGCTCGTAGAAAAGGTACATCAGGGCGGTAATGATGGCGAAGAGGATGAAGACCTCGTAGAGGTTGCTCACCGGGATATGGCCAATGTCCGAACCCATCAGGTAGGACTCACGCCAGCGCACCATCAGACCGACCAGCCCCATAGTGGCACCGCACCAGGTCAGCACCGTACCCACCTTGCCGCTGAAGCCGGAACCGATGGCGAGGGCGAAATAGTAGGCAGCGGTAGCCATGACGAACAGCGCGCTCATCCACATAATCGCCGACTGGCTGGAGATAAGGAACTTGAGAAAGAAGTTGCTCTCGCTGCGGGCCAGCTCATCGCCATAGAGACCGATAGAGGCAAGACTGATCAGCGCCACCACCAGGCTCAGGGTCCGTATCGGCTTCCAGCTCCAGCCGAACAGCACCAGACCGATGGCGGTGAGAAACAGGATCCCCACCTCAAAGCCGTCCATCAATGAAGCGTAGGTGCTAAAGGTCCAGCCGGTGGCGACCACCACCAGCGCAGCCCAGATCCAGTCGTAGAGGCCAAGGCGCTTGAGCAGCGGCGGCCGGTCAAATTCGTTTTGCATAAAGCTCTCGGTTACAGACATTGTTTCTCCTCCTTCCACCCGGCGCTCACCACCGCGGGAAAATACAGCTCGGACTATGTTGTCCGATCGATCGACGACCTCTGCGCCTACTCTGTTGCACCGCTGGTACGGCGCAACTCCTGACGCAGGAATTCAAACTCGTTATCAAAACTGCCACGCTCGCGATGACCGGTGGCAGCCAGCAGTACCGATGTACCGCCCTCTTCCTCGCGCACCATCAGCCAAAGGCGGCGGTGGTGCAGGTAAAACATGAAGAAGACGCCCAGCATCAGCATCACAAACCCAAGGTACACTATATCTTGACCTGGCGCCTTGGTTATTTGGAAGCCCGAGGCCTCGACCTGCTTGAAGTCCTTAAACTCCAGATAGAAGGGCGAGCCGTAGGGAGCCAGGGTGGAGACCGCGTTCAGCGCGTCGTCAAAGAAGAGCGACTCAGCCTCGCTGATCCCCTGTGTGGTGTCGATCCCCTCCTCACGCAACTGCTCCAGATAGACGTTACCCAGGATCACCTGCAGCAGCTTGACGATGGAGTTGAGCGCCTCTTCGCGCTGCTCCACCGGCACGCTCTGTTCGGTCTGGTTAGCGATGGCTTCCAGCCCCTGATAGGCAAAGACCCGCACCAGACCCTCGATCATTTTGGTGAACTGCGCATTCATCGGGTCACCGATCGGTGCGCCCATATCCTTCATCGCCTGGCGTTGGGCGACGTCATGGATCAACTGCTCATTACGGACCCTGGCCAGGAAACGCATGAAGCGTCCAACCTCACCCTTGTCATCGGCGGGCAGGTGCAGGAATTTGTATTCCTCGCCCGTCGAAGCCCGCATACCGCTCAGGAAGAAAGGGCGGCCATCGAAGACGATGGGGGTCAGGTAGTTGACGTACTCCCGCGCCTCGCCATTGGCGGCACGCAGTTTGAAGACCACGCTGGGACCGTAATTCTGGTTCTTCTTACCGCTGGGGTCGCCCTCCGGCAGGGGGAAGATGTTGAACATCTTGAAGTCATCCAGCTCCAGCATGTACTCATTGTCGCCCGCCTGCATCGGCACGTTACTGCCGATGGTACCCTTGATCGGCTCCGCCTTATTGGTGGCATCCAGGGGCCAGGAGAGCAGATTGATGACGGAACCGCCGTCGGCAAAACTCGACTGATAGATAGCGTAACCCTTGTAGATCAGCGGGTGATTCACCTCGATATTCGCCTCAAGCGGCTCCTTCAGTTCAGCGTCGTGAATACGCACACGGCTGGCAAAGAGTTTGGGCATGCCAGTGGAGTAGTGCTCAATCTTGAAATCAATCACCTCGACGGAGAAGGGCAGCCGCTGCACCAGATAACCATCACGCATACCGAGAAAGACAAAATCGGAGCGGGAACCCTCGGGGATGGTGACGCTGCCGCGGAAGGAGCTGTTATCCGCCGGCAACACGCTCTTATCCGGCACCATGCTCACTGGCATGCTGCGGGTCTCGATAGCGATATCACCACTCCACTCGGCAATGCGCAGCGGCAGGTTACCGTCGATCAAGCCACCCAGGCAGATCACCACGATAGAGACGTGGGAGAGCAGGTAACCCAGACGACCGACCGAACCCTTCATCGCCGCCAGGGTGGTGTATCCCTCATGACGCTTGCTGCGTACCCGGTAACCCAGCTTTTGCAGGCGTCCGCCCAGCGCCGTGACCGCCTGCTCCGTGCCTTCAGCGCTGCGCCACTCCGCCTTGTGATGAAAAGCGGCCAGCGATTTGGCCTGCACATCGAGACGGAAATTGCGCATGTCCTTGATGATGGAAGGTGTGTTGCGATAGACACAGACGCCGGTGGAGACCAGCAGGATCCCCAGCAGGGTGATAAACCAGGGGGCACCGTAGATATCGAACAGGCCGAGGGATTTGAATACCTCAAACCAGAACGATCCGAATTTAATCACGTAGTTGGTATAGGGCTCGTTCTGTTTCAGTACCGTACCGATCACGGCGGCGATCGAGATCGCTACCAGCATGGTGATCGCCAGGTTCATGGAACCGAGGAACTCCACCAAAATCAGGGAGAAGTTGCGCCGTGGACGCGCTGTATGGGCTGTTTCGTTCAAGGGTTTCACCATCTTCGGCATTGCGCCTTATGCCGCCGTTTCAAAACATGGGTATCTCTAAAAATTCAATCAAGGCGATGAGTGCAAGGCGGAAGGCAACGAAAAAGCGCAGTTTACATGGAGTAAATGAGCATTTTGAGGCGCTTTCCAACACCGCAATCGCGGCTTGAGTGGATTTTTAGAGGTGCCCATATCACCGGCTTCTTATACAGCCTACAGATAATAAAGGGTGGCCTGAGCCACCCTTTATTTTGTTACAACAATCTGCAACGAAGATTAATGCAGACCGGCGATATACTCAGCTACCGCGGCAATATCAGCATCGCTCATCTTGGCAGCGATGTCGCGCATCATCTTCTGTGGGTCTGTGGTACGGGTACCGGAACGGAAATCGTTCAGCGCCTTGCTCACATACATCGTGTGCTGACCGCTGAGGGAGGGGAAGCCCGCTCCCGGATTACCGGCACCGGAAGGACCGTGGCAAGCCATACAGGCGGAAACACCCTTAGCGGCATCACCACCTTCATACAGCTTCTTACCCGCGGCGGCTTTCTCCATATCGGCAGGAGCACCGACAACCTTGTTCTGGCTGGAGAAATACGCTGCCAGGTCGGCCGCGTCCTGGGCACTCAATGGAGCTGCCATACCGCTCATGGTCGGATCCGTACGCTCACCCGCCTTGAACTGGGTCAGTTGCTTCTCAATATAAGAGGCGTGCTGACCAGCCAGCTTGGGGAAAGTCGGGATCATGCTGTTCCCATCCATGCCGTGGCAGGCACCACAGGTCATGGCCTTGGTTTTACCCGCAGCGGCATCACCCGCAGCAGACACAACGCCAGTGGCGCTAAACATTACCAGAACGGCTAAAGCTAGATTCTTCATTGGGTCCCCGTATTTCAGACTTTTTGCAGATTGACGTCTCTAAAACTTACTGAGCCTTGGAGACGATATACTCAACAGCCGCTTCGATATCTGCGTCAGGCAGATCGGCACGGCCACCTTTAGGAGGCATTACGCCTTTGGTACCTTTGAAACCCTGAACAGCGTGCTGCTTCAGCACATCCATGCCCTGGGCAATACGCGGTTCCCAGGCAGCCTTGTCACCGGCTTTAGGAGCGCCCGCAGCGCCAGTGGAGTGGCAAGCAAAGCAAACGGTGTTATAAATAGTCGCACCATCGGCAGCCATAGCGCCCTGGGCGGAAATCATCAGTGCAGCACCGGCAGCGGCAGCAAATACGAACTTTTTCATCTTTCATCTCCTCATCGTTTTGAGATATGGACCTACTCCTTGCGGAATGTTGGTCCTTGTAGGTTTTTAGTATTTCTGACCGGGAGATGAGCGTGTTACCCTCATGCACGCCCCGGACATTCGCCAAGCAGCGTGTCTATATACCAATTTTGAGCACCCCGGGTCAATCACGGCTGGTGATACATTTACCACCGATACCATTGCAAATTGACCACGAAGGCCATTACAGATTCCATCATCATGCAAAAAAATCCCTTTAAATCCATCGCTTTTCTCACCAGTGCCAACGCCCTGAATCAGCTGCCTTCAGACCACGGTGCCGAGGTCGCCTTTGCCGGACGCTCCAACGCCGGCAAATCCAGCGCCCTGAATGTGATTACGGAACAACACAACCTGGCGCGCACCAGCAAGACCCCTGGCCGCACCCAGCTGATCAATTTCTTTGAGCTGGACCCCGACCACCGTCTGGTGGACCTGCCCGGCTATGGCTACGCCAAGGTCCCCATATCGGTAAAGCGCCACTGGCAGCAGGTGCTCTCCGATTACCTGCGAGTGCGCAAGTGCCTGCGTGGTCTGGTGCTTTTGATGGATGTGCGCCACCCGCTCAAGGAGTTCGACGTACAGATGCTCGACTGGTGCAAGCATCAGGAGATGCGTGTCCATGTCCTGCTGACCAAGTCCGACAAGCTGGGGAATGGTCCGGCAGGCAGCGCCCTGCAGCAGGTCAAAAAAGAACTCACCGCCAACTACCCACTGGCCTCGGCACAGCTATTCTCCTCCCTTAATCGCAGGGGCGTCGAAGAGGCTCGGCTAAAACTGGCTGAATGGCTGGAACTGGGGAAAAACGACGGACAATAAAAAACCCCGGTCGTGGGGAGGTAGGAGAGTACGACCGGGGCTCGAATTACCCAACAACCTTGGGGGGAATTGTCGGGGTACTGCTTTGTCCCGTAAGGAGAGAACGGGGTGCGCAATGGTTGCGCAGGTATTAGGACTCGGGGGTTTCGGGAAAGTTCAGGGGTTGGAAAACTTTTTTTAGTTTTTTTCTTGGGTATTGGGATTGATGGGCACGTTTCGCTTTGCCCACCCTGCCCACTTTACGCTGCCGCATCAGGAGACAAAGCGGCTTTTGAGGTCTCTAGTGGGCTTCATCCCAGTTGGCACCACTCCCGGCCTCCACCACCAACGGTACCCTCAACGCCGCCGCCCCGCTCATCAACTCGATAATCTTCCCGCTCACCGCATCGACCTTCGCCTCGGGCACCTCGAACACCAGTTCGTCATGGACCTGCATGATCATGTGGATCTCCGGCTGATCCGCCAGCCAGGCGTCCACGGTGAGCATGGCACGTTTGATGATGTCGGCGGCGGTGCCCTGCATCGGCGCGTTGATCGCGGTACGCTCGGCGTACTGACGACGCTGGCCGTTGCTCGACTTGATGTCGGGGATATAGAGACGACGTCCGAAGGCGGTCTCCACATAGCCCTGCTCGCGGGCCAGTTCGCGGGTGTTATCCATATAGGCCTTCACCCCCGGATAGCGGGCGAAGTAGAGATCCACATAGTTCTGCGCCGCGGCACGATCGATACCCAGTTGCTTGGCCAGACCGAAGGCGGACATGCCGTAGATCAGGCCGAAATTGATCGCCTTGGCGCTGCGGCGCTGTTCGCCGCTCACCTTATCCAGCGCTTCGCCAAAGACCTCGGCAGCGGTGGCGCGGTGAATATCCTCCCCTGCGGCAAAGGCCTTGAGCAGCCCTTCGTCACCGGAGAGGTGGGCCATGATGCGCAGCTCGATCTGCGAGTAGTCGGCGGCGACGATGCGCGAACCGGACGGGGCGATAAAGGCCTGACGGATACGTCGACCCTCTTCGGTACGCACCGGGATGTTTTGCAGGTTCGGATCGGAAGAGGAGAGCCGTCCGGTCGCCGCCACCGCCTGATGGTAGGAGGTGTGTACCCGGCCGGTGTGCATGCTGATCATCAGCGGCAGCTTGTCGGTGTAAGTCGACTTGAGCTTGGACATGGAGCGATGCTCCAGGATCAGGCGCGGCAACGGATAGTCCAGCGCCAGTTCCGCCAGCACCTCTTCGGCGGTGGAGGGCTGCCCCTTGGGGGTCTTCTTCAATACCGGCAGGCCCAGCTTGTCGAACAGGATCGCCTGGATCTGTTTCGGTGAACCGAGATTGAAGATCTCGCCCGCCTCGTCGTAGGCGGCCTTTTCAAGTGCTTCCATCTTCTGCGCCAGTTCGCCGCTCTGCTGCTCCAGCATCGCCTTGTCCACCAGCACGCCGGTCCGTTCCATTCGTGAAAGAATCGACAGCAGCGGGACTTCGAGTTCGCGGTAGAGTTTCGCCAGCGATGGAATGGCTTCCAACTGCGGCCACAGGGCCTGGTGCAGACGCAGGGTAATGTCCGCATCCTCCGCCGCGTAGGGACCGGCCTGCTCCAGCGCCACCTCGTTGAAGCCGATCTGCTTGGCGCCCTTGCCCGCCACCTCTTCATAACTGATGTTTTTGTGGCCGAGATATTTCAGCGCCAGCGAATCCATATCGTGACGGGTGGCGGTGGAGTCGAGCACGTAGGATTCGAGCATGGTGTCATGGGCGATGCCACGCAGATCGATACCGTGGTTGGCGAGCACACTCTTGTCGTACTTGAGGTTCTGCCCGACCTTCAGGTGCTTGTCGCTTTCCAGTAACGGTTTGAGTTTTTCCAGCACCTCGCTGCGCGGTAGTTGTTGCGGTGCGCCGGGATAGTTGTGCGCTACCGGGACATAAGCCGCCCTGTGCGCTTCGACAGCAAACGAAACGCCCACGATCATTGCGTCCATATAGTCGAGGCTGGTGGTCTCGGTATCGAAGGCAAACAACGCTGCCTGTTCCAGTTTTTTCAACCAGGCATCGAAGGCTTTCCAGTCGAGCACCGTTTCGTAACTGCTTTCGGCGTTGACCTGCTCCGCCTCAACCGGTGCCGCTTCACCACTGTTTAGTAACTCACTCAGCCAGCTCTTGAATTCCAGTTTGCTGAAGAGATCGCGCAGCGCGTTTTGATCCGACGCCTGCCGCTCCAGTTGCAGCGGCTTGAGATCCATCGCTACGTCACACTTGATCGTCACCAGCTCTTTCGACAGTGGCAGCTGTTGCAGACTGTCGCGCAGGTACTCGCCCACCTTGCCCTTGAACTCATCGGCACGGGCGATGATCGCGTCGAGCGACCCATACTCCTGCAACCACTTTACCGCGGTCTTCGGGCCAACCTTGGGCACACCGGGAACGTTATCCACGGTATCGCCGATCAGCGCCAGGTAGTCGATGATCCGCTCCGGTGGAATACCGAATTTTTCGCTAACGCCATCCGGATCCATGGTGGTCTCGGTCATGGTGTTGACCAGGGTGACGTGTTCGTTGACCAGCTGCGCCATGTCCTTGTCCCCGGTGGAGACCAGCACCTTCATCCCCTGCTCTTCCGCCTGCTTCGCCAGGGTGCCGATCACGTCGTCCGCCTCTACACCCTCGATACTTAGCAGCGGCAAACCCATGGCACGGACGATGGCGTGGATCGGTTCGATCTGGCTGCGCAGGTCGTCAGGCATCGGCGGGCGGTTGGCCTTGTACTCGGGGTACATCTCATCGCGGAAGGTCTTGCCCTTGGCGTCGAACACTACTGCCACGTGGGCCGGATCGTAATCCTTGAGCAGACGACGCAGCATGTTGGTCACGCCGTAGGCGGCGCCAGTCGGCTCGCCTTTCGAGTTGGTCAGCGAAGGCATGGCGTGGAAGGCGCGGTAGAGGTAGGAGGAGCCGTCCACCAGCACCAGCAGTTTGTTGTCCTTATTTGGCATGGCTGCGATCTGTCAGGGAGTTCGGGCAAGCAGGATAAACCATCTCTCCCTGGATTGCTGCCGGGGTAAAGCCGCAGAAATAAATTACTTCATTATCAATTACTAACATTAATACTAAGTATTGACTATTCCCCTATAAACAGTTTAAATGCCTCCACCCTGCATCACACGCAGCCGACCACAGCAGTGGTTGACACACCGGTGACAAAAATAATTCAGCGCCGGACAGTCGAAGGCAACACACGTGTAGGAGCAAATGGGGGAGTTATAAAAAAAACAAAATGAGTTTCCGCCGGCATATGCCGGCTTTATTTTTTCTGCTGAAAAAACCTTTGCCACAAAGTGGCCAGGCACCTTTCCTGTATGCCCAACTGCTTCTCCGCCCTATAATGGAATGACATTCCGCAGCGATCGATTGGATATCCATGAGTGACAAAGAAAAAACCCCGCACCACGGCGTGATCCCTGACGACAGCATGTTGACTCGCGAGTCGTGGAAGATCTTTCAGATCATGGCCGAGTTCGTCGAGGGTTTTGAGCGGCTGGCAGAGATCCGCCCTTCGGTGAGCATCTTTGGCTCAGCACGTACCCCGGTGGACCACCCCTACTACCAGCTCACCGAGGAGATCGCCTACAACCTCTCCCAGGCCGGTTTTTCCGTGGTCAGCGGTGGCGGCCCCGGCATCATGGAGGCGGCCAACAAAGGCGCCTATCGTGGCAAATCCCCCTCCATCGGCCTCAATATCCAGCTGCCCCACGAGCAGTCGGGTAACGATTATCAGGACATCCGCCTCAGCTTCCGCCACTTTTTCTCGCGCAAGGTGATGTTTGTGAAGTACGCCGCCGCCTACGTGGTGATGCCTGGCGGCTTCGGCACCCTCGACGAACTGGCCGAGATCCTGACCCTGGTGCAGACCGGCAAGACCCGCCGTATCCCTATCATCCTGGTCCACTCACCCTTCTGGAAAGGTCTGATAGAGTGGATTCGCACGACACTGGTGGAAGAGAAGGTGATCAGCCCGGAAGACCTGGACCTGTTGCAGATCATCGACGAACCTGAAAAAGTGGTCGAAGCGATCTTCAGCCACTACGAACAAACCGGATTCGAGCCCTCTGCCAAAGAGCGCGAGATCCTGCTCGATCTTTAAGGGGAAAACTATGCGTTACCTGCCACTGCTGTTCACCGCCCTGCTACTCGCCGCACCACTTAGTGCTGAAGAGAGCACAGCCAGCAGCGATGAAGAGCTGCAACCGGAAGTCACCATTGTCCACCGTGGCAAGGAGACCATCGAGGAGTATCGTGTTGGCGGCCAGCTCTACATGGTCAAGATCACCCCCAGCAACGGCGTGCCCTACTACTTAATGGACACCGACGGCGATGGCAGTCTGGAGACCCGGCGCAACGACCTTGAAAACCCCTCCGTGGTGCAGTGGCGCATCTTTACCTGGTAATTGCGCAACGCCGCACTGTCTTTCCTGTTCGCGGGCAGATAAAATCACGCCCACGGCAAATAACCGAAGCTTTTTATGTCTGTTTACACAGTGGTCGAGAAGGATGAGCTGGAGACATTTCTCCGCAACTACACCCTTGGCGATCTGATCGACTACCAGGGCATCAGCGCCGGTATCGAAAACACCAACTACTTCGTCACCACCAGTGAAAAGAGACTGGTCCTCACCCTGTTTGAAAACCATACCGCTGACGAGCTGGTTTACTTCCTCGATCTGATGGCCTTCCTTGCCGAGCATGATGTGCCCAGCGCCCACCCTATTGCCGACAATCAGGGCCGCTATCTGCGCGAACTCAACGGTAAACCGGCGGCGCTGGTAATGCGCCTCAATGGCGGCGGCGTCGATCACCCCAATGCCGCCCAATGCGCTGCGCTGGGCCACGCCCTGGGCAAGCTGCATGTGGCGGGACAGTCCTTCAGCGGTCAGCGCGACAATGACCGTGGCCCGCACTGGTGGCACACCACCCGCGACGCGGTGATCGAAAAACTGGCCGATGACGAGCGAGCCCTGCTCGATGGGGAACTCGCCTTCCAGCGCGGCCATCGCTTCGACAGCCTGCCGCGCGGCGTGATCCACGCCGACCTGTTCCGCGACAACGCCCTGTTCGAAGGCGACAGCCTCACCGGCCTGATCGATTTTTACTACGCCTGTAACGACGTGCTGCTCTACGACGTGGCGGTCACCCTCAACGACTGGTGCAGCAATGGTGGCGGCAGCCTCGACATGGAAAAATCGCGCGCCATGCTCGACGCCTATAAACAGGAACGCCCCTTCAGCGCCGAAGAGATCGAGGCCTGGCCGGTGATGTTGCGTGCCGGCGCACTGCGCTTCTGGCTCTCCCGTCTACAGGATCACCACTTCCCTCGTGAAGGCGAACTGACCCATATCAAAGACCCGGATGTCTTCCGCGACATCCTCCTGGCGAGAATAAATCAGCCAATTCCGCCCCTCTAAAGCGGCGTTTCCACGCCCCCTGAAAAGCGATTTCTACCCCCTCTCCGCCACTCTGGCGCGTCACTTATCACTTGCGGATGAGGTAAGCCTTTGTCAGATATGGAGAATGTTTTTATCCACAGATCCTGTGGATAACTTTGTGGATGTTTTGGGAGAAACTGCGCTAAGTCCGTGTTCCAGCAGCGTTAGTCATAAATTGGTCATCTTCTGCACAGCGCTATTTTCTCTTTTACAATCAATAATATGAGTATTTACTAATGCACCTTAAGGTGTGATCGACTAGACACTTGACAGCCACCGGGAGGCCATGCTCCATCACTGTGCATAAACGACGGCCAAACCCGTCGAAATCATGATCGTTGTCAAGTAATCCTTTCGATAGCCGTCAACTTGCCCCCCACTGAGCCGGTCCATAGAATAGGTCCACCCTTTGCCAAACAGACATCTATAACGTGAAAACATTGGCCCGCCTTGCCGGGCGCCTCGATCAACTCAGTGAATGGACCGGCCGGGGTATCTCCTGGCTCACTCTGGGCATGGTTCTCGTCACCTTCGCCGTGGTGGTGCTGCGCTACCTGTTCAACATCGGCTGGATCGCCATGCAGGAGTCGATCACCTTTATGCACGCGCTGGTGTTCATGCTCGGCGCCGCCTACACCCTGCGCCATGACGGCCATGTGCGGGTCGATATCTTCTATCAAAAATTTGGCCCCCGTGGTCGCGCCTGGGTCGACCTGCTCGGTACCCTGTTTCTGTTGCTGCCGGTCACTCTGTTTATCGCCTGGATCAGCTGGGAGTACGTCGCCACCTCCTGGGAACTGCATGAAGGCTCCCGCGAGACCGGCGGCCTGCCCGGCGTTTACCTGCTGAAGAGCGCCATTCCGCTAATGGCGGTGTTGCTGGTGTTGCAGGGAACCTCCCTGGCACTGCGTTCTGTGCTGGTGTTGCTGGGCCATGAGGAAGACGCCCCGGCGCACGATGCGAGTACGGAAGTATGAGCCCGGAAGTCATGGCTATCCTCATGTTCATCGTCATCTGTGGCGTGTTGCTGCTCGGCTACCCGGTCGCCTTCACCCTCGGCGGCACCGCGCTGGCCTTCGCCGCCCTTGGCGGACAGCTCGGCCTGTTCGATGGTGCCTTCCTCGAAGCGCTACCCAACCGCCTCTTCGGCATCATGACCAACGAAACGTTGATCGCCGTGCCGCTGTTCGTCTTCATGGGGGTAATGCTGGAGCGCTCGAAAGTCGCCGAGCAACTACTCGATACCATGGCTGCCCTGTTCGGGCCGCTGCGCGGCGGTCTGGGGATCTCGGTGACCCTGGTGGGAATGCTGCTCGCCGCCAGCACCGGCATCGTCGGCGCCACCGTGGTCACCATGGGTCTGCTCTCCCTGCCCACCATGATCAAACGTTGTTACAGCCCGGCACTGGCCTGCGGCACCATCTGTGCCTCCGGCACCCTGGGACAGATCATCCCGCCGTCGATTATCCTGATCCTGCTCGGCGATGTGCTTTCGTCTGCCTATCAACAGGCGCAGCTTGATATGGGGATCTGGTCGCCGGAGACCGTTTCGGTGGGCGACCTCTTTGCCGGTGCGCTGATCCCCGGCCTGCTACTGGTCGCGTTTTACATCATCTATCTGCTTGTCGTTGCCTGGCTGAAACCAGAGGCCTGCCCGGTGCCGCCGAAAGAGGAGCGCGGCAACTACGACCGCGAACTCCTGTTGCGGGCCGTTAAGGTGTTGCTGCCGCCACTCGGCCTGATCCTCGCCGTGCTCGGCTCGATCCTGCTCGGCCTCGCCACCCCCACCGAAGCAGCATCGGTTGGTGCCATCGGTGCGATCCTGCTCGCCGTGAGTCAACGTCAGTTCAATCGCGACACCTTGAATGAAGTGATGCGCTCCACCACGCAGATCACCGCCATGGTGTTTTTGATCTTTATCGGTGCCTCGCTCTTCTCATTGATATTCCGTGGCTTCGGTGGCGACGACATGGTGCGCGAGTTACTAACCGATCTACCCGGCGGGGTTTTCGGCGCGATGCTGGTAGTGATGCTGGTGATGTTCCTGCTCGGTTTTATTCTCGACTTCATCGAGATCACCTTTGTCGTCGTGCCCATCGTTGCACCAATACTATTGGCAATGGATCTCAACCCGGTCTGGCTTGGTGTGATGATCGCCATCAACCTGCAGACCTCCTTCCTCACCCCACCGTTTGGCTTTGCATTGTTCTATCTGCGCGGTGTTGCACCGCCTGAGGTAACAACGATACAAATCTACAAGGGTGTCATTCCTTTCATCATCATTCAGTTGATCGCCCTCGGTGCGCTGGCGCTGTGGCCGGAACTGGCGACCTGGTTGCCCGGTGTGGTGTACGGGGAGTAACTAAACATCCAGCGGACTGCGCACCGCATTACCTCCGCGATTCAATACATGGGTGTAGATTTGCGTGGTCTTGACGTCCTTGTGACCCAATAACTCCTGCACCGTACGGATGTCATAGCCATTCTCCAGCAAATGCGTGGCAAAGGAGTGACGCAAACTATGGCTGGTAGCCGGTTTATTGATACCGGCACGACGCACTGCACCCTTTATCGCACGCTGAAACGCCTTTTCGCCCAGGTGATGTCGACGAATAACCCCACTACGTGGATCGTTAGCTGGCTCTGCCGCAGGAAACATATACTGCCACCCTAACTCCCGGCCTGCGTTGGGATACTTGCGCTCCAGAGCGTAGGGCAGATAGACTGGCCCGACACCACTCTTGAGATCTTGCTCATGGAAGACCTGCACTCTGGCAATCTGGCTCTGCAAAGGCTCCACCAGAGAACGCGGCAACATGGTGCGTCGGTCCTTACCCCCTTTACCTTCCCGAACCACCACTTCCAGTCTCGCGAAATCGACATCCTTGACTCGCAACCTGATCGCCTCCATCAGCCGCAACCCGGAGCCATACAGCAGCGACGCGATCATGTGATGGACACCATCGAGTTGAGCCAGCACCCTCGTCACCTCATCCTGAGAAAGCACCACGGGAAGGCGGGACGGCTTCTTCGCTCTGGTCACACCATCAAGCCATGGCAATTCAATCTCAAGCACTTCTTTATACAAAAACAGAATAGCGGCAAGCGCCTGATTCTGTGTAGAAGGGGCAACGTTTCCCTGAACGGCAAGATGCGTAAGAAACGCCTCGACCTCTGGCGCACCCATCTCTTTGGGGTGACGCACTCCGTGAAAATGGATGAAGCGTCGAATCCAGTCGACGTAGGCCTTTTCAGTGCGGATACTGTAGTGCTTGACCCGGCAACGATGCCTAACCTGATCAAGAAGACGTGGTTTGGTGGACACTTCCATGGTCCCGTTTCCTCCCTGGGTTATCGTCCTGTTTACTCAGGACGGGCATATGCAAATCAATGCGTTACCTCGGTAGCGGAATTTTATTGGACAAAAGTGTCCTTTTGCAAGTGGTCACTTTTGACGTCGAATTATAGTTATGAGTAAACAATATGCGCAAATGGATCGTTAGAGTTCTTCTTGCTCTTCTACTAAGTCCATTTGCGGCATTTGCACTATGGTACGTGTTGTCATTTCAGCCATACACAAGCCAAATTGAAGAATTGGCTAAATACGGCAACACTGAAGCTCAGCCAGTAATGACTGACCTACATAAATATGCAGTTGCGGCAGAAACGGAATATGGAATACGTGCTTATGCATCACAACAGGCATATTGGTACTTGGTATTCAGTAATAAACGCACAAGCACATTGTCATGGCATTTAAATAGTGTCCTGTGGTACGTGGCAAGTTACATCACCTTCGATGACAAAGAGATATTTGGCGTTTGGGTGGCGTGCTCAGTTTCACGGTGTGGCAAAGGACTTCCTGAAGCATCAAAGGAATACTACGGAAAGGAAATGTCTCTTATGAATCAACATGAACTACTTGGCTTGGTTGCAATGGTTAAAAGCCCGAGCGCATACAAGCCGGGAAGTGAGCGCTCCGAAAAACGAATTGAACACATACTTCGAAACATAAAAACTCATAACACGGCGCTCCAGCCGACGTCGGCGCTGACGCGCCTCCTCGGCTGAGCTGGGCGTTAACTTCGCAGCAATATAGTCATCTCTATAGTGAACATTATGTTACGTAAATACATCGAAAAGTTCTTGTTTCCAGATTTCTCAAACCGGTTAACTCTTCTAGTTATAGCTTTGGCTGCCGCCATATCTGTTACGCCAGACCCCATCAAGATAATTATCTATAACTGGATCATTTCAATGATTGGTATAAACGATAGTGCATCGCTTCCTTTACCAACGCAGGTGTCTGATAACACTAATTACTGGGTGGGTTTGCTGCTAGCAATATCGGCACTTATACACAACTTGATTTACAAAACAATAACGCTAAGAAATGCAGCCAATACACAAAACATAAAGGCTGCTAACATATTTTATTCAGGTAGTGACTCTATGAAGTTGATCAAGCAATTAGAGTCTAATGAACCTTTTGAGGATATTGAAAACTCAGTATTTCAAATGTTGTGGCAAATGGAAAGGAGTGGGTACTCAGATGAAATATCTCAAATCGATGTTTTGAGGCATGTCCATTCAAAACTAAAAGAATCTAATAGCAGAAGCCATCTTTCCCTTGAAGAGCGGAGCCAACTTAAATCATCTGTTCTAAGAATCAAGGACAACTATGCTAGCAAAATGAAAACTTTGCAACCAGACTATGAACCATGTTCCCCTGAAAGAAAAAATCAGTGGTTAGAAAGCAAAGCTCGAGAAGCTAACAAACCAATTCAGCTGACCGCTGACGCGGCAGCTGATTAAAACGTTAGCCGTATAGAGTGATATGAGAGTTATATCCATCCTATTAGCCATGTTATTAGTCGCGCCCGCATTTGCTGGCAATTTGTCAACGAATGATTATTTCGCAACATGGAATTCAGATTGGTGTGCCGTGAAAGGCGAAAACCAAACATTGCAAATAAACGCCGATTCAAAATCAAAATTCGTTCGTGTTTTCGCTGATGGGAAACAACAAATATATCAGTCGGACAAGATGGAGAAGGTTGATGATCTTCTAATCCTAAAATATATGAGTGAAAAAGGAGATCTTGTTTATAAGTTAGTTCTGTCTGGGTGGAAGCTTGATGAAGCCAAGAAAATATACGGCACAATGTATATGTACAGAAGTGGGATTCAATTCAATGGTTTGCCAGTCAGTTTTTCAAATAGATAGTACGGCTAACACGTCGCCCCAGCCGACGTCAGGCCGCGGTGTGCGGCCATCCTCGGCTGAGCTTGGTCGTTATGTTTCAAGAGGAAAGTAGATGCTAAAGAAATTCTTTCATGGACTCGTATTTGGTGCAGGGTTTGGTATTGCATTTGTGTGGATTTGGTTTGTAGGTATGACTTACCTTCTGCCGAAAGCATTTGAAACAGCTCAAAAGGACCCTGAATTCACGAATCCACAAACCGCAGAAATAGCTAAACCAGATCCTACCGTATCAATTCCCTCGTCAAAAGAGTTTAGTTTTTTCAAACACTCCGAAAATCGAATGAAAATACCCGAAAATGGGGGCATATTATCTATGTCGCCTATTTCGACACCGGTAGGCTCTAAACGACCAAGCACATATCAATTGTGGCTTACGCATTCTGAATTGTGGCAAATAAGGACTATCGAAGAAGGCACCGAGATAGAGAAGCTTCCTTACCCAGATGGTGCATCGGTCAAAACTCTTGATTCACTAATGCATAAAAATTTAGGTATGGCATCAAGGCAGAGCACAATGACTATATCTAAAACAGAGATAAACAATATTAAATCCAGTGGCGAGTCATGGAGAGACGATACACTCAATGGAAAGCTACAGATAACGGTAGAGGGAGTGATTTTCATTCTTCCAAATCCATATGAAACATAACAATCACATTAAATTCGCTCCCTTCGGTCGCCGGACGCTCGCAAGCTCGCGCCGTTTATGTGGGCGTTATGTGAGATAAGGCATGGATAGCAAAGTTGCAATAAAGAGGGCTATTAACTGAACAGAAATGGGGACGGAGGGATTAAATATTGAGCAATAACAAAAGTTGGCTAAAAATTTAATCACTTCGCCACCTTTTTCGATCCCACATTTATACACATCTTTACCCTTGATTTTATCCTTCTGTACGCAGGCGATTGACCAGCAGATCGTCTTCTAGGATTTGATCTTTCATTTGGCTTAGCTCACTCACGTCCCAGTTGCTGCTTAAATATCGACCTTTAGCCCAGTCAGCCTTACCTGAGCAAAGCCATACAATGAATCCTGCAGCCAGCTCTGGCTCATCCACGAGGAATTGGTGCATCTCTTCAGGCATGTTCTTACCCAGTGTTGTCGGCACGCCGCCTGGATGAATGGCAAAGCATTTAATCCCGTCCTCGCCATGATCAACGTCGATGAACTCGCAGAGACGATTGATGACATGCTTGGATGCCTGATAGTCCGACGCACCAGGCATTAGTAATTGTGCACCTACCGATGAAAGCAGGATCAAATGACCGCCTGATGCACCCTTCGCGGCGTGTTTGCGTGCGGATTCGATCAAATAGGGCAGGGCATAGCGGACAACCAGATACGTGCCCTTTACATTAACCTCCCATGAATACCACCAACTGGCGACATCGGATTCGCCAATCCTGATCCAGTTATCGAGATAACCTGCATTGGTATCTGCGACGTCGATGCCGCCAAATTTGGCCACACAATCGTCCACCGCCGCTTTTACCTGCTCGGCATCGGTTACATCACAAGCCATGTACGCACAACGTGTCTCTGGATTGGCTTCGCTGATTTTCGCCCTGGTTTCTTCGAGCGCCGCTTCTGATCTTGCGGTGATATAGATCGCGTCGGCACCAGCCTGAGCAAAGGCAATCGCGGTGGCCTGACCAATACCCCGCGACGCACCTGAGATGAATATGGTCTTACCTGCCGCGCTACCCTTCAAAGTACTCCTGGGATCGATGTCGGCATATTGAGTGTGATGGCTTTTGAGGTCCAGAAATTGAGTGTCAATGGAAGACATGGGCTTTTTCTCTGTTTGTCTGTGAAAGTTTAAATAATCATAGGTTCTGAATTGATTTGCCGCCTGCCAATTTTTCCAGGAGTGCTGCCTAATTATCCGGAGTTTTGGATAAATAGTGGATCGCAGAATAACTTTAATATACTTTCTGGAGAAGGAGTGCCGCATAATGCCGATTTCTGCCCTGACCAAGCAAGCAACCAATTTCCTGGTAAAACACCGAGATGAACCGCAGTGCGGTGTAACTCCAATGCCTGGTTTAACCTTGTTTCGTAGTTATAGAACGACGGCTCTTGAGGCCACGATTTACGATCCTGTCATCTGCCTGATACTACGTGGCGAGAAAGAAACAACTATAGGTGAAAGAACCATCAGATTTGGCGCTGGCGAGTCCCTGATTGTCAGCCACAGCCTTCCTGTCGTTTCGAGAATCACACAAGCCAGTCCAAAGGCGCCTTACCTCGCGCTGATATTGTCGATTGATCTCGGTCTGCTTCGAACCTTGTATCATGAAATGGATGAACTGCCCGATAGCAGTCGGCAAGCAACAGCGATGAATGCCGAGCAAACCGGAGAGGACATTATTGATGCACTCTCCCGATATTTAGCTCTGTCTGAAAGTACTGTAGAAATGAAGGTAATGGGGCCGCTGGTGTTAAAAGAGATTCATTTTCGCTTGTTGATGGCGCCACACGGTAGCATGCTGCGCCAACTGCTTGGACACGAGAGTTACGCAAGCCAGATTAACAAGGCAATCACACACCTCAGAACCCACTTCAGAAAGCCGCTTTCTATTAGTGACATGGCGAAAACCATTGGTATGAGCGAGTCATCGTTTTATGAGCGCTTTAAAAAGGTGACTGAGACTACCCCATTGCAATACCAGAAGGATATGCGACTTATCGAGGCTCAACGTTTGTTACGTAGCGAACGACTGCCTGTTTCCTCAGTTGCCTTTGAAGTGGGCTATGAAAGCCCAACCCAATTCAGCCGCGAATATTCGCGCAAATTTGGTATGCCACCCAGTGCAGAGCTGTCATGACCATGCTCTGCGCTAAGTTTTATAAATCTGGAATTATTTGCGCAGTAAGTTATTCTTAGAGCGAAGAAACCATTACGTCATAATATTAATAACAATAACTAGACACCTCTACTTCATAAAAGTCAGCCAGTACCATGGACGAAGACCAGGTTGCAGAACTACTCAAGCGGTACGTTGAAGGCCTCTTCCCCAAGAGCTGCCCCAATTGTCAGCGCCAGTACAAAACACTTCATGAGTATTTATTGGTTACAACGCCCGTTGGAAAACCGATTTCTTATGATGCTGAACTGGGGAACAGAGACCCTGATAAGTTGTTTGGCTCTATTGCCAGCGCCAATTGTCCCTGTGGTTCAACCCTGTCAATCAGCTCAGAGCAGATGGAGCACAGCCAGCGATTGGCAATATTAGACTGGCTCTTTCATGAGACTGTTGAACAGGGAATAACCGCAACAGAGCTTTTGGACAGAATACGAATCAAAGCGACTCAGCTTGTGCTGGAAGAGGGCGAAAGAAAGTAGTCTGACTTGTCACAACCCCATTACCTCTACCCTAATTGAATACCCCGCACTAGCCCTGCCGCACCCTACTCTGCATTGCTATCGCCTCTCTTTTACGCGATCATTTCACCTTCATTTTTTTGCAGGACTTCTCCATGACAACCATCGGCACCCCTTTCTCATCTTCTGCTACGAAAATCCTCTTTTGCGGTTCCGGGGAACTGGGCAAGGAGGTTGTTATTGAGTTACAGCGCTATGGCTGTGAAGTGATTGCCTGTGATCGCTATGAGAATGCCCCCGCCATGCAGGTGGCTGATCGCTCCTATACCTTCTCCATGCTCGATGGAGATGAACTGCGACGGGTGATTGAGCTGGAGAAGCCTGACTACATCGTGCCGGAGATTGAGGCCATTTCCACCGACACGCTGGTGGCGCTTGAGTCTGAAGGATTTAATGTCATCCCCACAGCGAATGCCGCACGCCTGACCATGAACCGCGAGGGTATCCGTCGCCTGGCAGCTGAAGAGCTGGGCATCCCCACCTCTAATTATCAGTTTGTCGATAACCAGCAGGACTTTACCAGGGCTGTTAATGAGATTGGTCTTCCCTGTGTGGTGAAACCCATCATGAGCTCCTCGGGCAAGGGACAGAGCACGATAAAGAGTGAAGCGGATATCGAGGCCAGCTGGCTCTACGCACAGGAGGGTGGCCGTGCTGGCGCCGGGCGCGTGATTGTTGAGGGCTTTGTCGATTTTGATTATGAGATCACCCTGCTAACCATTCGCCACATTAATGGCACCAGTTTTTGTCTGCCGATTGGGCATCGTCAGGAGGATGGGGATTATCAGGAGTCGTGGCAACCACAGGCGATGAGTGAGATCGCTCTGGCTCGTGCCAAAGCGATCGCAGAGAAGGTGACTGCCGCCCTGGGTGGGCGTGGCATTTTCGGTGTTGAGCTGTTTATTAAGGGTGACGATGTCATCTTTAGCGAAGTATCACCGCGCCCGCACGATACCGGCATGGTGACCATGATCTCTCAGGATCTATCGCAGTTCGCACTGCATGCCCGTGCCATTCTTGGGCTACCTATTCCTGAGATTCGGCAGCACGGCCCTTCTGCCTCGGCTGTTATTCTGGTTGAGGGAGAATCTAATAACGTTCGCTTTAGCAACCTCGAAGCAGCACTGCAGGAGCCCGACACGCAACTGCGTCTGTTTGGCAAACCTGAAGTTAAAGGGAAGCGTCGCATGGGTGTTGCTCTGGCACGTGGAGCGGATATCGAAGATGCCCGGCAGAAGGCGTTGAAGGCGGCGTCTGCAGTTACTGTTCAGCTGTAATGTGGATCGAACAGGACAAAACAGCAGACCACTACTTTTGCGACTGCAATGCTGCCTGAGTGATTTCCCGAAGTAACGCTTCCTCTCTGCATAATCCAGCCGGAACTGAATCAACTCCCAACGCTGACAAACTCACCAACCATTGCCTGCGCAATAAGCTGCACAGGATGCCGCAACGGAATCTCGATCTCCGCCTGCACCAATCCCTCCCGGAGATGCATGGCGCAACCCAGATTGGAGCTGATGACCATATCGGCGTTCATCGCTCTGATCTCCTCGACCATATCATCGCGCAGGGCATCGGCCATCTGCGCTTGAGTCAGCATCTGACTGCCACCAGCACCGCAACAACGCGGCTCACCCGATAGCGGCACAATCTCCAGCCCCGGGATCTTCTGCAACAGTTCGAAGACGGCCTCTTCCTGTTCCCCATTTTGTCGCAGGGTGCAGGGGGTATGCAGCGCCACCTTGAGGGGCAGGTATTTGAACGCCACCCTGCGCGACCTCAGGAGGTTGGCAAGGTAGTGGCTGACGTCCAGCACCGGCGTTTTCAGCTCTTCGCCATCAAGCCACTCACCGTACGTCTTGAGACCAGCGCCACAACCGCTACTGGTGGTGACAATGGCATCGACCGGATCGCGCGAAAATGCCTCAATGTTTCTGCGCGCCAGCCTGTCGGCGGTTTCCCGTTCACCACTGTGTCGGTGCAGTGCACCACAACAACCCTGTCCCTTTGGCAGTGTCACCTCAAGAGTGAGGGCATTGAAGACGTCGATGGTCGCCTGTTGTACCTCCTGCTCCATCACCGAACTAAAACAGCCGGTAAAGAGGGCAACACGCTGCACGGCTTCTGACTGGTTAATTCGATTTCGCAGGCGGCCAGGAAAGGTGACACGGCCCAGTAACGCGTTGGCCCGTTGCAGGCCCGCAAAACTCATCAGGCCCAGCTTCGCCAGAAGGCTACGCACGCCGATCACCTGTGCCAGATAGCTGGCCCGGATCAGGGATTTCAGCAGCGAACGCTTCTCAGCCAGTAACAACATCATGCGAGTCATCGCCGCTAACGGACGCTGTTCGCGCAGACGCGCCAGGGACTCATCCAGCATATTGCCGTAGCTGACTTTTGCAGGGCAGATCACCTCGCAGCTGTAGCAACCAAGGCAGCTCTCCAGCTTCTCCAGCGCCAACCCTTCGCTTTCACCACGCTCCAGTGCGCGCATCATTCGGATGCGCCCCATCGGTGACTGCTCGATGTCTTCGCTTTTAACGAAGGTCGGACAGACGGAGAGACAGATGCTGCACTGGGTGCAACCGTCGGGCGGCGTTTGCGGAGCAAAGCCCGCAAAGGAACTGTTCATTTCAAAACCAAAGGACATGAACGACACAACCTGTATGAGAGTTATTGCTGAGTAAGTGCAAGGGGTGTGCCAGGGGTTGGAATGTCCGCTTTTCAATGGGTTATAGATTTGGCGGTGCTGCGTTGTGGTGCGCTTTGTGGGCTTTACGACAGATCCTCCTGCACGTAATGCGCTTGATATCACTCCGCTTCATACCCACCCCTTTATCACCTCCACCTCATCAGGACTCCCATGCGACTCTGGTCCATCCATCCCAAATACCTGGATAGCAAAGGCCTGGTAGCTCTCTGGCGAGAGGGGTTGCTGGCGCAGAAGGTCTTACGCGGTGAGACCAGGGGATACCGCCATCACCCACAGCTGCTTCGCTTTAAGCAGACGCCGAACCCGCTGGGTGCCATTGCCTCCTATCTACGCAGCGTGGTCGATGAAGCAGAGAGAAGGGGTTATCACTTTGAGCGCAGGAAGATTGCGCGCAACCACTACCGCGACAGCCTGCCCGTCAGCAGCGGCCAACTCCGCTACGAGTTTGAGCATCTGCAACGCAAACTGACACAACGCGATCCTGATCGCCTTGCTCTTCTACTCAGGGAAAAGACCATCAATGCCCACCCCTCATTTCAGCGTGTGCGGGGCAAGGTGGCGGATTGGGAAGTGCTCAGTTGATGCCGTAGAGGCGTGGTAACAGCCAGGAGAGGGTAAGCCAGACGATCAGCGTCAGTGGAATACCCACGCGCATAAAATCGGAGAAGTGATAGCCACCGGCACTCATCACCAGCAGGTTGGTTTTGTAGGCCATGGGGGTGGCGTAGCTCATGTTGGCACCGAACAGCACGGCCAGTACGAATGGCTCCGGCGGCAGCCCCATCTGCTGCGCGACACTGATGGCGATGGGCGTACCGATTACCGCCGCGGCATTATTGGAGACGATGTTGGTCAGGATCGCCATGATCAACATCAGTCCTGATAACAGCATCGTCGGCGATGCCCCGGCTGCCAGCGTGACATACAACTGCGCCATATAATCCGCACCACCCGTTTGTAACAACGCGGACCCCAGCGCCAGACTGGCGACGACGATCATAATCACCGGGGTACTTAGTGCGTGGACCACATCCTGCCAGCGCAGGCAACGGGTGAGGATCATCAGCAACACGCCACTCACCGCGCTGATCGCGATCGGCATCAGCCCCAGTGCCGCCACCACAATGATCCCGGCCATAATCGTCAGCGCCAGTGGGGCACGCTGGGTGTGCGGCAGGTCGCTGGTCGCATCCAGTACCAGCAGGGCGGCATCCTGTTTCAGCGCGGCGATCTGCTCCTGATTGCCCTGCACCAGCAGCACATCACCGACCCGCAGGCGGATATCACCCAGCTCCATATTCATCGTCCGCACTGCCGCACCCGGTCGATGCAGGGCCAGAGTCACCACATGATAGCGCTCATCAAAGCGGGTACGGCTGAGGGTGGAGCCCTCCAGTGGCGACCCCTGGGTGACCACTATCTCGGCGATCTGCTGATCCTCCGCCCGTAACGGATTCTCTTCATCCACCAGGCTCTCACCGTCATAAAGGCTGGCGCCCAGGGCGGAGGCAAATTCGGTCAGGTGGTCCGGGGTATCGTTGACACCCAGGCTGTCGCCAGCCAGTAACAGCGCATCTGGCAACGGCATGATCACGGCATCGCCGCGATGGATTGCGCTGATGCGCATTTTCCCGCCCACCCGCTCATGGACCTCTGCCAGCATTTTGCCGTCGGCAAAACTCCCCTCTTCAATATGCAGTTGCGCGGTAAACAGGCGTGGTGAACTATCGCGCAAACGCCCATCCCGCTCTGGCAGCATCCGCGGTGCCACCAACCATAGATAGAGAATCGCCAGACCTCCGGCGATCGCCGCAGGGATAAAGAAATCAAACATATGCATACGGCGTAAACCGAGATCCGCAGCGACCGCGATCACCAGCAGGTTGGTAGAGGTACCGATGGTGGTGCTCATACCACCAACCAGGGTAGCGAAACCCATCGGCATCAGCATCCCCGAGGTGGGCTGGCCGGTACGCAAGCCCACGCTTACCAGGATGGGCAGCAACAACACCACGATGGGGACGTTGTTAACGAAGGCGCTCAAAAGGGAACCCACCACCAATGTCAGTAGCAGGGAGAAGAGAGGGCTAATCACCCAAAATCGCGCCAGCAGACGACCTACCGGTTCCAGTGCGCCGGTACGCACCAGCCCCTGCCCGGCGACCATCAGCGCGCTGACCGCAATCAGTGCCTCATGTCCGAAACCGCTGAACAGCGCGATAGGCTCAAACGCTATACCATCGTGGCTATAAGGGAATAGCTCAAAACCCACTGCCAGCAGTACCAACACCACCAGACTGGAGGTCTCAAGGGGAATGTTATCCCGGGTAAAGAGAAACAGTGCCGCCACAATTAACAGCAACACCGCGATGCCATGTTCATCCGGTGTCGTGGGCAGCATTAAATCCATCTAAACTTCCTCACTCACTCGGTGACCTGAAATAAGGTGCATACATTGTAGTCACAACTTTCTTTTTCGTCTGTTGTGCGGTAAACATGGCAGATGAACTACGTTGTAATTTTGGTACCGCTATGAGAATTCGGATAAGCACGGTTATTTTTTGTCTGCTTTCCACACTGGCAATCCCCTGCCACGGAGCTGATAACGCACCGACCATTGATGATCTCATTATCTGGGAGATCCAGGACTGGAAATCCAAGGGCGGACATAAACGCCTCACCCTGTGGCGCGATGGCTACTCGGAAATTGAAGTGGTTTTGCCGGAAGATGCCAAGACACCTTCACCCAGTGCTGGCTGGGAGAGGATCCGTGACAACGACAACATCCGTTATGTGCATCGCAACGCCTACACACCCGACGCAACCCGCAAGATGTTCCGCCAGGCAATCCGTGCCGGTATCAGACGCCTGACCTCCTTTCGCCCGGTAAAGAAGGATGCGGGTGGCACCCGGGTGGTGATCAGTCTCGATGGTGAGCGCAAGGAGTTAATCATCCCTGACTTTCTGGGTCGCTATGACGGCACCACCAATCACCGCCGTTTTCAGGCCGTTTCCGCCATTCTTGGCCGCTTTAACAGCAATCCTTTCGCCGTCCCAGGCGCCAAACCCAAACCGACAAAGCCGGAAGCGGCAACTGCCCCCGCTGCTGCGCCGACAACGACCGAAACCACTGACAGCGCAACAACAGAATCGGTAAAGACGGAAGAGCCCTCGGCACCACAGACCGAACCCGCCGTGCAGGAGAAACCCTCCGAGGCGACAGCCGAGTAGCCCGCCCGAACGCAAAGCGCTGTTCTGCGTTATAATGCGCCCTTCACAAATCAGGAGGGGTTATGACCATCGAACAGACGCTGCAAACACGCAGCAATTCCCAGTGCGAACTTTGCGGCGCAAGCGATAGCCTTTCCGTTTACGAAATTCCTCCCGAGTCAGATGGCAGCGCCGAGCAGTCGGTACTGCTGTGCGCGACCTGCCGCAGCCAGATCGAAAACCCCGAGACCGTCGACGCCAACCACTGGCGCTGCCTCAATGACAGCATGTGGAGTCAGGTGCCTGCGGTACAGGTGATGGCGTGGCGCATGTTGACCCGCCTGAGTGCAGAGGGCTGGCCGCAGGAGTTGCTGGATATGCTCTATCTGGACGACGACACCCTCGCCTGGGCCAAAGCCGATGGGACGGGTAGCAGTAACGAAGAGAGTGACGACGTGCACAAGGATTGTCACGGCGCGATCCTTGAGGCGGGCGATACCGTTACCCTGACCAAGGACCTTACCGTCAAGGGCGCCAACTTCACCGCCAAACGCGGCACCGCGGTGCGCGGTATTTCGCTGGTACCCAACAACCCGGAACAGATCGAAGGCAAGGTCAATGGTCAGCAGATCGTCATCCTGACCAAGTTCGTTAAGAAATCATCCTGAGCAGTAACGTGCCAATGAGGCACACATCGAAGGCCACGAGAGGTTTTATTTTATAACCCTTTCGTGGCCTTCTGCTTTTGCTACCTGGCGTTCGCCTCAGTCCCACAACCAGGCCGCACCACGCACCCCGCTGGAGTCGCCGTGCAAGGGTGGCAGCAACCGGGTATCGACCCGATCCGAAAAAACATACTCTCCCCACAACTTCGGCACGTTGGTGTAGAGCCTTTCGATCTTCGACATACCACCACCCAGCACGATCACATCCGGGTCCAGCAGATTAATCACCGAGGCCAGGGCGCGGGCCATGCGATCTTCATAGGCCTGTAACGCCGACTCCGCCAGCACCTCCCCCTGCTCAGCACGAACAACGATGGCTTCCGCAGTCACTCCATCCCCTCCCATGCGCTGGTATGCCGCGGCAAAACCGGGGCCGGAGAGCCAGGTTTCGATGCACCCCTGTTTACCGCAGTAACATTCGGGACCGGGCAACTCCTCCGCCCTAGGCCAGGGCAATGGATTGTGGCCCCACTCCCCGGCAATGGCATTGGGACCGGTTAAAGGTTTACCGTTGATCACAACACCACCGCCGGTACCGGTGCCGATGATCACTCCGAATACCACTGCGGCTCCGGCTGCGGCACCATCGACCGCCTCGGAAACGGCAAAACAGTTGGCATCGTTACTCAGGCGAATTGGACGGGATAACATCTGCTCCAGATCCCGATCCAGCGCCCTGCCGATAATCCAGGTGGAGTTGGCATTTTTCACCTTGCCAGTGGCCGGAGAGATCGCCCCGGGGATACCGACGCCCACCGTCCCCTGCTGACCCAGTTCCTGCTCGATTTCCTGCACCAACTCGACAATGCTGCTTAACGTCGCTGCATAATCGTGGCGAGGGGTCTCCACCCGACGACGCAGCAATTCGCTGCCATCGCTCGCCAGCGCAACGGCTTCGATTTTGCTGCCACCAAGGTCAACACCAATGCGCACGATTTTTTCCTCGCTTGAGCTGGCGCGGGACGATCCCCACATCTATAGTCGAGTTAACAAGTTGGTTATATCGGAGGAGTCTTATGCGTAGCGCAATCCTGGCAAGTGAAGCACCGCGGCAGCCCTGGAACGAACAGTTTGCCGAGAAGCTCGCCAAACAGTTTGGTATTGAGCGGTTGACCGACGCGCACTGGAAGGTGATTAACACCCTGCGCTGTCACTTCATCCAGTACGGCGCTCTACCACCGATGCGTTTTGCCTGCGATCTCAGTCGCCTTGAGCCGCATTGTGTTGACCAACTCTTCCACTCACCGCGGGAGGCCTGGCGGATTGCCGGCCTGCCTGATCCGGGAGACGAGGTGCAACACTAAGCGAACTCACTCCTTCTCATATTCCGCTGCCCGGCGCGCATCACCACGCACCTTCTCCGCCGGGTAGCGCTGTTCGTTAATTTCAATCTTCTCCCAGGCCGCTTGCACCGGATCGACCCCCAGGCGATCTGCCGTGCGGATCAAAAAGATCAAAATATCCGCCAACTCCAGCCGCACCTCGTCGAGCTTTTCTGCTGGCAAAGCAAAGCTCTGCTCCTCGCTTAACCATTGAAAGTGTTCCACCAGTTCCGCTGCCTCGGCGATGAGTGCCATGGAGAGGTTTTTCGGTGAGTGAAACTGCTCCCAATCACGGGCGCGGGCGAATTCGGCCAGACGCTGGCGTAACTGTTCCAGGGAATCCTGCATGGTCTGTCCCTCAGCCATTAACTATGGGCAGAGTATCAGGCATGAACGGGATAGCGGAAGAGCGGGCAAAAGAAAGCCGACCTGTTCAGGTCGGCAAATGGGGGAACAATGAGGAGGAGTTACAGATTAAGCTAGTTCAACTTGAGCGGTTAAACGATCCAGCATTCTGCGGCGACGCTCAATCAACCGCGTATAGAGTCCATGTGACCATTGGTCAGCGGGGCACTCACTGAAGGGATCAATCTTCGCCAGTGCCTCCTGGAACATGTTTATTTCGTCGTGAATCTTGCGATGCACAGATGAGATCAGATGACGTACAGCAGTGACATTGTCCATTTCAACCTCCCTGTAAGGAGCACTCCCTACTCTATGGAGCCGCGAGATGATTTTTGTTCGGTCTGGTGGAAGCGGCGTCAGCCGGGGTAATACCCCACTGCATGACTTCACCGACCCTTCGTATGCGTTAAGTATTAGCAGGCGAAATGTGGGGTATTTGTGAACTGGCGCAAACTTTTGTAAAACGTAGGGGATTTAGAGGCAAACTATTAGATTTTTTTGTGTGATAGCGGTCGGCTAATGAAGAAATTGGCGTTAGTGAGGACTAACAAACAAGGTAGGCTACCGGTCTACTGAGATATTCCCGCTCCAGCGCAGGGGGACCTTACCCAGGCCGGGTACCTGCAGGCGCCCATCAAAAACCACCGGGATTTTGCCACCGCCCTTGATGCGACTGATCACCCCACCCAACTCGCTGTAACTCAGACTCATGCCCAGCGCCAGACGACCCTGCTTTCCCGCACCCAGCGAGAGCGGGGCCAGGCTCTTGCCCCTGGCGACGGTGCCATTGGCAATCTTCAGGTCGTAGTCGATCCCTTCCAGACGTAGCGGAAAGCGGTTCTCATTCTTCATCTCGAGGCCAACCTCGATATCGATGCCGGAGAGGGTTACCCGCTTGAGACCCAGCTTGCCAATAGTGACCTTGGGCAGTGAGGGGATGCCCAGGGTACCGCTGGTTTTGTAGGGCAGCTTGAACAGACCAAAGTCGATATCGCCGCCCAGGGCATAACGCACCTTGTCCTGTTTCAGCAGCGCCGAGGCACCATCAAACATCTCCTTGTAGGCCAGGGTGAGCGGCAGCGTCAGGGTGGAGCTGCCGTTGGCAGCCAGTTTGAGCTTTTGTCCGGTGTTGCCCTTGAGCAGCGGCTTCTCTTCGATATCCAGCTTATAGCTCAACCCCTCCAGGGTAATGCCGAGGGGATTGGGATTTTTTACCGCCAGCACAAAGGCCACGTCCATACCACCCAGGGTAATACCGGTGACCTTCACCTGCTGCATCGCCACCTCCGGTTTCTTGATCCCCTCCTTGAGCGCCGCACAGGAGAGAAGAGTGAGGCCGAGCGGTAACAGGAGAAGAAGACGCCACGCTTTGTGCATACGGTTTACCTCGCTCAGAATCCCCAGGATTGCGGGTTGGGATAGGGACGCTTCATGTTCAACAGTCGGATCCCTTTGATACAGCGGACCAGGAACCAGATGAGCAGGAACAGCAGAACCAGATAGCCGATCATGACGAATAGCAACAGAACACCAACAATGCTGATCAGTGTGCTGATCCAGAAGGTGCGAATTTGCAAAGTGTAATGACTTTGCAACCACTCCGGCGCCTCGTCGCGGTAGACATAGGCCACCACCACACCGATCAGGCCAGTAACCCCGCCAAACAGGGGAGAGGCCAGTAGCAGCAGGTAAACCAGCATCGCCGCACCCTGTCCCTGTGTGGCGACGGGTGGCGGCGTTTCCCATTCAGTCATCTGTCGCGTCCTTCTGCTACGGATATTTGCCCCATTAGAGAGTGAAAATCGGCGTATTTCAAGTCAGCCATGAAAGGCTTCGTCCGAAGCCAGCCAGGCCAGCTCTTCAGCCGTTGATTCGCGCCCAAGGATTTCATTGCGATGGGGAAAGCGACCGAAACGCCGCACGATCTCGCGATGATGCTTGGCCCAGTGCAAATTGCCATCCAGCCCCGCCGCCCCAAATAACGCCAGAGCGCGATCCTGATCCGCCAGCGACTCACTGTGCATAAAGGGTATGTAGAGAAACGCCTTTTCCTGTTGGGAGAGCTGCCGATCCCAGCCCTGTTCAATAGCAACCGTTGCCGCGCTGCACGCGCCGGCTTCTCCGGCAAAACTCTCCGCTTTGCCGCGATAGATATTCAAGGGTAGTTGATCGAGCAGGATCACCAGCGCCAGTGCACCGTGCGGTGAGCTCAGCCAGTGTGTCAGTTCGCCACGCAGGCCTGCCTGGACATCGGCTCCAAAACGCTGCCGCAGTTCATCGTCGAAGGCTTTTGTCGAACGGAACCAGCGCTTTGCCGATGTTTCGGAAAACCAGAACTGAAGGAGCTTTTCGGCTTCTACGGGCGTTGCAGAGGATTCATTCATTACACTTCCTCACACCTGCCGGAACTGGCGGTAGAGTACGTAGGCACCCCAGAGCAAAGCAACGATTACGATTATCTCGCCCAGCGTATCAACGACACGCGCAATGGCGTGATCTTTGGGCAACATACCGAGATCCCAAAGCAGGTTATTCCAGTCATGGATACCGGGCCTGTCGCGCCCCGTGCCACCGCCCACCAGTTGTAACTCCATGGCGCGGGCATCATTAATGTACGGCGCGATATCCATCATGCTTTGACCTAACCACCAGATACCTACCGATGCGCCGAAGTGGTCCTGATGTTTGAACAGAAACGTTCCTGCCACGGTCAGTGGCATGATCAACTGCATCAACGTTCCACCCAGCACCATCATGAAATCGCCAAACGGGCGGAAAAGAAAGTGCCCTGCCTCATGAAACACCAGATCGATATTGTGCATAAAGGAGTGACCGATGGCATTGCTCTCCATCTTCAGCAGAATGAAGTGCCAACCCCAGATAAACAGCAACAGATAGATCGCAACCCTGCCCCAGTAGGTCGCCGGATTGATAGTGGTTGCCGCTTCACGTTCGATCAGCCGGTTTGCCAGGTGCTCACGTTCGGCGGCTGACATTTGCGCGGTGGATACGGGTGCCTCAGTACCATCCCTGGCGGCGTTGTATTTGTACCATTTGGCATAGACCAGTCCGCAGACAGGACAGATGTCCGGGGTGCCGACATCTGTCGGCTGACGTTGATAGTCACACTTTGGGCAGGCCTGATCCATCACCAGATAGTATCCCCACCCACGTCGCTAAAGCAAAAAAACCCCGCCAAAGGGCGGGGTCTGCGCACAGCCGCAAGATGTCGCAGTAAGCAGGAGTATAATTTAGAATTTATATGCCGCATTCAGGTAGACGTAACGGCCCGGCTCGTTTATCAGCATGACATCGCCGCTGCCATCGGACAGTAATTTTAGATCCTTGTAAGTATTGGTGGTGGCGTATGTCTCGTCGGTCAGGTTTTCCACGCCCAGAGTCAGTTGTATGTTCTTTACCACCATATGTTCCACCTTCAGGTTGATAACCTGATATGCATCGATAGCCTGTTCACCGTTATCTGCGTCGAAGTTGCTCCACTTGTCGGCAGCGACATACTCCAATCTGATATTGCCTTTGGCCGAGTAATCGTAGTTAAGTGCCAGATTGAGCTTGGTCGGTGAGATCTCTGCCAGGTCCTTGTCAGTTTGTCCGGTCAGTGCTTCACTCTTTTCACCGCGCTGCCAGGCGATACCGTAGTCGAGACTGAACTGATCGTTGATGAACCATGCACCGCTGAGGGAGGCGCCGTAGATCACCGCATCGATGTTCTCAAAGTTATTGGTAGAGCTATCGGCGTTGTAGTAGATGTAATCCTTAAGTGTACTGTGGAACAATTTGGCCTTTACGCTGGAACTCTCGTACTTATGCTCTACACCAAGATCGATTTCGGTGTTGGTAGTTTGCTTCAGATCGGAAGTACCAGTCTCGACAGGCCCCATCATGCTTGGACCATGGAAGTAAAGTTCACGTGCATCGGGTACCCGGGATGAGATACCAACACCGCCGAAGTAGCGTGTCGAGGCATTGGCATTGTAGCTGGTGAAGAGAAAGCCACTTACGTTGCTGTAATCATTATCCGGTTGGGCATAAGCATTGCCTGGTTTGATGCTGGTGCTATCGGCACGCAAACCGCCCTTTACGTTCCAGGCGTCGATACGTTTGTCCAACTCCACAAACAGCGCCTGATTCTGTGTATCCACATCATCGATACTGGTCTGGCCATCCATAGATGTCACCATCATCCCACCCTTGACAGTATATGTGCCGTCCCAGTTACGCTTGCTGGCATCGAGACCTACAGTCAGGCTTGTGTCGACATCCAGATCCATGCGGTTTTTCACTTTGAATCCCTGTACTGCTGTAGTCAGCGCGCTGATCATCTCATTGGCCGAGTTTGTACCGGATGCAAGACGATAGTAGGTGGACATAGGGTGATCGACCCTGCTGTCGTAGTACTGAAAATCGAGTGACTTGGAATAACTGCCCAGATCACGAATCGTGTACTCGGCATTGAGAATGTCCGAGTTATCGTAGAGTGCATCCATACCACTGGAGGGGTAGAGCACATCATCACTGCGATTGGCGGTATAACTTAGTCGTAACTCCTGGTTCTCAGCGGTATCGACATAGAGCTTGGCCATCGCGGTCTGTTTTACATAGGCCTCCTGGTCTTTGTATTCCGCTTGGTACTGAGATGTGCTGGCCGGATTTAGATTGTTAATCTGATCGTAAAAGGTGTTGCCGTCCCCATCTTCATATTGATCACTGCTTTCGCGTGAAGCACTCAGCAGAATCCGCATAGTATCGGTTCCTGCGCTCATGGAGGCATACGCCTTCTGGTAATTCCAGCTGCCGAAGTTAACTCCGACTTCTCCCGCCAGTTTTTTCTCGGGCCTTTTGGTGGTGATCATCACCGCACCGCTGAGGGTACCGAAGTTCTCTACGTCATAGGGGCCTTCGGTGATATCGATACCGTCGACATTGTTGGCCAGGATGTGCGAGGTGGGTGGGTCCATACGGTTAGGGCAGGCACCATAAACCTTGGCACCGTCAATCAGGATGTTGATATTGTCCTTCTTCTGACCGCGCAGAATGATATCGTTGGCGATACCGCTGCGGCGTACCAATGAAACTTCTGGGACCTGGCTGGCCAATGCTTCAGCAAGGTCGGCAGACTTTAATTCCTCACCGCTTACATCATTAAGTGTGGTTGCCTCAACATTAATTATTGGTGTGGTATTTTCTTCCGCATGCAGCGGTACTGCACACAGCAGTAGCAGGCAGGCATATTTTTTCATTTCGTTCCCCGGTTTTTGTCGGATAAATCGGGAAACGTAATGCAATAAACACGCCAGCACCAAGTGCTTGATTTACTGGCATGCGACAAGCAGTGTTGCGGCATATGCCGCATGTGAGACGCGATATGACTCAGCAGATTCCGTGTGTGATTACAACGGGGCTACACCTTTAGCTGTTTCAGGCGTTGCTTGAGTAGATTCGGGAAACGTTTGTACCAGGTAGCGTTGAGTGGCGAGGGATGGGGTAGCGGATAGATTTTCAGGCGGCGCTGCTTTCCATCTGGCGCCGCCAGGTCAACCTCGATGTAACTCTCGAAGCGATCTTCCCGCTCCCAGAAGGTTTCAAGTTTCTGTTTGGTTTCGCGTGATTGATTGATCGCAAACCAGAGAAAAGCCTCACGTCCCAGGGTGATCATGGCCTCACCGTTCCAACCGTTGATCAAAAGGTCTGCTACCAGTGGCTGAAATTGCTTCTTTACCTTCATCGACCAGGCCTTGTTACCGGTCGGTTTATAGGGAACGGTGTTGGCCCAGAAAAAGCCCTTGCCTACTTCAACGGAGGCAGCAAAATCGGGCAGCGGTTTCCCGTGCATATATTCGTAGATGGCAACACGCACCTTCTGTCCGCCTGCGCCGATGAAGGGCATCTGGTGTTGCACTTCGTCACGTCCCGGATCTCGACCAAAGAAGGCGATGCGCGTATCGGGGTTACCCATGCCGATCACGGGATCAAAGGGATCACGTTCGTAGTTTTCATAGACCGGCAGATCGATACCTTTCAGATCCACCGCCAATTCACGAAAGGCTTTATTACGTTGTGTTGTATTCATCGTTTCCTAGCCGTAAGAGCCATCGACTCGCGGCTTGATTAACAGCGGCGCATAGAGTAGACCAAAGCTGCCCAGTGCGATGATCCAGAGAAGTTGTGAGCTGCCGATCCAGAGCAGGTAGTGATGCATATCGAACAGCGCGCCGAACACCCGTAGCACTGCCGCAACAAATACCAGGACAAACAGCGGCCCAAGATAGCGCGGTGGTTCGAAAACATTGCGTCCGGTATGCCCGTAGGCAACCCGCACCATCATCCCGATGGTTACCATACCGATTGCGCCAACACTCAGGGCATGCAGCGCCGGTTTGCCATCGACAAATCCGAACAGTGCCAGTGCCGTGAGGAGAAAACCGAGCATTAGCCAGAAATTAGCCAGGTAGAGCACCCACAGCAGCGGTTTCTTCCAGATCCCCGGTGTATACCAGTCGTAGAGACGGATGCCCTGTAGTAGAGAGAGGGCCAGTGCCAGCACGCCCGCCACCGTCGTATAGGGTGTGAAGACCGCCAACGCCCAGAAGACCAGCATCATCACCAGATTGCTGCGGTCCACCCAGATGCGGTTGTGCAGGCTCACCATGTAACCGACGCCCCGCTCGATAAAGAAGGGGATCACCCGACGCCCCATTAACAGAATCAGGGAGATGATCAGATAGACACCGCTATAGAGGCTCCAGCGTATGCCGTTCTCCATGCCATACAGTAACTCGGCATAAAACAGGGCATTGCTCACTGCAAGTAATACCACCTTGGAAAGCAGACCCACCTGCGCCCACTGGCGCACTTTGACCACGGGCTGAATCAGGGCCGCACATAACCAGATATTGAAGGCCAGGTCGCAAAGCGCTGCCAGCCATAAACCGCCCTCTGCGGGAACGAGCAGGAATATTCTCGCCAGCAACCAGAGCAGTGCCAATAACATCAACCCTGTTCCGTGCAGGGTCTGTATCGAGGTCCAGTTGCGCACGGCGGTTAACAGGAAGCCAGCGATCACTCCCATGGCATAGCCGTAGATCATTTCGTGACCGTGCCAGTTGATCTCTCCGATGCGGGCGAGTGCCGTGGGTTGCAGGTTGAACTGCATCATCAGCAACCACAATGTCATCGCCACTGCGCCATACAAACTACCGGCTAAGAAGAACGGACGAAACCCAAGATGACTGATGGCGATACGGTAGTGCTTTTTTTGCGGCGAAGAGATCATCATGCGATAGCGTTCTCCGTTAACGGTTCGACGACAACCGCCTGTTGCAGTAGTGCAGAGAACAGCGCTGTTTGCGCTTCGCCCGCCGCGGTGGAGAAAAATCGTAGCTCACCCCGGTCACTGGCCGGATTTAGCAGGTTGCTCTCCTGCAGCAGGGTGTGCAGCCGCCGGGCAATCGCCTCACCGGTATCGATAACATGCACCTTCGGTCCGACCAGATGTTCGATCAGGGGCCGCAGAAAGGGATAGTGCGTGCATCCCAGTACCAGAGTATCGGCACCGCGTTCGAGAATAGGGGCGAGATATTGCTGCAGCAAACGGCTGGTCTCTGGTGTCTCCAGCGCACCGAGCTCCACCTGCTCTACCAGGCCCGGGCAGGGCTGGATGATCACCTCGCGTTCTCCGGCGTAACGTCGTACCAGATCTGCCATACGGTTGCTGTTGACCATTGCCGCTGTGGCGAGAAGCCCCACCACACCACTCCTGCTACCCAGCACCGCTGGCTTGATCGCCGGCTCCATGCCAACCACCGGCATGGTGTAACGCTCACGCAGCGATTCCACCGCCGCCGCCGTCGCCGTATTGCAGGCCACCACCAGGGCTTTGGCACCCTGTTCCACCAGGGCGGCGGCAACCACATTGACACGTTCACGGATAAAGGCCGGGGTTTTATCGCCATAGGGAAGATGGGCACTATCGGCGGCGTAGAGCAGTGCCTCGCCAGGCAGCAGGGCATGGATATGCCGCAACACCGACAGTCCGCCAGCGCCGGAGTCGAGAATACCGATAGGTGAAGTTACAGAGTCGGACATGGACAGATGATACCAGCCTGCGGCCTCTGCCGCTGCTGTCACAGAGTGGAAACCGTTATGTCATTCTCCTGACACCTCTTCGCTCTACGATTCGCCCATTCTTGCACCACTGAAAAGAGGAAGCGTGTTATGTGGGATTTTGAAGTCGTCACTGTCGCCAAAACCAAACCACCCTTCAGCGACCGCAAGGGCAACTGGTATCGCTATACCATTGCCAACCGGGTCACCGAGATCACCGGCACGCGTCGCGGCTCAAAGGATGAGGTAATGAATTTCGTCAACCATTCCATCCAGCGCCTCAACAACCGTCACAATGGACCATCCTTCAGTAACGCATGAAACGCCCGCTTAATCGGGTTTAGCGGTGTCCTGTCAGGCGGGGATACGGTATCCTCCAGCGATGTCGAATCAACCCTCCGCCGAAACGATCATCGCCCGTACCCGCTGCTGGGTTGAGCGTGCCGTGATCGGTTACAACCTCTGCCCCTTCGCCCGCAAACCCAGCGAAGCGGAGCAGGTGCGCTATGTGGTCAGTGATGCCACCACTCCGGAAACCCTGCTTCAGGACACGATACAGGAGCTGGAACACCTGCTCGCCACCGACATGGAGGTGGTGGAGACTACGGTACTGATCCACCCGTACGTGTTGCAGGATTTTCTCGACTACAACGACTTTCTCGATATCATCGACGCCCTGCTGGAAGAGGAGGAGTATGCAGGCCTGTTTCAGGTCGCCAGCCTCCACCCGGACTATCAGTTTGCCGGCACCGAGCCCGACGATGCCGAGAACTACACCAACCGTTCCCCCTACCCGATCCTGCACCTGCTGCGCATCGATGCCGTCGCCAGGGCGGTTGACGCCTATCCCGATCCGGATCAGATCCCACAGCGCAATATAGAGCTGATGGAAAAGCTGGGCGCGAAGAATATGCGCACCCTGCTGGATGATTGTTTGAGCATCGGTGAAGAGTAGTGGCAAAACTGCTTGGTATTGCGATCAAACCTCGTCCCAAAGAAGCGATGCTGCTCTGTAGTGAGGCGTTGCTCGATACGCAGTCCGGGCTTGTCGGTGACTGCTGCGGTCAGTCCGGCAAGCGTCAGGTGACCCTGATGAATCTGAGTGACTGGCAAGCCGCCTGCGCCGAGCTCGGAGTGGAACTGCCCTGGCACACCCGTCGCGCCAATCTGCTGGTCGATCACCTGCCATTGCAGCAAAGTATCGGTTCACGTATCCGATTGGGTGAGGCCCTGCTGGAAGTCACCGGCGAGACCGATCCCTGTGAACGCATGGAGCAGACATATGCCGGATTATTCCAGGCGCTTCTCAATGACTGGCGCGGTGGCGTGACCTGCCGGGTTATCGCTGGCGGCGCTATTCGTAGCGGGATGACGGTAACGCTCGATCCTCCTGCTTGAAACCAACGCTGAAGATACCCATATCCTCGCCATCCACTACTAAGCCACTCGCGAACCTGTTCATGAAATTTTTCTTCCGCTACTTCTTCCGTACCCTGCGTATCATCCTCGGCCCGTTCATGTTGCTCAATGAGTGGCTGACCACCCCCAAGGGGATGGAAAGACCCGCCGATGAACAACAGAAAATCGATGAGGCTTGCAAGTCATTGCAGCTTTATCAATTCAAGACCTGCCCTTTCTGCATCAAGGTACGACGTGAAATCAGCCGACTTTCGTTAAGCATCGAAACCAGAGATGCCCTGCACGACCCGGCCGCACGCAGCGAATTGCAACAGGGTGGCGGTGAGATCAAAGTCCCCTGCCTGCGCATCACCGAAAGCAACGGCGAGCAGCGCTGGCTCTATGAATCCGATGCCATTATTGCCCTGCTCAGGCAACGCTTTGCGGTATAGGAGAGTCCACACGCGCTTCCGCTTCGTGGTATAACTCCACAAAGACCACCAGGCGACTCCTATGCTATTCAACAACAACGAAACAGAGCGTTTCTCTCTCTCCCGCCTCGACCCGACCCACCCACTGGCCGCCTACTCCAAACATGCGTTTGAGCTCGACGGCAACCATTGGCCGTCGGTGGAACACTACTACCAGGCGATGAAGTTCGGTGATGCCGATTATCGTGAACAGATCCGTCAGGCCGCTCACCCGGCCGACGCCGCCAAACTGGGTAAAAGTAAAAAGCATGATCGGCGCAAGGATTGGGACAAGGTCAAGGTAACCTTCATGACCCGTGCTACCTACATCAAATGCCGCACCCATCCAGAGGTGGCGGCAGCACTACTTGCCAGCGACGAAAAGCCCATCGTTGAAACCAGCCAGTACGACTATTTCTGGGGTTGTGGTCGGGATATGCGCGGCAACAACGCCTTCGGCAAGATGTTGATGGGGGTTCGGGACAAACTGCGTGAAGAGATGAAACAGGGTTAAGGGGTTTTGATCGGCTTACCATCAAGACTGACACTGTTCTTGTCGCGCCAGTACTGCTCTATCCCTTCCGGCCCCTTCTTCTCCGCCCACTCTTTCAATTTTTCACGCTCACCCTGGTACTCAAAGAAAGGCACGGCAAAGCCGCAGGAACTCTGCACCAGCTCCACCTGCATATCAAAAATCTGCCGTGCGCCGATAATCGGTGAAAACTGTTCATAGAGCACTTGCCACTCATTGTCACCGGGCTGTATCTCTCTTGCCGTGCCGTAAAGACGCAGGATGAGCGGATCGCTGTCAAAGGAACAGAACATCAGGGTCATACGCGGCGACTCGCTGATATGTGCCGCCGTTTCATTACCACTGCCTGTAATGTTCAGCCAGATAATACGATTACCATCCAACACGCGCAGTGAATCCATGCCCTTCGGCGATACGTTTACCCGACCATCCGCCGCTGCCGTTGCAACGAAATAGATCTTTTGTGTTTCGATAAACGCCTTCAGTTTTGAAGAAATTTCTGTATGTAACTGTCCCACTATCTTTTCCCTATCTTGTGCAACTGTCTGTCATGAAATCGAGACAGAACCAGTAATGAAACGGTCGCACCGATCAACGCAAAGAACATATCCGATTGGGTATCCCAGGGATCACCCTGCGTACCGAGGAATTCATCCGCCCCCTGCCCCATAATTACTGCCGCAGCCCATTCAATCAGCTCATAGGTGGCACTAATCGCCAGAACGATGCAGATGACAATAAACGACAGCATCTTACGCCCACGCACATAGACGCCGCGCAGCAAAATTTCACGTGCCGCCAGCGCCGGGACAAAGCCCTGCATGAAGTGACCAATCTTATCGTAGGGATTGCGGCTCAAATGAAACCATTCCGTGATCTCGAAACCGAGCGGCACCCGCGCATAGGTATAGGCCCCGCCAGCCATCAGCACCAGCGCATGCAGAAATATCAGAACATAGAGGAGCGTGGTCAATGGATAACGTTTGTAGGTTAACCACAACAGCGGCAGCACAATCAGTACCGGCGCGACCTCCAGCCACCAGGTAGTGCGGTCATAGGGTTGCCAACCAGAGACGACCAACGCGGCAAAGAGAACCATGGTTCCTGCAGTGAGCAAATACGTTTTTTGCACTACCATGTTTATCCTCTAGCTATATCTGTAGTGAGACCCCGGCATATATCCCGGAATACTTAATATGCATCTCGCGAGGGTCGTTGTTTCTGTCCGGATTGGTATATGTATAGTCCATCATCCGATAGCCAAGATGGTATCGAACCCAGTTATTTTGCACTGCAGTTAACCTGAGAAACGAATCGGTGAGATATGTCTTATAGTTACGATCGAAAAATGGAAACAGTGTATGAACCACCTGTGTATTCACATTGCTCTCGGCCTCGATATACAGCCACGAATTTAATTTGTAGCCAAGACCAAAGGTGATAAACATCTCAAAATTATGTCGCGTGTACTCCGCTGTTTGAACACCATCTGTCGCCGTGAGATCCTGTGAAAGGCCACCTATACCAATACCAAGAACCGCATCAATTTTTTCGTTTAAGTATTTATAGTATTTGGTACCCAAGGAAACATTTTCAAACTGAATATCTGTGTCGACAGTCGTGGCACCAGAGAACGTCGTCCCATTCCCCTCGATCTCGACACTACTCCCTGCAGGAATATACTGGGAAAAACTACCGCTTCCTGTACCTTTTCTGAAGTAGAGCGTGCCATATCCATCCGCATCTGCTCCGCTCGAAAAAAGACTGAATGGTGGGATTTTATTTATGGTGGTACTCAATAGAGCAACTTCGGCTTCAGGCATAAAGCCGTAGTCGACATCACCCCTTGTTCCCGTAGCGAGACAATTTCCAACCATCATTGTGTACAGCAACATCAGACAGGTTATGCGTGACGCATTATGCACATGTAACTCCTACTACGCGACTAAACCGTCGTGTCAACATATCACAAACACGACCGGGGCGAACATGCATTCCACATGTCCGCCCCGATAATTTACAACCTCTTTGGTTGGTTATGCTGCTGAGACTTTTTTACCGCTCACCAGGTTCAAAGCCGCAATCACCGCCATCAACGATGCGCTGACCGTATCGTGATCCAGCGCTGCACCGCCGACTCGTTGCCCGTCGATGTTCAGTTGCACATAGGCAATCGCCTCGGCATCGGTGCCAGCGCCTACGGCGTGCTCGCTGTAGTCAACAACCGAAACATTTTGCCCACAGTGTTTCTGCCAGGCGTTAATAAACGCCGACATCGCCCCCTCACCCTCGCCGCGTATCACCTGTTCCACATTACCCTCTGTGATACGCGCCTCGATGACGTCACTTCCCCCGTTACGTTCAAGTTGATAACCATTCAGCCGCGGTGAATCATGCGCGGCGATGAAGTTATCGCGAAACAGTTGATAGATCGTTTCGCCGTTAATTTCGCCGCCCTGTTTTTCGCTTTCGCGCTGGACGATCTGTGCCAGTTCCACCTGCATCCAGCGCGGCAGCGTCAGGCCGTAATCACGCTCCATGACAAAGGCGACGCCGCCCTTGCCCGACTGACTGTTGACCCGTACTACTGCCTGGTAGTCGCGCCCCAGATCTTTCGGATCGATCGGCAGGTAGGCGACCTGCCAATGTTCGTCCGGCTGCTGCTTATGCAGACATTTATGGATCGCATCCTGGTGGCTACCGGAAAACGCGGTATAAACCAGTTCACCGACCCACGGATGGCGCGGGTGCACTGGCAGCCCGGTACACCGGGTATAGGTATCGATAATTTCATCGGGATTGGAAAGATCCAGTTGCGGATCGATCCCCTGGCTGTAGAGATTCATCGCCATGGTGATGATGTCCATATTGCCGGTACGCTCGCCGTTGCCGAGCAAGGTGCCCTCGATACGGTCGGCACCGGCCAGCAAACCCAATTCCGCCGCGGCCACCGCAGTACCGCGATCGTTATGGGTGTGCAGAGAGACGATAATAGTGTCGCGCTTTGCGACATGGTTGGAGAACCACTCGACCTGATCGGCGAAAACATTCGGCGTCGCACTCTCCACCGTGGCAGGCAGGTTGATGATGCACGGCTTCTCCACCGTCGGTTGCCAGACGTCGACCACCGCGTCGACCACTTCGACCGCGTAATCCATCTCGGTGTTGGAGAACGACTCAGGCGAATACTGGAACACCCATTCGCTTGTGGGAAACTTCGCCGCTTCGCGCTTCACCAACTCGGCACCTTCAACGGCGATCTGTTTGATCGCCTCGCGGTCTTTGCCGAAGACCCGCTCGCGCTGCACTGTAGAGGTGGAGTTGTAGACGTGGACGATGGCACGGCGCACACCCTTCAGCGCCTCGAAGGTGCGCACGATCAGATGCTCACGCGCCTGCACCAGCACCTGAACGGTGACGTCCTCGGGAATTTGGTTTTCTTCGATCAACCAACGGGCGAAATCGAACTCGTGCTGACTGGCGGAAGGAAAGCCGATCTCGATCTCCTTGAAACCCAGCTTGACCAGCAGCGCCCACATCGCCTTCTTCTGCGCCACATTCATCGGCTCCAGCAGTGCCTGGTTACCGTCACGCAGATCGACACTGGCCCAGATCGGTGCCTTGTCGAGGGTACGGTTCGGCCACTGGCGGTTCGCCATGGGGACGGCCGGGGCGGGACGGTATTTGCGATGGTCAAAAGGTTTCACGTTCAGCTCCTTACTTACGGGCACCTCTAAAAATCCACTCAAGCCGCTATTGCTACGTTGGAAAGCGCCTCAAAATGCTCATTTACTCCGTGTAAACTGCGCTTTTTCGTTGCTTTCCGCCTTGCACTCATCGCCTTGATTGAATTTTTAGAGGCACCCTTACTTTGAATAAGTGTCCGCCGCCATCCGCAGGGATGGACTAGCTGTTCGACCAACACCCTTGTGGGGCAGATGCACAGATGGCTCTCGTGAAGCGCTCTGGCAGGTCGTGCCGCCATAACGGCGGATAGGGAAAGATTAGTGCAGTGAAGGAGAAATTATCTTGCGAATTCGCCCTACATCAGGGAGATAGAACAATATTCAGCCCGCATTTCTATATTTAGCGCAATGATATTGCGACTAACTTCCAGTAGCTGGCATATCGATCACCCTGGATATCCCCACCTGCCGCAAAAACCGATCATCGTGGCTGACGACAATTAACGCCCCGTGATAGGCTTGCAGGGCACTTTCCAGCTCTTCGGTCGCGGCCAGATCGAGATGGTTGCTCGGCTCATCCAGCAGCAGCAGTTGTGCCGGTTCTGGCCCCAACAACAGACAGGCCAAGGCAAGCCGCACCTGCTCTCCCCCGCTCAGCGCGGCAACCGGCAAATTTGCCCGCTCGCGCGGTAATCCCATCGCCACCAGCCGCGCATAGTACTCGTGCAACGCCAAACCCGGCGCCAGGTGCTGGAAGTTTTCCACCGCATCCTGTTGTAGAGAAAACAGCGAGAGGTGTTGATCTAGACGGGCCAGCGGAACGCGGCTGTAAACCTCGCCACTTTGCGCGGCGAGTTCGCCGCTCAAAATCCGAAGCAGCGTGCTCTTGCCGCTGCCGTTCGGCCCGCGCAATTCCAGCCGTTCACCCACTGCCAGTTGCAACGAAAACCCTTCGATAAGTGGCTGCGATTCCTGATAGCGATAACGTACGTTTTCACAGTGCAAGATCGGACGCACACCACCGCTTACGCTTACCCCGGCGACGACAAGTTGCGCACGATTCGCTTCATCTTTTTTTGCCTCGACATTTGCCAGGCGTTCATTTGCATGACGTAAACGATCTTCCGCCAGATGACGTAGCCGTCCTTGGGTACGTTCACTGCGCTCTGCCTGCATATCAAGTATTAACGTCGATTGACTGCCACTACGTCTGGCTGCCTTTCCCTTCGATGCACGCCGCTGGTGTTTTTCCAGATTACGCTGCGCTTCCCGCTGCTGTTGTTGCACACGGCGCTGCTCTATCTCGATGTCTCGCTGCTGCTTTTCCTGAAGTGCTTTGCGTTGTTCGCGATACTCCGCGTAACTGCCGCTGAAACTGCGGACTCCCCATAGGCCGAGATCCAGCAGGGTATTCGCTAGTTCGATCAATTGACGGTCGTGACTGATGAGGAGGATGCCGCCGGGAAAACCGCGTAACAGATCGATGAGTTGGCCACGCCCCTCACGATCCAGATGGTTGCCGGGTTCGTCCAGGATGAGATGATCGGGATCACCATACAACACCCGCAACAGCGCCAGGCGCGCAAGCTCTCCGCCGCTCAAGTTATCGATAAAGGAAAATGGCTCAAGGAAGGGTAAACCGACGCTGTTCAGCAACGATGCTAATCGGGCAGGACGGTCCCAGTTCCCCTCGGCCATTTCGAAATCAGCGTTCTCTCCCTCACCGTTTTCGATACGGCCCAGGGCGGTAAACAGCGAAGCGCTGTCGAGAAAATCGACCAAAAGAGAACCGCGCTCAGGCCGCACGGTTTGTTGCTGCAAATACCCGATACGTCCGTGACGTTGGATGTTTGTCGAACTCTCCGCAGGGATAATGCCTGCCAGTTGTGCAGCCAGGGTCGTTTTACCGGCGCCGTTTTCTCCGATTAACGCCGTGATCCCCGGGGCGAGCGAAAGCTCAAGCCCGCGATACAACTCCCGGCCATTTGGCAGACCATAGTGCAGGTTTGTGGCGACCAGCCACGAATCGTTTCTTGCCATAACCAATCCTCTCCAACCGTGAACAGACCTTTGCGATCCAGAAAACTCCGGTAGAGATTGGGTTGTTCATGGCGGGACCCTCCTCTGGGTCGAGTGGTTATGACAGGTGCTACTCTAGCGCCAATGATGGATATAAAACAGTAATTGGCGTTTATTTGGCATAATATTTCCAAACATCGGCCAGACACACTAGATTATTCCAAAATACTGAAGGAAAGACCTATGGAACTCGACCGCTACGACCGCCGCATTCTGGAAGAGTTGCAAAAAGACGGCCGCATCAGCAATCAGGAGCTGGCTGAGCGCATCGGCCTCTCACCCTCTCCCTGCCTGCGGCGGGTCCGGGCACTGGAGGAATCGGGACTGATCAGCGGCTACCGCGCCCTGCTGGACGCCAAGAAACTGGGGCTGGACCTGACGGCGCTGATCCACATCTCCATGGACCGCCACACCCCGGAACGTTTTACCAACTTCGAGAACCGGATCGCCGAGCTACCTGAAGTGCTCGAGTGCCTGCTGATCACCGGTCAGGATGCCGACTACCAGATCAAGGTGGTGGTGAAGGATATGGATGCCTTTCAGGTGTTGCTGCTGGAGAAGATCACCCGCATCGAAGGGGTCAGCGGGGTTCACTCCAGCTTCGTCCTGCGCCGGGTGGTCGATAAAACGGCTTTGCCGGTTTAAAAGAATTTCACCGCAGAGGCGCAAAGATCGCAGAGGAAAACTACATCAGGATTTGTCTTTGCGCCCTTTGCGTCTTTGCGGTAAACCGCTTTTCATTCATGCCTTAACGCATCAATGGGATCGAGCCTTGCCGCCTTACGCGCCGGGAAGTATCCAAACGCCACGCCGATAGCCATGGAGAAGAGGAAAGCGAATAGCATCATCCCCGGTTCCACCACAAACGGCATGCCCAGTGCTTTGGAAACAAACCAGGTGATGGTCACTGCCAGCAGGATACCGAACAGGCCGCCGAAGGAGGAGAGCGCTACCGCCTCGACCAGGAACTGGGTTAGTACATCTCTTTCCAGCGCACCGATGGCGAGACGAATACCGATCTCGCGGGTCCGCTCGGTCACCGATACCAACATGATATTCATGATGCCGATCCCA
>JBNKBG010000002.1:48475-68857 GCA_050287105.1 Thiohalomonadaceae bacterium
GAACCGCCCATCGATTGGCCTTTGCTGTGCAACAGACCGATCACTTCGCAGGAGACTTTTTTCAGGCGGATCTTGCCGCCGATAGGATCCTGCGCACCGAACAGTTTTTCCCGCACCGTTTCACCGATCACGCAGACGCCCATGCCACCGCGCAATTCGCTGCCGGTAAAAAAGCGGCCCGTCTCCAGTTCCCAGTTGCCAACGGTGAAGTAACGATTGTCGCTACCGGTGACATTGGTGGTCCAGTTTTCGTTACCGTAGATCACCACCATCGCCTGCGATGCGGTCGGTGCTACTTCGGCCACGCCTGGCACTTCACGGGCGATCGCTTCGACGTCAGCCAGCTCAAACGGCGGCGCCTTGGTACGTTGACCGTGACCGAGACGTTGGCCGACGGTAACGAACAACAGGTTGCTGCCAAGACTCTGGATCTGCTGTTTCACCTGCAACGTGGCGCCACTGCCGAGGTTGACCATGATGATCACCGAGGCTACGCCGATGACGATGCCGAGAGTGGTGAGGAAAGAACGCAACACGTTGCGCCGTATGGAGCGCATCGCCAGCAACAGGGCATTCCACAACATCAGTGCGCCCCTCCCTGCTGTTTGTCTTCCGCCACGCGACCGTCACGGAAATTGATCACGCGCTGGGCATAGTCGGCGATCTCCGCTTCGTGGGTCACCATGACGATGGTGATACCGAGTTCGCGATTGAAGCTGGTAAGCAGCTCCATGATCTCGTGACTGCGTGCGGTGTCGAGGTTGCCGGTCGGCTCATCGGCCAGCAGCACCGCGGGACGGGTGACGATGGCACGGGCGATGGCAACGCGCTGTTGCTGTCCGCCTGAAAGTTCACCGCGGGTGTGATCTTCCCAGCCCTTCAAGCCCACCTGCTCCAGCGCCTCAGCGCTCAACCGATGGCGCTCTTCGGCGGGCATACCGCGATAGATCAACGGCAGCTCCACATTCTCCTGCGCCGAGGTACGGTTAAGCAGGTTAAAACCCTGAAAGACAAAACCGAGATAGTTGCGCCGCAATAGCGCACGTTGATCGTTACTGAGGCTGCCGACATCGACACCCTGAAAACGAAACTGACCGCCCGTTGGAGTATCGAGACAGCCGATGATATTCATGCAGGTCGATTTGCCGGAACCGCTCGGCCCCATCACCGCCACGAACTCGCCCTGTGCGATGGAGAGATCGATGCCGTCGAGGGCACGCATCGCTGCCTGCCCCTTACCGTAGATCTTGGTCACCGCCTCCAGTTCGATCAGCGCCGCGCTCATTTTCCGCCCATCACACTGTCGGTGATCACCGCCATGCCCGGCTCCAGTCCGTCGACGACTTCGGTCATGATGCCGTTACTGTCACCGATGTTGATCGTCGCTTCCTCCGGCTTGCCGTCACGCAACAACCAGACCTTACGTTCGCGGCTGTTCTCGACAACCACCTTCTTGCTACTACTCTCGCGGGGCATGCGCGGGGGACGGAACATACGGCTGAACAGTGTGCCACCGCTTTTGCTTTTCTGGCTTGTGACGGGAGGGCTGTAACGGAATACGCTATTGGGCACCAACACCATATCCTTCATCTGGCGAATGCGAATGTCGGCAGTGGCGGTCATACCCGGCAACAGCAGTTGCTCCGGATTATCCACCGCCAACACCGTTTCGTAGGTGACCACGCCATCGACGGTTTGCGGTGCATGGCGTATCTGGGTGATGGTGGCGACAAAGTGGCGATCCGGATAGGCATCGACATTGAACTTCGCCTCCATCCCTTCACGAATACGACCGATATCCGCTTCGTCGATGGCGACCAGCAGTTCCATTTTCTTCAGGTCTTCCGCCAGGGTGAAGAGTTCCGGTGTCTGCAACGATGCAGCAACGGTTTGGCCCGCTTCGACCTTGCGGTCCAGCACGATGCCTTTGATCGGCGAACGGATGGTCGCCTTCTGCAGGTTGGTTTCGAATCCCTCCAGTGCCGCTTTCGCCGACGCCACCTTGGCGCGTGCACTGGCGACCGCAGCGACAGCACGGGCATGCGCCGCCTCGGCGATATCGACATCGTTGGCGGAGCACATCTTGCTCTTGGCCAGCTCCTTGCAGCGTCTGGCCTTGACCCTGGTCTCCTGCTCAGTGGCACGCGCCTCCTGCACCATCGCTTCTGCCTGTTGCAGCGCAGCCTTGCCCTCGGCGATGCGACTATCCAGTGCCGTGGTATCGAGCCGCGCCAGCACCTGATCCTTCTCCACCGTATCGTTGAAATCGACTTCGACGCTAGCAAGGGTGCCTGAAAGCTCTGTCCCTACATCCACCTGACTGACCGGTTGCAGGGTGCCGGTCGTCGTCACGTTGATAATCAATTCGCCGCGCCTAACCTCGGCGGTTTTATAACTGACGTTACCGTTGCCGCCGGAAAAGAGCAGGTTGTATAGCACTACCATGATCAGCAGTGCCGCTACGGCGCTGCCCCATATCTGCCAGCGAGGCCGTGTCTTGCCCTGCCTGTCCAGCATCAGGGTTTTGCGTATTGCGTTTTCACTCTTTTCCATTGCTACCACATCCACTTAATTTCAGCTTATTCATTCATCGGCAGACGTAATTCAACACACAGCCCACCACCTTCACCATTGCACGCATCGACCTGACCCTTATAGGCCAGGATCACCTTGCCAGTGATCGCCAGACCCAGGCCGTAGCCGCCACTATCACGATCACGCGCCTCACCCACCCGGGTGAACGGTTCGAACATGCGCTTCAACTCAGACTCTGGTACCCCTGCACCGTGATCGCAAACCTCGATCACCGCCTCATTAGCGATCGTTTTCAACGACACCTTCACGGTCGTCGCTTCTGCGGTGTAACGTGCTGCATTCCGCACCACATTTTCAATGGCAGCACGCAGCAGTACCGGATCACCTTTAACTGTCGCCTGCTGTTCAACACGCAACACCACACTGCGCTGATGGGCACGTGCCTCAAAATCGGCATCGTTGACGATCTCCTCCAGCAACGTTTCCAGCAAAACAGGCTTTTTCTCCAGTGTGGACTGACCCGACTCGAGCCGTGCCAGTGAAAGCAGATTGGCGATCAGTCGCTCCAGTTCATCCGCCTCCTTCTCCACCCGTTGCAGGTTGCGAGAGGCTGAGCCTTCTTTCTCCGCCAGTTCCAGCGCAATACGCAGACGTGCCAGCGGTGAACGCAATTCGTGCGAGACATCGCGCAGCAGTTGCCGCTGACTCTCCAGCATCTCGCGCAGGCGCTCGGCCATAATGTCGAAGTCACGACCCAAGGCACCGACCTCACCACCACCGCTGCCACCGACCCGTACCGTGAGATCGCCCTCGGCCAGGGTCTGTGCAGCGTGACGTAGACGGCGCACCGGACGACTGAGGAGATTGGCCAGGCCATAGCTGACAAATCCGGTTATCAACAGTGCCAGCAGGGCGCGTACCCAGGGTGGTACGCTGTGCAGGTGACCGGGGTCGACCATGGTGGCAAGATAGAGGTCGTCCTCACCGGGGATCTGCGCCAGCACCAGATAGTGGCCAAAACGGAGACGATGAACGCCCGGCTCCATCGGCGAACGCCGCAACTCTTCCAGCAGATTGGGCGGCAGGTGTTTGTGCAATAGCGGCTTGCCGTGATCGTCCAGCAGCAACACCGGTCGACCCTCTTCCCGGCGTATACCACGCAGCCAGCGCTCCAGCGACTCCTCTTCCATATTCTGCAGCAGCGTGCCGGCAGTCTCCGCGTGGGCGTTAAGCCACTGCTCGGTATGCTCTACTTCACGTCCACCCAACGAACGTTCGCCCAGATACATAACTCCACCGAGCAGGATCATGCTCAGCCAGAAGGCGATGAAGATCTTACCGAAGAGGGAGTCCATCAGTTTTTGCTGTACTGGTAGCCGGTGCCGCGCACCGTGTGGATACGTTGACCGCCATCCGGCAGCGGCCCCAGCTTGCGTCGAATCTGCGCCATATGGGTTTCGATGCGCCGGTCGTAGGTTTGCAGCGCACGACCCAGACCGTCACTGGCCAGCACCTCCTTGGTAACGACCTTGCCCGCCTGCGCCACCAGCAGATGCAGCAGATTGAATTCGGCACCGGTCAGTTCCACCGGCTCGCCGGCCACTGTAACGCCGCGGCTACCGACATCCAGTTCCAGATCGCCTACCTGCAAACTCTCCGGATTGTCACCACCACCCCGACGCAGCAGGGCGCGCAACCTGGCCACCAACACCCGTGGACTACAGGGTTTGGCCACATACTCATCGGCCCCCAGTTCAAGGCCAACCACAGTATCAGTGTCCTCGCCCCTGGCCGTCAGCATCAATACCGGCGTGGCCAGCGCAGGCCGAAGCTGCTTGAGGACATCAAAGCCACTCATTCCAGGCATCATTACATCAAGGATAATCGCGTCCCACTGCTGTTCCCGCGCCCGGGCAACCCCGGCCTCGCCATCGTGCGCGCTGCTCACCTCAAACCCTTCGCTTTCCAGGTATTCGGTCAGCAACTCGCACAGGTCGCGGTCGTCATCAATTAGCAGTATTCGCTGTTTCATGCCCCTATGATGCGCTGTGATCGCCAATGACGAAAGGCCGGAGGTAAACCATTTGCACTTCTTTGCATTACTTCACTCAGCCCTGCCCAACTTTTCATGCACTACGGATAAGCTTTCATCGTCCGCTGAAAGGCGTTTATACACCTACCAGGAGTACTTAAATGAAAGCATCAAATAAAACCTTAGCAGCTCTACTTGCCGCTGGCCTTACCCTCGGTGTCGCCAGCAGCGCCTTCGCCTTTGGCAGCCATGGTTACGACTGTGATATGGGCGCACGTCAGGCATCACCAATGCGCGCACTCTATCAACTCGATACTCTGACCGATGAGCAGCGTAGCGAAATCAAGAAAATGATGAAGGAGGAGCGCAATTCATTACGCGATCTGATGGATGCGATGCAGGATAATCGTGATGCCATGCAGGATGCGATGAAAGACAATCTCAGCGCCGACAAAATTAAACCCCTGGCAAAGAAGCAGGGTGAACTGATTACCGAAATGACCATGGCACGAGCCAGAATGCGTGACCGGATCAATGCCATTCTCACTGATGAGCAACGTGATGAACTCAGTAAAATGAAACCGCAAAAGCGCAGTGATAGTGATGATCGTAATCGTGGCGATTACTCGGGTTGGTAATCGAATTCACTCGCAAACAAAAGGGCCGCAATGCGGCCCTTTTTTCTTAACGCTTTCTTAACTTTGAAACGGCAAAAAACCCTATATACACAGCATAAAAATGGTTAATCCTACGCTTTTACTCAAATATTTTACCTGTGTCACAAAATTGGCCGCATCCTTGCCAAACGGTTCAGCGTTTTTTAAGTCACAGGGAGTAGAGTTTGAACCGTGACAGGATGTTGTCACTTAACTACCCCCAGGAGGAATACGATGAAAAAATACATCACCATGCACTACCCGGCAAAGATCGCTCGTGCACTGCGCGACGGTCTGATTATCATCCTTGGTCTGACTGTTACCCTTGGTACCATGTTCAATTCTGAAATCACCATGTGGGTCGCAGGTGCATAGGCCGCAAACATTGCTGGCAGTAGGCGATATGGAATTCACCATCCATTTTGGTAATCCCGATCGCATTGCTGCCAGTAATCAATATTATCTCTCTCATTAAGATCTGAGTCCGGCAGCCAGAGCGCCGTTACTCTTTATCACCCTTACCACTCTTCTCCTGCTCACCCTTTTGCTTCTTTGTCGGAGCATTCCGTCCGATTGCCGTTAGCGCCAGGGCGGAGCCAATAACAAATAGCAATGCTAAAACCGTAAATACAATAAATATTTTCATCAACAAAACTCCGACCCATATCATCTTGCCTGTTACACTATAGCGGGGTTGGCTCTCAGTTATGGAACTTTTTTATCGCAAAGGATCCTCGTATGGACATATTCACGCAGTCATGGATGGAGCAGATGCTTCGACACTGGAACAGTAACCAGGGGATCATAGAACCTTTGCAACAGGCCAGTTTCTCGGCCCGTATCGGCTACGGCTTTAAAAGTGAGCAGACAGCACGCGGCTTGCTGGTTATCGAAAATGGAATGGCGGTCGAAGCCGGGATCTATGACGGTTCCATTCTTGACTGGGATCTACGCGCCATGCCAGAGAAATGGCATGAGTGGATCGATGGTGGATTTGGCCTGAGCCAGCTTGGTCCGGCAGTGGCGACCGGGGCGCTGCAATTCGTCGTTGGGGATTACCGGCGTATGATTCGCAACCCGGTGTTGAGCAACCCCTTTCTGCAGCACTTCGAATTGATGAGTCAGATTAATTAAGCTTCAGCTTTTTCACTATCTGCTGGTAGAGCAGTTCACCACTTTCAGGCAACTGCCCGCCTGTGTCTACAGAGAGAAGATGCGCTTTTTCCTCTTCGGTAACCGGCTCCCAGTGCGCCAGTTGCTGCTCAAGGACGTTTAAATCCGCATCCGACGGACCAGCCCTGCGTTTCGCAATGCGCTGCCGCAGTACCGCTTCCTCTGCATGAAACTCCACTAACAACTTTGGCACCTTTTTCTCATCTGCCAGTCGATAGAAGCGTTGCCTCTGACCGTGCTGCAGACAGGTGGCATCGACAATAACCGGAAAGCCTGCATCCAGCACACCTGCCGCCAGTTGCTCCAGACGCGCATAGGTCTTCTCACTGGCACTGGCACTATAGATCCCTTTACCCGGTGCTGCTCTGCCGCTTTCTCCCGCCGCCATGCCATAAAGTCGCTTGCGCTCCACGTCGGAACGTATCCGTATCGCACCCAGCCACTCCAGTAACATGCCGCTGTGTTTACTTTTCCCGGAGGCCGAAAGACCTCTGGCGATAACCAGTATCGGCTTCGAACTACCACGACAACCTTCCGCGAATTGCAGATAGGCATTGAGCTCACTTTTCGCCGCTTCTCGTTCCGTTGCAGAGATCGCCTTTTGCCCGCTGCGTATCGCCGCGACCTTCGCTCGCACCATGGCGCGATACACCATGTAGAACGACAACAGCTTCAGTCCCTCATAGTCCCCGCTAATCTCCAGATAGGCATTGAGAAAACGCTGCGCCAGCCTCGATTCGTCCCGTTCACGCAGATCCATCACCAGAAATGCGATGTCACTGATCACATCGATCCAGCGCAAGGCCGGATTGAATTCGATACAGTCGAAGGCCACCGCCCGACCATCCACCCATGCCAGGTTGCGTAGATGCAGATCGCCATGGCATTCACGAATGTATCCATCACGTTTACGCCGCTGCAATATTGGTAGTAGTCCCTGGTAACGCTCTCGACTCCACTGCTCCAGCAGGTTGAGTCTTTCAGCCCGGTGTCGGTCGTGCAAATGCTCACGGATCTGCACAAAGTTTTCCGCCATCGGTTGCCACACCTGCTGCGGCTCACCAAATTCACTCTCAGCTGTCGCCTGCGCAGCGTGTTGATGGAACTCAGCGACCATACGGGCAAAGACGTCGATCATCGCTGCGCTGAGTTCACCGCGCTGTAGTACCCGATCCAGTTGTGCTTCCTGGGGAAAGCGATGCATCTTAACGGCATATTCGAAAACACCTTCATCAGTATCCAGTTTTGGCCTTTCCGCGGTTCCACCGATACCCACTACCGCCAGATAGATCTCAGGGGCCAACCTTCGATTAAGACGCAACTCCTCGGCACAGCAGAAGTGACGTTTTTCCAGTGTTGAGAAATCGAGAAAACCCAGATTGACCGGTTTTTTGATTTTGTAGACGTAGTCACCGGCGAGAATGACCCAGGAGATATGGGTCTCGATCAGTTCACGCTCTACAGCGGGATGATCAAAACAGGGCTGCTGTAGCAGCGCGTTGATCAGTGTCGGCAGATTTGCTGTTGTTTGCATCGGCGTCCCCTGCCCCGCTACGGCTAACGGGACAGATGAAGGAAGGGCAATATGGACAGGTATAGCACGGCAGCGATAGCTAGCAGGTAGATCAGCATCTGCAGAGGACGTGAACGGAGTCGATCCAGCCAGCCCTCCAGTTGCCCCGCCGCTTTCAGGCGCTCGTACTCTTCACGGGCATAGCGGTAGCGCTGCTGCTGATATTGGTCGAGTAGTTCATTGGCCTGTTGCCATTGCGTCTCGTCGCGCAGCCAGAATGCGGCCAACGAGATCCCCCAGCGACCGGCAGAGGTTTCATAGTAGTCAATGGCATGTTCTTCCAGACGGTCGCGCATCTCCTGGGCTTCATCCTCGGGCACACCGTTGAGCTTGTATAACAGCCGCGCCATTACGCTTCCAGGTAACGATCCAGTTCAGCCGGGATCTCGGGGCGTCCACGCGTATTGAGTGCCGTACCGATAACCTTGGCGTTCATAACCAGCTTGTTATCTGCGACACGATAGATGTCCTGGTAAAAAGCAAACTTGAGTTTCGATTCACGTTTCAGGTTGACGCTGATAACAAACGCATCACCAGAAGCGAGCGGAAATTTGTAATCCAGCTCGGCACGCACCACGACCAGGTTGATCCCATCCTTCGCCAGGGCGGCAAAATCGATACCGATCTGTTTGAGAAAAACATGGCGGGCATGTTCCAGATAGTTCTGGTAGACACCATTGTTTACGATGCCCTGTATATCGCACTCGTAATCACGTACGTGCATCTCCAGGGTGAAGCTGTCGCCTTCCATTCTGGTTTCTCCGTATGATTTGATTTCGTTTATGTACGCAATTCTAGCGTTTTTCCCATGGGGGTTCGTCACCCAGCCGTTCTGCAAGAAAGTCGATCAGCAGACGCACGCGCTGCGGCAGGTGTCGCCGCGAGGGATAGAGCGCATAGGCCGCACTCTCCTCCGTATGGTAGTCACTTAACACCTCCTGCAATTGCCCGGAGGCCAGTTCACGGTAACAGATAAAGCGTGGCATCACCGCAATCCCCAGCCCGTTCAACGCTGCCTGCAACAGCACATCGCCATTGTTGGCGCGCATACGAATGGTCGGGCGGGCAATGTGTTCCTTTCCTGCCGAATCGATAAGGCACCATTGCCGCTGCTCGGCCACATTGGCATAGCTTAAACCCTGATGCTCGTTCAACGCCTCCGGCGTGCGCGGTACGCCGTGTCGTTCCAGGTAGGCCGGACTGGCACAGAGCAGGGTACTGATCGGTGCCAAACGTTTCGCCACCAGGCTGGAATCATTCAGGTTACCGATGCGGATTGCCAGATCGACGCCTTCCCGCAGGATGTCGATATAGCGATCCTCCAGGTCCAGATCCAGCCGTACACCGGGATGGCGTTGCATGAACTCCCCAAGCAGCGGCCACAACGGCAGTGAAAGCGGCGCCGCCATGCGCACCAGCCCCTGCACCTCACGCTGCTCGTTGATCAGACTGTTTTCGAGTTCCGCCACCTCGTCGAGGATACGCAAACAGCGTTCATAAAAGACGCGACCCTCTTCGGTAAGCCCCATACGCCGCGTGGTACGGCGCAGCAGTTCCACCCCGAGGCGATTCTCCAGCTCCTGCAAACGGCGACTTACCGCCGACTTGGCGATCCCCAGACGCTCGGCGGCGGCACTGATCCCGGCGCTCTCCACTACCCGGACAAAGGTCTGCATTTCGTCAAAACGGTCCATCATTGTTCTCAATATTAGAACGGTGTGTTCACAATTATCGCCTTTATTCTGATATGCGCAACACCATACTATGCATAAGCCACGAATAACCGAGGAAAATAGTATGTCGGAAACCAAGCTGCCCACCCGTAATGTCGCCCAGATCGTCCATGGCCGCGAAACATCGGACGGCGCCGGGGTGCGTCTGCGCCGCATCATTGGCAGCCCGGAGCTCAATATGCTCGACCCGTTCCTGTTACTCGATGCCTTTCGCTCCGACGATCCGGATGACTACATCGCCGGTTTTCCCCCCCATCCCCATCGCGGCTTCGAAACGGTGACCTACCTGCTGGCCGGTTGCATGCAACATCGAGACAGCGCCGGTCATGCCGGAATCCTGCGCGCCGGTGGCGTGCAGTGGATGACCGCCGGGCGTGGTATCGAACACTCCGAGATGCCCAGGCAGGAGAACGGCCTGCTCTCCGGCTTCCAGCTCTGGGTCAACCTGCCCGCTGGACAGAAGATGGAACCACCCCGTTACCAGGAATACGAACCGGAACAGATCCCACTGGAACAACACGATGACGGCACCGCAATACGGGTAATTGCGGGAACCACTGCGGGGGGGACACAGGGTCCAGTACATCAAATTACCGCCCAGCCGATCTATTTCGACGTCACGCTACCGGCCGGCGTGCGCTTCGAGGAGACGATCCCGAAAGGCCATAACGCCTTCGTCTACCTCATCGAGGGTGAACTGAAGATTGGTGACGCAGCGGTTGAGTCCCACATTCTTGCTGTACTCAGCGATGGCACATCGCTGCAGGCCGATGCCGGAGCGGATGGCGCCCGCTTCCTGCTGATTGCGGGTAAGCCGTTCAATGAGCCGGTGGCCCGTTCCGGCCCCTTCGTCATGAATACCCCTGAGGAGATCCAGCAGGCCTATAGCGATTACCGCCGCGGCGATTTCGGCCACGTGGCAGGGTGATATGCCGATGCGATGGCAAAACACAGCATCGAACTGGGGGGCCGGGGCCATCGCCCTGCACTGGCTGACCGCGCTGGTGGTCTTCGCCATGTTTGGCCTCGGCCTCTACATGACCGACCTCAACCTCTATCACCCCTGGTACCACAAGGCACCACACCTGCACCGCAGTGTCGGCGTACTGATGTTTATCGCCACGCTGATGCGTCTGGGCTGGCGCCTGTGGAATCCACCGCCCTCCCCATTGGCCAACCACCTGTGGTGGGAAAAATTGCTCGCCCGCCTGATGCACGGGGCGCTCTACCTGCTGCTGTTCGCGGTGATGCTTAGCGGTTACCTGATCTCCACCGCTGATGGTCGTGCGGTTGATGTTTTTAACTGGTTTAGCGTTCCCGCCACGCTTAGCGGACTGGAAGAACAGGAGGATGTTGCCGGTACGGTTCATCTGCTTCTGGCATCAAGCCTGATCGCATTCGCCCTAATACATGCGGGTGCGGCCTTTAAACACCACTTCATCGACCGGGATCGCACCCTGCTGCGCATGCTCGGATTGTGAACAACCAAGAGAGGAGCATCACCATGAAAAAACGACTTTTTAGCCTGCTGTTACTGGGCTTTATCGCCACCCCCTTTGCCGTGCAGGCGGAGGATTATGTCATCGACACAAAAAATGCCCACGCCTTTATCCAGTTCCGCATTCAGCATCTGGGTTATAGCTGGCTCTATGGGCGTTTCAACGATTTCCAGGGTGAGTTTAGTTACGACGAGAAGCATCCGGAAAAGGCCCGGGTAGCGGTCAGCCTGAAAACCGCGAGCATCGATACCAACCATGCCGAGCGTGACAAACATCTACGCAGCAAGGATTTTTTCGACGTCACAAAATTCCCTGAGTCGAAATTTGTCAGTACCAGCTATGACTCCAGTGGCGAGGGGAAGGGCGTATTGAAGGGCAATCTGACCCTGCACGGTGTGACCAAACCGATCACGGTTGAGGTGACCCAGATTGGCACCGGCCCCGATCCCTGGGGGGGTTACCGTCGTGGCTTTTATGGCAGCACCACCATCACTCTGGCCGACTTCGGTATGACCTATAACCTGGGCCCCGCTTCCACCAGGGCTGAGCTACAGCTCTCTCTTGAAGGGGTGCGGAAGTAGTTGCTGCACCGCTGACCGGCCGCCTTCGGGCGGCCTTTTTTATTTGACCCGGCTCACCTCTTTTACCACCGTGTTGTAACCGCCCATATAGGCACGGGTAAGGGTCTTGAACAGGGCGGCTTCTGATATCGGTTTGATCAGGAAGTCGGCGAAACCAGAATCGAGGATCGCTTGGCGTTGTTCGGGAAAGGCGTGTGCGGTGACGGCGATCAGCACCGGTATGGCCACTTTCTCTTCATTCAGCTGCATGGCGACTTCGGTGCCTGAGATATCGGGCATCTGAATATCCATCAGCACAACGTCATAGCCACCCTCGCGTATCATCTCCAGCGCCTTGATACCGCCATCGGCCTCGGCAAAATGGATCCCCGCCTTGCTGAGAAAGGCCGCGAGAACCATACGATTGACATCATTGTCATCCACGATCAGTACCCGCATCTCACGCCATTGCTCGGGCGTGAGACTCGACACCTCATCCTTCTGCTTGCTCTTCGGTGATGTCACGCTGCGCACAAAGGGAATTTCCGCGCTGAAACATGAGCCTTCACCTGGAGTACTGGTGACCTTCATCACGCCATCCATTTTTTGCAGCAGACTTTTGACGATGGCCAGACCGAGGCCAACCCCCTCGTTATTGCGCGTCTCGAAACCTTCAACCCGGGTGAAGTTGTCAAAAATCGAGGTCATCGCCTCTGCGGAGATGCCGATCCCCGTATCCTCTACATCAAATCGCAACACCACCTGATCGTCGCGCTCACCCTGGCGACTCACATGCAAACGTACATATCCCTTTTCGGTATATTTAATGGCATTGGAGATCAGGTTGCTCACAACCTGTCGCAGCCGATTGGCATCCGCGTAGAGATTGTCCTCCACCTCGTCGTCAATCAGCGCGGTCAGCTCAAGCGATTTTCTGTCCGCCATCGGCTGTAATATCGCTATAACGTTCTCCATCTCGGCACGCAGGGAGAAGGTATCTTCGTAAAAGGTGAGATGTCCCGCCTCAATGGCGGTGATATCCAGGATGTCATTAACGATACGTAACAGGGTCTGCCCTGACTTACCTATCTGAGAGGCAAAACGCGCCTGTCTTTCGTCGAGCTGCTCATCTTGCAACAGATCGGCAAAACCGATGATACCGTTTAGCGGTGTACGCAACTCGTGGCTCACATTGGCGAGGAACTGGTTCTTTGCCTCGCTTGCCCGTTCAGAACGCTCCTTCGCACTCACCAGCTCGCTTTCAATCTTTCTTCGGTGTTCAATCTCGCGGGTTAGAACACGGTTGGTCTCCTCAACCTTGGAGTGAGATGCGGTGAGCTGCCCAAGCAGTTTCTCGTTGTCCAGCCAGAGGAGAAAGTTGTTGGCAATGGTTGAGCTGTAGTTCTTGGCGACTGACAACATGAAGATGAAGAAAATAATGATCAGCGCCAACATGCCGTTGGCCAGGGCCGTATTCTCCATGGCCAGGAAGATGACTGTTGGCAACAACAGTGTAACCATCGCGACTGCGTAGACTTTATATATGACGCCGCGGGTGGTGATGGCACCCGCTGCCATGCCTCCCATCATGAACAGCGTGAGAATTTGAAAATGCTCGTTGTCCGCCATGATACCCATGGGGCCGATAAAGCCCAATGGCGCATCATGGAGGACCGCCAACCACAGGCTTATTTTCAACCAATAGTCAGCATTCTTTACGTTACCATGGCGTCTGAACCGGGAAACTGAAACCAACAGCAGGGTCGCGGTTGCGAAGGTGGATAAACCCCAAATAATCAGGGTTTCATGGGGTAATAAGCCCCAGAAGAAAAAGATGATAACGGCGATCAGGCCATAGGTACTCACACTGACCCGCGGGGCCAGTTTGTAATACTCCTTCATCAATTCATAGAGTAATTGGCTGTTCACTTCGGATGAGTAATCCCCACGGTGTCGGCTGTGCCTGCTCGCAAGCAGTGTCTTGTTATTGATACCTGCCTGGTTGTCCGTGGCGATCATCACTACATCCTGTAACTTACTTATTCATCACGCTGTTTTATGCTTCTGAATGTATTCGAGCATTGCCGGGAAGGTGTCGCGGTCGCAATGCGTACCCATAAACATATCCTGATGCCCATATTTTTCAACCACTTTCAGGCTATGGTGTCTGGCGCCATGCGCGACCATCTGCTCATAGCAGTGGATATTTGAATCGGCAAAAACACGATTACGGTCACCCGTCATAAACAGTATCGGCGTTTTGATCTTCACCCCTGCCTCAAAATAGTCGTCGGGCAACGCCTTATATTGTGGTTTGTCGTTACGCGTTTTTATCGCACGGTGGTTGGCGTTTACCATTGCCGCCACATTTCGATGGTAATTCATACCCGTTCCACCAAACAGGTCTGCAAGGCGATGGTGGGTCACATCAGAAATATTCTCGTGCTCAAACAGTGCCGGAAATCCGGTACCCCACATCAGGCTCAACATATGGCAATCCGGTTCCTTGCACTCATGATGGAACAGACTGATGGCCTTTGACAGCAGTTTTCCCCGCGTCATGCGTGGTTCATCCGGCCAGCCGGGCGAAACGTAGGGGATATCCAGAATACGTTCCAGAATAAAGGGAAAGACGCTGATCTTGAAGCGCGACCAGCGCGGAATATAGGGCGTCAGGGAGATACTGTTGGCGATACAACTGGTAATCCCCTTCACCGTTTCTGCCGCCAGCGCCATACTAAAGGTGAGCGAGCCGACGCAGTGGGCGATCACGTGAATCCGTTTATTCTCGCCGACCACCTGACGCACCTCCTCGATGGCTTTGGGGTGGTCGTAGAGCGCCACATCATCCATGCTGAATCTGTTGGGCTGGAGGTTATAGCTAAAGTGGTTACTCATGCGGTAATCGAGGCACCAGACGTCGGTGAGTCCGTTATCCAGCAGGTAGCTCACCAGGTTATAGTGCTCCGGCATGATGAACATGTCGCTTGAACTGGTCAGACCATGGATTAACACCACCACGTCATCACAGTCGTCACGGTGGAAGCGGCTTAATGAGAGCCCCAGGCCATCCTCGGTAGAAAAGGGGTGTACGCTCTTGTTGGCATCCTTAACCCCGTCCAGCGTGTAGAGCGGTATCTGGTGTTCCATCTGGCCTCCTCCCTGTATGCCATTTTTATTCCCTGTTTCAACCAACTCTACTCGGAAACAGATAGCAATGCACCCACTACAACTCGTTGCGCTGCCAGGTAAATGGGGGAGGGAAAGCGGCGGGACAAAAAAATACAGCCAACGATTGTTGGCTGTATAGGTTAAATCAGAATGGGGGGGAGTATATAAAAAAATCCATTCTGAGGAGTTGCTTAGTGATCAAAAATGAACGCAGAGAAGAGGAAGAAGAACAGTGCGCCAAAGATCAGCGGGACAATAATTGATTCAAGCATTGCAATACTCCTTTAAAATATTCAAATACCACAAAATGAGCTCAAGTCAGTCCGAGTAACGGTTTTCGAACTGCCCATATTCAAGTCCCTGAATCCGCAATCAACATTGATGTTGATCAACAATTCCCCAGATCGGCAGCTATTTCTCCCCCTTTCTTCCACACAGATGATCTGGATCAAAAGCGCACTGTAACCCGCCCCAGCCATGCCCTCTCTTCTATCAGCAATCCTGATGGAGAGAGCACTACGACACCGATACGATTGAAACTTATTTAACAATTGGATCGGCTAAATGCAGGAAGAGAAGCCACATTCATGGCGTTATTTCGTCACCTATAGCGGCGTTAAACTACCGCTGAAAATGGCCAGTGAGTTACAGGAAAACGAGACGGCAAACCGCAACACCTACTTTCGTGCCGCCTACGATGAGCAGGGGCAGATGACCCTGTGTCAGAAGCTGGTCTATGGGGCGCTGGAGATGGAACATCGCTACCGCTATTACCCAAACGGGGCGCTGGAGGAAGCGGAGATCACCATGGCGGGGGAGACCCGCCAGATACGTTTTGCTGACAGTGGTGAGCTGCTCGATTGAGCCGTGCTAGGCGTCTTCGTTCTTCTGCATGACCAGGTAAACACCCATGCCCACCAGGCCGACCCAGACCACCATGGCCACCGCACCCATGCTCTCCCAGGCACTGCCCATGAACAGCAGCATCATCATTGCGATAGCCAGGAGGGCGTTACCGAGCCAGAAGTTAGTTGAAGGTTGTTCGGACATACGAATACTCACTGTTGGTTAAAGGTTACTCATCATCCAGCAGACGCACCGTGGCCTCTGCTGTTTTGCTGTCAATCAGGAACTCCAGCTCACAATACTCCTGCTGCCGGTCCTGGGGGGTCGGGTCATCGGCGCAACTGCAGCCGGCGATAATCCCGCTGTAGAATACCCCGGCCTTTACCCGCAGGCCATCCGCCGACTCCTCCGTGGCGATCAGCATGAGCCGAAACGGCTCGTCGGCAACGCTGGAGCTGAGCGCCAGCCCCTGTTGCAGCGGCAGCAGCGTGGCGGGCAACCCCTCCACCTCGGCGCAGAAATTGCGCTCAAACGCCTCGCTGTTCCAGCTCGCCAGGGATTGTTTGAGGACTATCATTGGCGCTCTCCACACCGCCACTCCGGCAGGCCATCATAGCAAAACTCCGCCACACGACTCAGACACCACGGTGAAAATTAAGTAGATGCCCCTTCGCCAGGGTATCGCGGATCGGCTGTCGGTTGGACCAGCCGGTCTCCCGGCGAAAGCCCCGCCCATCCATGGCACGGTTAAAACGGCCGTGATGGCCACGACCCGGATCAACGATGATCACCTCCGCCCGCTCGGCGGCGTGCCGATCGATAAACGCCGCCAGCAGCGACGGGTGCTCCGCCTCGTAGAGCAGGTCGCTGCCGATGATGAGATCAAAACGCTCCAGTTCCAGCTCTGTCTCCTCCCAGGAACCGACGTAGTAGGGCAGTGGCGCCATGGCATTCAGCGCCAGATTCTTCTCCAGAAAGGTCTCGGTCAGGGGGTGTAGATCGGTGGAGGTGATGTCTGCGCCGCTTTTTTGCAGTACCAGACTGGCAAGGCCGATCCCGCAGCCGACTTCCAGAATCCGCCGTCCCTGGTGAGGGAAGCTCGCCATCGTCTCGGCCAGGAAGCGCCCCGCAGGCCAGACCAGGCCGAAGATCGGCCACATCGCAGGAGAGATATTCGCCCGCGCCGCGGCACCGTCCGGGTCGGAATACTGCTGCCGGTCGAGCAGTGAACGAATACGGTAATCGACTCCGCCGAGGGTCAGGGTCTCGAGCTTGACCTTGTAGTCCTGCATGAACAGCGCCTTGTGCCAGGCCTGAAAACGACTGTCCAGTCAGGCAGAACGCATCGGGGGAGGCGCAAGGCAAAGCCGAAGAGAGATTTCCGGGCGTTGGAGCATCGGCGGTTGCCGACCCCCACTACCAGAGGGGTCACTATAACATCATCGCGCCAACGGCACCGGCTCAGCCCTGGCGTTCGGCCAGCCAGATGGTGTGCCGCGCACCCTTGCGTCCGGCGTGGGCTCGCACCGTGTGCACCGCCACCTCGAGCCCGGCGCGGCGCAGCCGCTCGCTGAAACCGCGATCCGGCCCCGCCGACCAGACCGCCAGCACGCCACCGCGACGCAGGGTGTCGTAGGCGGCCGCCAGTCCGGCATCGCTATAGAGCCAGTCGTTGGCCCGATGGGTCAGCCCCTCCGGGCCGTTGTCCACGTCGAGCAGGATCGCATCGAAACTCTCCCGCTCCCGTTTGAGGATGCGGGCGATATCCCCTTCGCGCACCGTCACCCGCGGGTCCGCCAACGGGTGTCCCGCATAACCGCCGATGAACTCCCGGTTCCAGCGCACCACCGCCGGTACCAGCTCCGCCACCACCAGCTCCGCGTCAGGAGCAAGATGGCGCAGCGCCGCCGCCAGGGTGTAACCCATACCGAGACCACCGACCAACACCCGTGCCTGCGCCCGCCCGGCCACCGCCGTACAGCCCAGCTCCGCCAGCGCCTCCTCGGAGCCAAACACCCGGCTGTTCATCAACTCGCCGCCCCCGACGATGGTGATGGAGTGCTCTTCGCCCCGTTGATAGAGGCGCAACTCACCGCCGTTATCGGGGATCTCGCTCGTGTCGATCAGTTTCCAGGGATTCATCGCTGCGCTCACAAAATGGGGCGGCCATTGTAGCGTGGAAGCGGTCGCGGAAGTGAGTTGCGGCACATTACATATCGGGATTCTGGTCTACCCTTGATATACCGTAGTCACGGCAAAGGGAGAGGGGAACATGGCGACAATTACCGACGAAACCAGCTTCAAACAGGCGCTTGCCGCACTACCACTGACGAAGCAGCGCCAACTGGGCGCCAAGTTCATCCGCCGGGTCCTCGAACTGGCCCCGGACTCCCGCCTCAACGCCGACCTCGCCTGTGCCGCCGCCAGCGATCCCAGCGAAACGGAACTGCTCGACGCCTACCGCAGCGCCAAGAGCATCGCCGTGGAAACCTACGCTGCCTGCGGTCAGGAAGCCGACTGGCACACCATGGCCGCCCACCACGTCGCCTGCGGCATCAGCGCCATCGTCTCGCCAACCTCAGCGATTGTGGAAGGCGTCGATATCCCCGCCTACAGCGCCGCCACCAGCGCACGCCTGGCACTGCTGTCAAAAGATGTGGCGGAAGACAGGGAACATGTCACGACGGAGAATGAGGAGCAGTACAGAATTGCGAACGAGTTTCTTGGGAACTAACCAAGCGATATATGCACAACAAAAATTGACTCATGGTATGAAAGAAAAGGCCGCATTAAGCGGCCTTTCTTTTTCATTTTTGCAGCAAAGTCCTCGCCTGTTTTACCGCTGCTTTCACACGTTCCGGCGCAGTGCCACCGACGTGCTTTCTCGCAGCCACCGATCCTTCTAGCGTTAAATAGCTGAACACGTCTTCCTTGATCGCTTTGGAGAACTGTTGCAGCTCTTCCAGTTTCATCTCGGAGAGATCGCGTTTGGTGGTGACGCCGAGGGCAACGGCCTTGCCGACGATTTCGTGGGCATCACGGAAGGCGACACCGTTGCGCACCAGATAGTCGGCCAGGTCGGTGGCGGTGGAGAAACCGCGCAGTGCCGCTTCGCGCATGTTTTCCGGTTTCAGTTTGATCTGCGCCATCATGTCGGCGTAGACCTTGAGGCAGCCCTTTACTGTATCGATGGCATCGAACAGCGGCTCTTTGTCTTCCTGGTTGTCCTTGTTATAGGCAAGCGGCTGGCCCTTCATGATCATCAGCATGGAGGCGAGCGAACCGAAGACGCGACCGGTTTTGCCGCGCACCAGTTCCGGCACGTCGGGGTTTTTCTTCTGCGGCATGATTGAGGAGCCTGTGCAGAAGGCGTCGCCGAGATCGACCCAGTCGAACTGGCTGGAGCTCCAGAGGATCAGCTCCTCGCTGAAGCGTGACATGTGCATCAGCAGCAGCGACGACCAACTGAGAAATTCGATGACGAAGTCGCGATCGGAGACGCCGTCGAGGGAGTTGCGGCCGACCATGTCGAAGCCGAGTTCCTTGGCGGTGAATTCACGATCGATGGGATAGGTGGTCCCGGCCAGCGCGGCGGAACCGAGTGGCATGATGTTGACCCGCTTGCGGCAATCGAGCAAACGCTCGCTGTCGCGCTGCAGCATTTCGTTCCACGCCAGCATGTGGTGGCCGAAGGTGATCGGCTGCGCGGTTTGCAGATGGGTGAAGCCGGGCATGATGGTCTCCGCCTCGCGCTCGGCCAGATCGATCAAGGCGCTTTGCAGCCGCTTCAGTTCCGGGGTAATGGCACCGTCGATCTCGTCGCGCAGGTAGAGGCGCACGTCGGTGGCGACCTGGTCGTTACGCGAACGGCCGGTGTGCAACTTCTTGCCCGCCTCGCCGATCTTGTCGGTGAGCCGTTTTTCGATGTTCATGTGCACATCTTCGAGTGCAATGGACCAGGCAAAGTCACCCGCCTCGATCTCCGCTTCGATCTGGGTGAGGCCACGGATGATCGCGTCGCGCTCGTCGGCGGTGAGCACACCGACCTTGGTCAGCATTCGCGCGTGGGCGATGGAGCCACGGATATCCTGGCTGTACATACGCTGGTCAAAACCGACCGAGGCCCCGAAGGCCTCGACGAAGGCATCGGTGGGTTCGCTGAAGCGGCCGGTCCAGGGTTTTTCGACGCTTTTGTTTTCGCTCATGGCTAATCCATCTGGCTGAATCGATTGGAATTTGCGGCAGTATAGCCGAATCGTCGCATCGGCTGCGACGGCTCTCTCGTCTCTACGGCTCGAATGGGGCTATTATGAACAGATAATTTTTCGGGGATGCAGTGCGGTGGCCTCCAGCGATAGCCAGAGTAAAAATTTCTTTTTGCCGGATTTCTGCGGCCTGAACTCCGTGTTCGCCGTGGTGATCCTCTCTGAGCTGTTCGCCCTGATCCTCACCCTCGCCGCCAGCCACAGCGTTATCGACCCCTGGCTCCACCTGGCACTCACCTCACTCTTCATGCAGTGGGTCGGCCTCTGCTGCGCCGCCGTGCTCTGCCGCGCCCGGCCGCTGCTGGCAAAACTCGATGCCCTGGCGGCGGCTGGCGTCAG
>JBNKBG010000003.1:0-63825 GCA_050287105.1 Thiohalomonadaceae bacterium
CCAGTTCGGCCACGGTCTGCTCGATGCAGCCGTGGATCGCCTCGCGACTCCAGTCGGTAAGTGCAGCCAGTTTCGCCTTCACTGTCTCCAGGGGGGCGATGGCCGCCTCGACGAACGCCTTCTTCGCTGTTTTTTCCGGATAGCCGTCGAAGTCGCGGTAGTAGAAGGCGCTGATCTCGGCCAGCTCCACCAGAGTCTTGGCCCGCTCACGCTGCGCCTCGACCACTGCGACCAGCTCAGGTCCTTCGGACGGATCGATACCCAGATCCCCCATATGCGGACTGAGCAGGTGGGCGATACGCTCCGGTTTGTCGCTCTTGATGTAGTGCTGGTTGAGCCACAACAACTTTTCGGTATTAAACGCCGAGGCTGCCTTGTTGACGTCGTTGATGTCGAACAGCTCGATCATCTCATCGAGGGAGAAGACCTCACGATCTTCATAGGACCAGCCCAGACGCACCAGATAGTTAAGCAGCGCCTCAGGCAGAATCCCCTGCTCCTTGTACTGCATCACGCTGACCGCGCCGTGGCGCTTGGAGAGACGTGCGCCGTCGTCGCCGAGGATCATCGGCACATGGGCATAGTGCGGCGGCTCGGCACCCATCGCCTGTAGCAGGTTGATCTGACGCGGGGTGTTGTTAATGTGGTCGTCGCCACGAATAACATGGGTGATCCCCATGTCCAGATCATCCACCACCACGGTGAGGTTATAGGTGGGCGAGCCGTCGGTGCGACGGATGATCAGATCATCCAGCTCCGTATTCTGAAACACCACCTTGCCCCGCACCATATCATCGAAGCGCACCACGCCTTCGGCAGGATTACGGAAACGGATCACGTGCGGTTCGTCGGCACTGACACTTAGCGCACGGCAGTGGCCATCGTAGCGCGGCTTCTCCTTACGCTTCATCTGATCTTCGCGCAGGGCCTCCAGACGCTCTTTGGAGCAAGTGCAGCGATAGGCGTGTCCGCTCTCCAGCATCTGGTCGATCACTTCGTTGTAGCGATCAAAACGGTGAGTCTGGTAGAACGGGCCTTCGTCATACTCCAGTCCGAGCCAGGTCATCCCCTCGAGGATGGCATTCACCGACTCCTGAGTGGAGCGCTCCAGGTCGGTATCTTCAATACGCAGCACAAAGCGACCGCCATGTTTGCGGGCATGGAGCCAGGAAAAAAGGGCGGTACGGGCGCCGCCGACGTGGAGATAGCCGGTCGGACTGGGGGCAAAGCGGGTTTTGTTGCTCATGCAGAATAGGGCCTGTTCGGTCGTCTTTTTTGGGTTTTTACAGAAAGGCGGGATTATACCCGCCTAAACAGCGCACGGCGATGCCGAAGAGGTGTTTAACACGATAGTGATGCGCCTGCGTCAGGCTGCCCATCCCTGGGCATAAAAAAAGCCGACTTGCGTCGGCTTATCTACAGCAAAGCGCGCCGCCTAGCAGCGCGAGGGGTTCGGATTGAGTTTTTCCCACTCACGGTAGCTCACGTGACGAAAACGGCCATCGGCGAATTCGACAAAGACACTACCGGAGTCAACACCCAAGACCAGCAGGCTTTCGTCACCTGCTGTGCGATAAATTCGTCCGTTCACGGGCTTGACCCTCGGCTCTGCCCGTTTCATTTGCATTGCTTCCATGAGGTTCCTCCACTCCTATTTTCTGTGCTTTTACCTCATCAAGTCGTCTTCCCCAACGATTTGATAAGCCAACTATAGTCCACCGTTTTTCCTTCGCAACACCGCCTGTCAGACCAGCGGGTTGAAGTGTGACAAACGCTTTATCAGTTGTAACAAAAGCCATAAAAACAGCAGGGGAAGGAGCACAGTTTGCAGAATGAAGATGACAATCAGGTTAATCGCGTGTTCACTGGCGTTTGCCGCCGCAGCTTTGTAACGCGAGATATAGCCCTGAATATCCAGAGTGGCAGCGGCGTTATTGTACATCTGTCTTGCTCGCGCCAGCAGCGAGTCCTCGGTAGTGATAGGGCGCTGCGCCTCTGCGTGGCTGTTAACTCGGGCGATCTCCTCACTGGTCTGCTCGATACCCTGGGTGGAGCTGCTGTACTGCTCTTCAAGAAAGAAATGGAACACCCCTTCCGAGGCGATGGCGACCAGCGGAATGGCAAAACGCAGGGCAAGGATGACCAGGGCAATTCTGTAGGCCAGTGGCTTTATCCACTCTGGGCGTCGTCCCGAATACCAGAGTGCAGCGACTGCCAGCAGCAACGCCAGCAGGATTAATACGGTGAAGGCGGTGGAGGAGAAGATCGCCAGCAGCAGCTTCTGCAACCCCAGTGAGGTACTGCTGGCCAGCATGACCCAGGAGAAACGCTCAACCAGATCGTTAATAGGATCGAGGATCTCACCCGGGGTGAAGTTGATACCAATTCCGGCGGGTTGCACCGCGATCTCCGTCCCCTGCGCCACCGAGATCACCCCATTGAGGGTCCGCGCCACGGCGAAGGTCACCAGGGCACGCTTAAAGCCCTTGTCGGTGTACTCCCTGCCATACTCATCCACCGTACCCAGCCAGGCCAGTGCCGCCAGTGCGACGGCCAACAGAGTGATAGCAAGTTTACGATAATTGACACTCATTGCGGCCTCCTCCGCTACAGTAATCACTATATGCCTGCGTCTGTGGTTTGTCCCGATACGGACACCAGAATCACCTCATAACTTGCAGGGTGACTATTTCTATAAGGGCGGTTGATCTTTCTTGACCAAATTACTATGTTATTACCACGGGTAACCCCGTAACTAACGGCAGCATCACCTTCTGTGCGCCGCATGACGGCGAAAGTAGTAGCAGTTGGATGGGCAGACCGGGAACCGTGTTAATTCCTTTGTATCTAGGGAGAATTTGTAATGGCTAAGAAAATGCACGATACCCCCATGCTTGACCAGCTGGAGAGCGGGCCCTGGCCCAGCTTTGTCACCGGCATCAAACGTCTGGCAAAAGATAACGACATGATGGTTGACCTGATGGGCCAACTGGAGACCTCCTACGAAACCCGTAAGGGCTACTGGAAGGGTGGCACCGTCGGTGTAGTCGGTTACGGTGGCGGCGTTATCCCACGCTTCACTGAATTGATGGATGAGAACAAAAAGCCGCTATTCCCCGCCGCGGCTGAGTTCCATACCCTGCGCATCCAGCCACCGGCCGGAATGCACTACGACACCGCCACCCTGCGTAAATTCTGCGATATCTGGGAGAAGTATGGCTCGGGCCTGATCGCCTTCCACGGCCAGTCCGGCGACATCATGTTCCAGGGTTGCACCACCGCAAATGTTCAACCCGCCTTCGACGAAATCAATGAGATGGGCTTCGACCTTGGCGGTGCCGGTCCTGCGGTACGTACAGGTATGTCCTGCGTCGGTGCGGCGCGTTGCGAGATGTCCTGCGTCGACGAACAGCGCACCCACCGTACCCTGGTCAACGCCTTCCTTGATGACATGCACCGCCCCGCCCTTCCCTACAAATTCAAGTTTAAGGTCTCTGGCTGTGCCAACGACTGCATGAACTCGATCCACCGCGCCGACTTCTCGGTGATCGGCACCTGGCGTGACGAGATGAAGGTCGATCAGGAAGAGGTGAAGAACTTTGTCGAGGCCAAGGGACGCAAATATGTGATCGACAATGTCATCACCCGCTGCCCTACCCAGGCGTTGAGTCTCAACGACGACGATACCCTGGCGGTCAACAACAAGGACTGTGTGCGCTGTATGCACTGTCTCAACGTGATGAACAAGGCGCTGAGTCCTGGTGATGACCGTGGTGTTTCAATCCTTGTCGGCGGCAAGCGCACCCTGAAGATCGGCGACCTGATGGGTACCGTGATCATCCCCTTCATGAAACTGGAGAGCGACGAGGACTTCGAGAAGATCGAGGAGCTGGCCGGCAGCATCATCGACTTCTTCGCCGAGAATGCACTGGAACATGAACGTACCGGTGAAATGATCGAGCGTATCGGTCTGGTCAACTTCCTGGAAGGGATCGGTGTTGAGGTGGAACCCAACATGATCGCCAGCCCCCGCTCCAACTCCTATGTGCGTATGGATGGCTGGGATGACGAAGCGCAGAAATGGAAAGAACGTAAAGCGCAATAGCAAAACAAAAAAGCGGCCGTAAGGCCGCTTTTTTTTAATCTAACATGGCATTCAGATGCGCCACCACACTACGTGCCAGTGCGCCGTTGTCATAGCCCCCTTCCAGCATTGAGACGATTCGGCCATTACCGTATTGCAGCATGATCTTTTTCAGCTCTGCAGTTACCCAGCGATAGTCATCCTCCCACAGCATCAGGCCGCCCATCTCGTCGGCGGCATGGGCATCGAAGCCTGCGCTGATAAACATCATTTGCGGTCGGAACGCGTGTAACGCGGGTAACCACTGCTCGCTTACCGCAGCACGAAACGCCTTGCTGTCGCTACCACCGGCAAGGGTGGAATTGACGATGTGTGATGAGACAGTATCGGCGCCAGTGAAGGGATAGTAGGGATGCCGAAAGCTGGAACAGATAAGCACCCGTTCATCATTCCTGAAAATATCTTCGGTACCGTTACCGTGGTGGACATCGAAATCAATGATCGCAACCCGGTCGACCCAATGGTAGGCCATGGCATGGGCCACTCCTACCGCAACGTTGTTGAACAGGCAGAAACCCATGGCGTAATCGGGACCCGCGTGATGACCGGGTGGGCGAACGCTACAGAAGGCCTGATCGGTTTTTCCCTCAAGTACCATATCCGTCGCCATCACCGCTGCGCCTGCGGCACGCAAAGCGGCATTGAGGGTGTACGGCATCATACCGGTGTCGGGATCGAGCCAGACAATGCCATCGTCCGGTGCGCTGCGGAAAACGCTCTCTACATATTCTGGCGTATGTACCCTTTGTAACTGCTCGCGGGTCGCCTTGGGTGCATTAAAGTGTCTGAGCGCGACATCCAGCCCGGTTGAGATCAACTGATCCTGAATCGCACGCAAACGCTGCGGACTCTCCGGATGAAAATCACCCATATCGTGCAATTCGCAGTCATGGTGTGAGATGAAGGAAATAGTCATTCGATCAATTTCTAAAGTGAGTGAGAGATCACTGGTTGTCTCTACGCATTAGGGCGAAGTCTAGTCTATGATATTGCACATTGAGGAACTTCACGCACAACCTATACAGGAAATATCATGGGTCCGCATTATCTTGACCGACTTATCTCTCCCAAATCCATCGCTATTTTTGGTGCCAGCACCCGTCCTCAGTCACTTGGCGCATTGCTCTACGAGAACCTGCTGAAAAGCAAGTTTCACGGCAAGCTCTACCCGATCAATCCCAAGCATAAAAAACTCAAGGGTAATACCTGCTACCCGGACATCCAGTCAATCACCGCACCGGTAGACCTCGCGGTAATCGCCACCCCGGCACCGACCGTGCCCGACATTATCCATGCCTGCGGTGAGCACGGCGTGCGTGCGGCGATTGTGATCTCCGCCGGTTTCAGCGAGGGCGACGGCAAGGGAGCGGTCTATGAACGCAAGATGCTGGAGGTGGCGCATCAATACCATATCCGCATTCTCGGTCCCAATTGCCTTGGCCTGATTAGACCTAAGGTGGGGATGAATGCCACCTTTAGCAAGAACGCCGCGCTGCCGGGGCAGATGGCGATGGTATCCCAGTCCGGCGCACTTTGTACCGCGATCCTCGACTGGGCTGAGAGCCGCGGCATCGGCTTCTCCGCTATCGCTTCACTGGGCGATGCGGCAGACGTGGACTTCGGTGACCTGCTCGACTATCTGGCCCAGGATAGCGAGACCCGCAGCATCCTCCTCTATATAGAAGGTATCCGTAATTCGCGTAGTTTCATGAGTGGCCTGCGGGTAGCGGCACGGATGAAGCCGACTATCGTGATCAAGGCTGGTCGTCACAGCAGCGGCTCGAAGGCGGCAATGACCCATACCGGGGCACTGATCGGAGATGATGATGTCTTTGATGCGGCATTACAGCGTGCAGGTGTGGTCCGTGCCGACAGCATTTCGCAACTCTTTGGCGCGGCCCAATTGCTCTCCTCCTCTCACCGGGTCAACGGTAACCGCCTGGTAATCCTCACCAACGGCGGCGGTCCGGGGGTCATGGCCACAGACCGTGCTGCCGACCTTGGAGTTGAACTGGCGCAGCTCTCGCCAGAGACAATCAAAACCCTGGAAGCGAACCTGCCCGCACACTGGTCACACGGCAATCCTATCGACATTTTGGGGGACGCCACCGATTCGCGCTATGCCATGGCCACCGAGGCCTGTCTCAACGATCCCAACGTTGACGGTGTGTTGGTGATGCTCACGCCACAGGCGATGACCGATGCCACTGCCTGCGCCCAGGCGGTTATTGAAGCACGGGAAAAATCCCGCAAACTGATCCTGACCTGCTGGATGGGTGAAGGCCATGTGCGTAAGGCCAACGAGTTATTTGCCAGGCACCATATCCCCACCTACACCAACCCGGAATCTTCGGTTGAGGCCTTTGCCTTTCTTTCCAACTACTACCGCAACCAGCAGATGCTGGTGCAGGTGCCGGGTTCGCTGGGCCACTTCAGTAGCCCGGATATCGAAGGTGCGCGACTGATCATTGAAAGCGCCCTGGCAGAAAAGCGTAATCAACTCACCTCGCTGGAGGCGAAGGCACTGCTGCACGCCTTCGCCATTCCGGTCAATCCGGGAACCAACTGCCGCTCAGCCAACGAGGCGTTGATTGCAGCTGAGAATCACGGTTTCCCGGTGGTAATGAAGATCAACTCGGAGCAACTGACGCATAAAACCGACGTGGGTGGTGTACGCCTCAACATCAATAACGCCCAGGCGGTGCGCACCGCCTACAACGATCTGGTGGAAGAGGTGAAACTCAATGCACCAGACGCAAAGATCGATGGTGTGGTGGTGGAACCCATGTACCACGCGCAACATGCCCGTGAACTGCTGGTAGGGGTGACACGTGACCAGGTATTTGGTCCGGTCATCACCTTCGGCGCTGGTGGCACAGAAGTGGAGGCGCTGCGTGATCGTGCCGTGGCCCTGCCACCACTCAACCAGTTCCTCGCGGGTAGCCTGATCAATCAGACCCGCACCGCGCGTTCGTTGCGGGCGCACCGTAATCAGGGTGCCATCGACATGGACGAACTTGAACAGGTGTTGATCCGGGTTTCGGAGATGGTCTGCCAATTGCCACAGATCGAAGAGATGGATATCAATCCGCTGGTCGCCGATGAAAACGGCGTCATGGCCCTGGACTGCCGCATTATGGTGACCCACCGGACGCCTTCGCTCGATCCCTATGATCACATGGCGATCCACCCCTACCCCCACCATCTGGTGCATCAACAGCAACTGGCCGATGGCACCAACATCACCATCCGCCCGATCCGCCCGGAAGATGCCGAGATCGTGCAGAAATTCGTTCGTCGCCTGTCACCACAGTCGCGCTACTTCCGTTTCATGCAGACGATTAACGAACTTACCCAGGAGATGCTGATCCGCTTCACCCAACTCGACTATAACCGTGAGCTGGCGCTGATCGCGGTACAGGAGGTGGGGGATGAGGAGGTCGAACTGGGCGTGTCGCGCTACGTGGTTAATCCAGATGGAACCAGTTGCGAATTCGCCCTGGCTGTTGCCGATGAGTGGCAACACCATGGTCTGGGTTCGCAGTTGATGACCCATCTGATGGATGCCGCCAGGGAGCGTGGCTATCGTAGTATGGACGGGGAGATCCTTGCGGATAACAAGAAGATGCTGGATTTGGTACGTTCGCTGGGCTTTGAGTTGCGCACCAGCGAAGCCGACACCGGGATCATGCTGGCCAGCCGGGCGCTTTAGGCCACGTGGGTGCGCCTCAGATTGAGGCCACCTCTGCGGCTTCGTCTTCGGTAAGCAACTTACTGCCATCCAGCAGGATCAGCAGACCGTTTGGATGGTTATAGAGCCCGCTGATAAAACGGGATGCCTGACCGCTGCCAGTATCCGGTGGTGACTCGATCCGATCATTATTGAGATCGACCACCTCACTGACGCTATCCACCAGAAAACCCACTACCGTGTCGGCGGAATCCATGACCAGAATCCGAGAGGCATCGTCCATCTCGTCACGCCGTGACAGGCCGAAGCGACTGCGGGTATCGATAATAGCAACAACACTACCACGCAGATTGATAATCCCCAGCACATAAGCGGGTGCCCCTGGTACCGGCGAAATTTCCTGGCGACGCAACACCTCACGGATCTGCATCACATCAACAGCGTAGGTTTCGTCCTCCAGGCGAAAGGTTACCCAACGTGATGTCGGGCCACTATTGGATTCTCTACTTTGATTCATTTACAACCTCCAGCATCTCATCCCTGCCGCTAAACAGCCTACGTCTGTCATCGTTTACAAAAAAATCAATACTATCTATTTGTGTTGTAGATATTCCCTGTAGATCATAGCAGCACGAAAGCAGTCAAGTAAAAATCAGATAAAAGAATGACAAAGAAAATCTGATAATCGGAGAAAAACCTTTCGATATACAATGCCACCAGCAACGGTTGTGGTACTATCCAAACCGTTTCGTCACTGGCTTGATCCGTACGTAAGGACTATCCATGAATAACCGTATTACCGTTTTATTGCGCGTTCTATTTGTCATGCTGCTGGGCATACCGGCGAGTGCCTTTGCCTCCAGTGGGCAGATCGATCTGACAGGAACGTGGCAAGCAACGCTGGCCCTGATTTTGTTTGTTGGCGCTTATGCCATGGTGGTCGGTGAAGAGTTTCTTCACCTGCGCAAATCCAAACCTGTAATCGTTGCCGCAGGGGCGATCTGGGTGCTGGTTGCCCTGGCCTACATCAACACCGGTGACACCCATACCGCTGGCGAAGCGATCCGGCACAACCTGCTGGAATACGCCGAACTGTTCCTCTTCCTGCTGGCGGCGATGACCTATATCAACACCATGGAAGAGCGTCAGGTGTTTAATGCCCTGCGTGCCTGGCTGGTCTCCCGCGGTTTCTCACTTAAAACCGTCTTCTGGATCACTGGTCTGCTGGCTTTCTTTATCTCGCCCGTCGCTGACAACCTGACCACTGCCCTGCTAATGGCCGCCGTAGTGATGGCCGTGGGTGTTGGCAAACCGAAATTCGTCGCCCTCTCCTGTATCAACATCGTGGTGGCGGCCAATGCGGGTGGGGCATTCTCCCCGTTCGGTGACATCACCACCCTGATGGTGTGGCAAAAAGGGATTGTGCATTTCAACGATTTCTTCCATCTATTTATCCCATCACTGGTCAACTGGCTGGTACCGGCGGCATTGATGTCATTTGCCGTTGCCGGTGGCAATCCGGAAGCCGTCAGTGACAAGGTCCAGATCAAGAAAGGCGGCCTGGTTGTCATTGCCCTGTTCATGTTCACCATCATCATGGCGGTTACCGGACACAACTTCCTCCACCTGCCACCGGTACTGGGGATGATGACTGGCCTCGGCCTGCTCAAATTCTACGGCTACCGTCTGCGTATGTATGAAGAGAAGCACCTGCAGCACATCATCGACGGACCGGAAATGGACATGGCCGAGATCGCCCATGTGGTCAAACCACGGCACAAACCCTTCGATATCTTCATCAGCATGAAGCGCGCCGAGTGGGACACCCTGATGTTCTTCTACGGTGTAGTGCTCTGCGTCGGCGGTCTGGGTACCCTGGGCTTTCTGGCGATGGCCTCTGAGACGATGTATATCGGCCTCGGCCCTACCTGGGCCAATGTGCTGGTGGGACTGCTCTCCGCCATCGTCGACAACATCCCGGTGATGTTCGCGGTGCTGACCATGAGACCGGAGATGGGCCTCGACCAGTGGCTGCTGGTCACCCTTACCGCTGGCGTCGGCGGTTCCCTGCTCTCTATCGGCTCGGCCGCGGGGGTGGCGCTGATGGGGCAGGCACGTGGCATCTACACCTTCTTTGTCCATCTCAAATGGATCTGGGCCATTGGCCTGGGCTATGCGGCGAGCATCTGGGTACACCTGCTACTCAACGGCAGCTGAGCGTCGGCGAAAAAAATGGCGTTCCCGTTTCCGGGAACGCCATACGAATCAACTTCGTAAAACCAAAAGGAGAGTGGTACTGATTACCACACCCTCTTCATTGCACTAACCGTGCCAGCTTCGTAAAAGTACCGTTTCTGGCTGAATTCCCCTCCATCACGCACCATAACAGGGCGCACTCTGATAGTGCGCGTCACCCGTTGGTGCAATCAGTTCTCCAGCGTCTTCCACAGGCAGTTGCCACCGCTCTTGTTGTCGATGGCTTGTAGCCGTTGCTGATGCGCGGCCAGTTCACTGTCGCTGGCGCGGATGACCTTCAGCGGCGGGCGACCTTCGGCCAGGCGACGGACCTCTTCCCCCTGCCCGGCCTCACCGGAGGCGCTCAGGGAGAGCGAGGTCTGACCACCGGTCATGCTCAGGTAGACATCGGCGAGGATCTCGGCGTCGAGTAACGCGCCGTGCAGGGTTCGTTGTTCATTGTTGATCTGGTAACGCTTGCACAGGGCATCGAGGTTGTTCTTCTGCCCCGGGTGCATCTGCCGCGCCATCACCAGGGTATCCAGCACCCCGTAGTGGTCGCGCAGGTTACGGTAGGGTCCCTGATTGCGGCTCAGCTCCTGGTTAAGAAAGCCGATGTCGAAGGGGGCGTTGTGGATAACCAGTTCGTCTGCCCCCTGCAGATAAGCGAGAAAGTCGCCCATGATGTCAGCGAACGGGGGCTTATCAGCGAGGAATTCGTTAGTGATACCGTGGACCTCCATCGCCCCCGGGTCCACCTCCCGATCCGGACGGATGTACTGGTGATAGTTGTTGCCGGTAAGGCGACGGTTAACCAGCTCGACGCAGCCGATCTCAATGATGTAGTGATCCCTGGCTTCCAGGCCGGTGGTTTCTGTATCCAGTACAATTTGCCGCATGATTCCTCTCCGGAGCTACAGTTCGTCGATGCCTTTGTTGGCCAGTTGATCGGCACGCTCGTTTTCCGGGTGGCCGGTATGGCCGCGCACCCATTTCCACTCCACCTGATGCGGCGCCAGCGCCTTGTCGAGCCGCTGCCACAGGTCGACATTTTTCACCGGCTGCCTGCCGGCGGTCTTCCAGCCCTTTTTCTTCCAGCCTGCCAGCCATTCGGTGATCCCCTTCATCACATACTGGGAGTCGGTGGTCAGGCGAACCTGACAGGGCCGGGTGAGGCTCTCCATGGCGCTGATCGCTGCCATCAGCTCCATGCGGTTGTTGGTGGTGTTCTTTTCGCCACCATACAGCTCCTTCTCCTTGCCCTTGAAGCGCAGCAATGCCCCCCAGCCACCAGGACCGGGATTGCCACGGCAGGCGCCGTCGGTAAAGACTTCTACTGTGTTGTCGTTCTGTTTGCTCATGAATGGTTCCGTCGTGCCGAGGGTTCCGCCGCACTTACCGGCAACACCTGGGGTGGCTTGCGCCACCCGGGTTTGATCGGGGTGAAGGTCATCTCGCGTTTTTTTGCCACCAATACGTATCCCCCACCGGGTAGTGGCCACCAACGACGTAGCAACTGCTCAAGCCGCGCCAGTGAGCGCAGCAAACGGCGATTTTGCAGTGGGGGCTGGAAATAGTACTTCTGCACCCGAACCGTATCAAAGCCGAGCAATGTCAGCCAGTCACGTACGCGCATGGCGCTGTAAAAATGGCCGCACCAGGGCGCGGTGCCGCGCCAGCCGGTAATCAGGCGAACCAGACCGAACAGGCTCCAGGGATTGAAGCCGATGATCACCACGTGCCCCTCCGGGATCAATACCCGCTCCACCTCACGCAGCACCTCGTGCGGATTGTCCGCATACTCCATGGTATGCGGCAACAGCAGCACATCCAGCGAGGCGGCGGCAAAAGGCAGGCGGTCGCTCTGACCAAGAAATCGAACACGTTCTTCCAGGGTAATGGGTAACAGTGGCGGCACATCGTCCAGAATCATCCGGTGGTTGATCCGGGATGCGCTGTACATCTCCTGAGCCATCGGCATGCCCAGTTGCAGCAGGTGGTAACCAAACAGATTCGGCAGGAGCTGTTGCAACTGTTCCAGTTCCACCTCGGCGACCGCCTCCCCCAGTGAGGAGTTGTACCAGTGGCGCAGTTGCCGCCGCGCAACACTGTTGTCCTTGCAGCGGTAAGCTTGAAGTAGTCGATTCATCGTGTGTAAGGTGGTCACTCCAGCGGACGCATGGTCCGCACAGCCTGACAGGTTTATCACCATGATGGAAGTTCATGCCCTGCATGCCTTTGACGACAATTATATCTGGCTTATTGGTTGCCGTGACCAGCCAACGGTGGCGATTGTCGATCCCGGCGACGAAGAGCCGGTTATCGATTACCTGACGCAACACCAACTCACTCCCGAGGCGATCCTGATCACCCACCATCATGGCGATCACACCGGCGGGATCACGGCACTGGTCGAGCGCTACCAGATCCCGGTTTACGGCCCTGCCAGCGAATGGATCCCTGCCATGAGCACCCCTCTGGTCGAGGGTGATGAGGTGCGGCTATCGGGCTGTGGTCTTAGCTTTCGCGTACTTGATACCCCCGGCCACACCCGCGGCCATATCTGTTATGTGGGCCACAACGCCCTCTTCTGCGGTGACGCTCTCTTTGCTGCGGGTTGCGGCAGGAGCTTCGAAGGTACCCCGGAGCAGATGTACCACTCGCTGGAAAAGCTGCGTGCCCTGCCCGACCAGACCCTGGTCTACTGCGCCCATGAGTACACCCGGGCCAATCTTGGCTTTGCTCTGGTAGCCGAGCCAGAGAACCCCGATACCCGGCAACGAATGGCGCAGGTAGAGGCCTTGCGGGACAGGCAGCAGGATACCGTCCCCTCACTACTCGGTATCGAAAAGCTGACCAATCCCTTTCTGCGCAGCCATATTCCATCACTGGTCGCGGCCGCGGAACGCTTTGCCGGGCATCCCCTGACCACACCGGCAGAGGTGTTTGCCACGGTACGCCATTGGAAAGATACCCTCGATTAAGCTAAATGAGTCCTTGAAGAGCTACCTGCGCTTCGGGATAATGCGTCCATGCTACTGAATAAGAAGAATTTTGGGGTTAGTCGCCTTCTTCTGCTTACCGCCCTGCTCGCACTGGGTGGCTGCGAATCTTTACTTGTGCAGCAGGATGGCGGGGAGAGTGATGCCCCGGTCCTCGCCCGCTGCGATGAACCCAAGGATATCTGGACCCGGATCCGCGATGGTTACTCCCTGGAGATCATCGACCACAAACGAGTGAAGAGCAATCTGGAGTGGTTTGCCAGCCACCCTGCCTACCTGGAGCGTGTCGTCGACCGCGCCTCCCCCTATATGCACCTGATCGTTGACGAACTGCAGCGTCGCAGTATGCCAACGGAGATCGCGCTACTGCCGGTGGTCGAGAGCGCCTTCCAACCCTTCGCCTACTCCCATGGACGCGCCGCCGGACTGTGGCAGTTTGTTCCTGGCACCGGCCGCCGCTACGGCCTTAAGCAGACCTGGTGGTATGACGGCCGTCGTGACATTGCCGAGGGTACCCGTGCCGCCCTCGACTACCTGCAATACCTGCACAAACATTTTGATGGTGACTGGCTGCTTGCGCTGGCCGCCTACAACTCCGGTGAGGGTACCGTTGCCAGGGCGATCAGCCGCAATAAACGCCGCGGCAAACCGACCGATTACTGGTCGCTGAGCCTTCCCCGCGAAACCGAGGGTTACGTCCCCAAGCTGCTGGCCATCAGCGCCCTGGTCGCCAATCCGCCCGCCTACGGGGTGGTACTCGATTCGATCCCCGATGAGCCCTACCTGACGACGGTAGAGGTCGGTAGTCAGATTGACCTCGACCTGGCCGCCGAGCTGGCCGGTATCACCCTTGAAGAGATCTACCTCTACAACCCGGGCTTCAACCGCTGGGCCACCGATCCGCAGGGACCGCATCGCCTGCTGGTGCCGCTGGAAAACGCCGAGCTTTTTGCCGAAAACCTGGCCAGTTATCCCGACAACCAGCGCATCAAGTGGATCCGTCATACGGTACGTAGCGGCGAGGTATTGGGGACACTGGCGGACAAGTATCACACCACCGTATCGATGATCCGTTCGGTCAATCGGATGCGCAGTAACAGCCTCCGTATCGGCCAGAGCCTGACCATCCCGGTAGCCCGCACCAGCCTGAAGCGTTACAGCCTGAGCGCCGGACAACGACTGGCTACGGTGAAGAACACCAACCGCAGCGGCTACAAAATGGAGTATCAGGTACAGGAGGGAGACACCCTGTGGGAGATCGCACGGAAATATGAGGTAGGTGTCCGCCAACTGGCCAAATGGAACGGCATGGCCCCACGTGACCCGCTCCTGCCTGGCACCAAGCTGGTGATCTGGACCTCGGAGCAGGAGAAGGTCTCGGCGGTCAATCCGGCCAACTTCGTCCACCCGTTCGCCGACGATACCACCCGTCGTATCGGCTATATCGTACGCAATGGTGATTCCCTGGCGCGGATTTCACAGCGCTTTCGCGTTAGCATCAACAGCCTGAAACGCTGGAACAAGCTGGATGGAAACAAATACCTTCAACCGGGCCAGCGTATCACCCTCTACGTGGACGTCAGAACCCAGTCCGGCAATATCTGAGGGGCGCTTACAACGATCAGGGCGGTCTGGCCTCCCCTCTCTATTTCGGATCCACCCGCAGCAAATCCTCTGGCAGTTCGGTACTGAATCCCGCTGCATTACGGTGCCCACCACCACCAAACTGCTCGGCCACCCTGGCCACATCCACTCCCCCATCCTTGCTTGAACGTAGCGACCAGCTGCGGCGTGTCCCCATATCCTGATACCCCGCGGCAAAGGGGTGTCCCTCGGCAAGTTCACCAACCAGTTCGCTGATAATCGCATGCGGGGCATTCACCACCGGCACCTGATACCCGGCGATGGTGCCCTGCACCGCACGCATTTTGTATTGATCCACCAATTGGCGACGGTAACGATTCAGGGTCTCCCCTTCATTGCGCAGTTGTGCCAAACCCTGAGGGTCGTCGATCAATGAGAGCCAGTAATCGAAGGTAAAGGCATGACTCATCAAAGCGGTGTTAATTTCATCGGTCCCTTCAAGGTTGAAGCGCCATAGATCCCGATCCTGCACATGCAACAGTAGTTGTGGTACCGGTGTGCTATGCAGATGCTCCCAGGTGATCACTGCACCGGAGCGCTCCATATCAAAGACCACCGTCAGGTTGGGCTGCTCATCGGCCAACCCATCCAGATCATCCTTGGCGGTGATGTGATGATCGAGAATCGTAACCTGTCTGGCCACCGTGCAAATATGCTCTAGTGTCGCGCGGCGGTAGGAGAAGTCGACGATGTAGACATCACGACCGCCACACTCTGGCGGTTCATGTCCATGTTTGGCGGCGTAGTAATCCGCCTCCATACCGCGCTGGCTAAAGTAGCTGTATGCAGCGACGGCGGCACCAAAGCCATCGAGGCAGTTGGCGTGATAGATAACCAGCGGTTTAGCCATTATTCACTGCCCTCGCAACTGCGTTGCGTTTTTCCGCCTCGATGAAAACCCGCTTCACCTGTGGATAGACCTGCTTGATACGTCGATCGATGTCGGCGATGGTGCGCTCTACCTCATCGGCATTAAGTTCATCACGGAAATCGATGCTGATATTGGCGAGGATATAGTCTGGCCCCATGTGCATGGTCAGCACTTCGTTGACATGATCCACCAGCACCTGGGCGCCGACCATGCCGCGGATGCCCTCCACCACGTTGCGGCCCGCGCTCTCACCGATCAAGAGCCCCTTGGTCTCATAGGCAAGCCAGATCGCGGTACCACCGAGGATCATGCCGATGATAATCGAGGCGATGCCGTCAAAGAGGGTATTCCCCGTCAGTTGGCTCAGGGCCGTAGCAATAAAGGCAACCAGCAGACCGAGCATGGCGGCGGAGTCCTCAAACAACACCACAAACATGGTCGGGTCCTTGCCGCGCTGCACCGCAGTCACGTAGCCCACATTACCCTTCACCGCCTTAAACTCCTTCATCGCCATATACCAGGCTCCCCCCTCAAACAGCAGGGCAAAACCCAGCACGATGTAGTTGAGTATGACGTGCTCCAGTGGTTCCGGCGTCATGACTCGCAACACCCCCTCATAGAGCGAGACACCAGAACCGACAGCGAAGATCAGGATGGCGACGACGAAGCTCCAGAAATAGATCTCCTTGCCGTGACCGAAGGGGAAGCGCTCACTCGCCGGACGTTTCGCCGCTTTGAGGCCATGCAGCAGGAGTATCTGATTACCGGTATCCACCAGTGAGTGGATCCCCTCCGAGAGCATGGCCGAACTGCCGGTGATAGCGGCAGCGATAAATTTGGTAATGGCGATCAGGGTGTTGCCTGCCAGGGCAGCATAGATCACGCGGGTCGATGAGGCTGACATGAATGGTTCCTGTTTATTCTGAATTATTTAACCGACATCGCGAAATAGCGATGCCTCAAGCAGGGCACGAGTGTACGCATGTTGCGGCGCCTGGAATAGCGACCGTGTCTCACCGCTCTCCACCACCCGACCATCTTTCATCACCAACACCCGGTGAGAGATGGCACGCATCACCTTGAGGTCGTGGGAAATAAAGAGGTAACTCATACCGTGACGCTGTTGCAGATCGCGCAGCAGCGCCAGCACCTGTTTCTGCACCGAGATATCCAGTGCGCTGGTCGGTTCATCCAGCAGGATTAGCTTCGGTTCCAGCACCACCGCCCGGGCGATGGCAATACGCTGACGCTGTCCGCCGGAGAATTCGTGCGGATAGCGGGAGAGCATCGCTGGTTGCAGGTCCACCTCCTCCATCACCGCCTCAATGCGCTGGCGACGCTGCGCTCTGTCGAGGTGCGGAAAATGGAGTTCCAGACCCTCGCCGATGATCTGTTCGATATTCATTCGCGGCGAGAGCGCAGAAAACGGATCCTGAAAGACGATCTGGATATCGCGACGCAGGGGACGCATCTGCCGCTGATCCAGCCCGTCGATGCGACCGCCATTGAAGTGGATCGCCCCCTCACTCTGTTGCAGCCGCAACAGACACATCCCCAAAGTGGTCTTGCCCGAACCCGATTCACCGACGATACCGACGGTCTCACCGGGATGGATGGTAATATCCACCTGCTCTACCGCACGCACCTCGCCAATCTGGCGACGAAAGAAACCGGATTTGATCGGGAAGTAGCAGCGGATGTTCTCCCCCTGCAGTAGCGCTGGCTGCTGTGCCAGCGCAGCGACCTCATCATCGGCAACCAATGGCTCCGGCTCACTGGCAAGCAGCTTGCGAGTGTAGTCATGCTGCGGCGCGGCGAACACCTCATTCACTTTACCCTGCTCCACCAGTAGACCCTTCTCCATCACCGCCACACGATCGGCAAAGTGACGCACCATGTTAAGGTCATGGGTAATCAGTAACACCGCCATACCAAACTCGGCCTGCAACGACTCCAGCAGTTCCAGGATCTGTTTCTGGATGGTTACGTCAAGGGCGGTGGTGGGTTCATCGGCGATCAACAGTTTCGGCTGACAAGCCAGGGCCATGGCGATCATCACCCGTTGGCGCTGACCACCGGAAAGCATGTGCGGCCAGGCGTCGAAACGTTTCTCCGGTTCCTTGATCCCAACCTTATCCAGCAGGGTGATCATCCGCTCGCGGGCCGCATTACGATCCAGCCCCTCATGCAACATCAGCGGTTCAATCAACTGTTCACCGACGGTATAGACCGGGTTAAGCGCGGTCATCGGCTCCTGAAAGATCATCGCAATGTCACGGCCGCGCAGTTGGCGCATCTGCGCCTCACTTTTTGATAACAACTCTTCGCCATTGAAACGGATCGAACCGTGGCACTCGCACTGACTGTTATCGTGCAACTGCAATACCGACAGAGCCGTCACCGATTTACCTGAACCCGACTCGCCCACCAACGCCAGTTTTTCCCCCGCTGCGACAGTGAGACTAACCCCATCCACCACGGTGTCGCGGTTACCTGGGTGGCCAAAAGCCACGGAGAGATTGTCGATGGTTAAAAGATTGCTCATAAGATCCCTAAACCGCTAAGTACGCGAAGTTGCGCAAAGTAAACTGACTTACGCCGTTTTGTTGTGTTCGAGTAATGTCGCTACTAATCGGCTCTATCTTGCTTTTACTTCGCGTTACTTTGCGTCCTTTGCGGTTCATGCTTTTATCCTTTTCTCGTATCAAACGCTTCACGCAGCGCTTCGCCGATGAAGATCAATAACATCAGGGTCCCGACCAGAACGATGAACGTGGTAATCGAAAGCCACCAGGCATCGATATTCTCTTTACCCTGCGCCAGCAGTTCACCCAGGCTCGGAGTGGTCGGTGGTACACCAAGGCCAAGAAAGTCGAGACTGGTGAGAGCCAATACCGCACCACTGATACGGAACGGTAGAAAAGTCACCACCGGGGTCATCGCATTGGGCAGCAGGTGACGGCGCATGATGGCCCTGTTGGAGACGCCGAGGGCACGGGCAGCGGTAACGTAGTCCATGTTGCGTCCGCGCAGGAATTCGGCGCGCACGTAATCGGCCAGCCCCATCCAGCCGAACAGGCTGAGCAGTGCGATCAGCAGCAACACACTGGGCTGGAAGATCGAGGCGAAAATGATCAGCAGGTAGAGCTCCGGCATCGACCCCCACACCTCAATGAAACGCTGGAAGAAGAGATCGGTACGGCCACCGAAATAGCCCTGCACCGCACCGGCGAGAATGCCCATCACCGTGGCGATCACCGTGAGCACCAGACCGAACAGCACCGAGAGACGAAAACCGTAGATCAATCTTGCCAGTACATCACGACCACGGTCATCGGTACCGAGCAGGTTTTGCTCGGAGGGCGGTGCCGGATTGGGAAGCTGTGCAAAGTAATTGATGGTGGCGTAGTTATAGGGGTTGAGCGGATAGAGTGACCAGTTATCGCCCTTACTCAACTGCTCGCGAATAAAGGGATCGAGGTAGTCGGTTTCACTGGCAAAATCACCACCGAACTCGGTCTCCGCATAGGTATTAAACAGTGGGAAGTAGTAGCTGTCGTTATAGTGAACGATCAGTGGCTTGTCGTTGGACAGCACTTCGGCGAAGAGGCTAAGTACAAACAGCACCGTGAAGATGATCAGGCTGACATAGCCACGCTTGTTGGCCCTGAAGCGTCGCCAGGCGCGGTCGGCCGTGGTCTGTGTAGTGTTCGTCTTCATCAACGGATCGACTCGAACTGAATACGGGGATCGACGATGACGTAGCAGATGTCGGTCAGCAGCTTGCCGATCAGTCCCAACAGGGTGAAGAGATAGAGCGTCCCCATCACCACCGGATAGTCACGATTCATGACCGAGTTGTAGGAGAGCAGACCCAGGCCATCGAGGGAAAAGATGGTTTCGATCAACAGCGAGCCGGTGAAGAAGGCGGCGATAAAAGCGCCAGGGAAACCGGTAATCAGGGGAATGATCGCGTTGCGGAAAACATGTTTATAAAGAACGGTGTTCTCCGCCAGACCTTTGGCCCTTGCGGTAAGCACATACTGTTTACGTATCTCTTCCAGAAAACTGTTCTTGGTCAGCATGGTCATCACGGCAAAGCTACCGACGACCGAGGCAGTGATCGGCAGCACCATGTGCCAAAGATAATCGAGTACCTTGCCGATCAACGACAACTCTTCCCAGTTGTCGGAGACCAGTCCGCGCAGGGGGAAGATGTCCCAGAAACTACCGCCACCGAACAGCACCAGCAGGGTAATACCGAGAACAAAACCTGGAATGGCGTAGCCGATCAGGATCAGGGTGCTGGTCACCACATCGAACGGGGTACCATCGCGTACCGCCTTGGCCACGCCAAGGGGGATACAGGTGAGATAGGTAATGAGGAAGGTCCAGATACCGATGCTAATCGAAACCGGCAGTTTGCTGACCACCAGTTGCATTACCGACTGGTGGTGAAAGTAGCTCTCACCGAGATTAAACGTCAGGTAGTTGCTCAGCATATCGAGAAAACGTTGCCAGGCCGGTTTATCGAAACCGTAAAAGGCCTTCAATTCATTGATGCGCTCTTCATCCAGTCCCTTGGCACCACGATAGAGCCCTTCGACCCCGGCACTGGCCTCGCCGTGCATCCCCTGCCCCTTGAGCTGTGCCACCAGTTGTTCCACCGGACCGCCGGGGACAAACTGGATCACGGTAAAGGTGATCAGCAACACCCCAAGCAGGGTCGGGATCATCAGTAACAGACGTTTGAGGATATAGGCGGCCACTATTTTTTTGCCTCTGGCTTAAACCACCAGGTTGCTACCATCCAGTTGGTGGGGTCGTAATAGAGCGGCAGGGTATCAGGCATGGCGAAACGATCCCACCAGGCGACCCGATGACTGCCGATATACCAGTGCGGGATCAGGTAATTACCGTAGAGCAGCACCCGATCCAGGGCATGACAGGCGGTAACCAGCGCCTCGCGGTCTTTGGCATAGACCACCTTCTCCACCATCGCGTCGACCACCGGGTCGGCGATACCAATCAGATTCATCGAACCCTCCTGGTTGGCTGAACTGGAGTGAAACATGTTGATCTGTTCATTACCCGGTGACTGGGATTGACCAAAACCGGAGACCGTCATATCGAAATCGAACTTGTCCAGACGTCGCTGGTAGAGCGCCGGATCGATAGTGCGATACTCCACTTCAATGCCCAGCTTCTGCAGGTTACGGGCGAAGGGGGCAACGATACGTTCGAAACCTTTTTGCACCAGGATAATGGTGAATTGAAACGGCTCGCCTCTGCTGTTGCGTAGTGCGCCGTCACTAAAGCGCCAGCCTGCCGCCTGCAATAGTGCACGAGCCTTACGCAGGTTGGCACGTAGGCTCCCCGGCGGGGTGGTCGTCGGTGGCTGCCACGGTCCTGCAAACAGCGCGGCGGGCAATTTGCCGCGATAGGGTTCAAGCAGTTTCAGTTCTGCCGCGCTCGGCTTTCCGGTAGCCGCCAGTTCACTGTTACTGAAGTAGCTGTCATTGCGCAGGTACTGATTGTAAAAGAGGTTGCGATTGGACCACTCAAAGTCCAGCGCCTGACTCAGCGCCTGACGCACACGGATATCCTGAAACAGCGGCTTACGCAGGTTGAAGATAAAGCCCTGCATCCCGGCATCATTGCGGTGCGCCAACTCCTTTTTAATGATCGCCCCGGAGCGGAATTTGGGGCCGATGTAATCACGCGCCCACTTCTTCGAGTTGTATTCGTGGTTGAAGTCGAACTCCCCCGCCTTGAACGCTTCGAGCATGACGGTGAAGTCGCGGTAGAACTTGTAGGTCACCCGCTCGAAGTTGAACATACCGCGGCGCACATTGAGAGCGTTGCCCCAGTAGTCGGGATTACGCCGGTAGGTGATGTATTTGCCCAGGTCGTATTTCTCGATGGTATAGGGACCGCTGGTGAGCGGAGGCTCCAGCGCTAGCTTGTCGAAGGCCACCTTATCGACCCAGTGACGGGAGAAGACCGGGATCTGGCCGACAATGAGGTGCAGCTCAGGGTTGGCCCGTTTGAAGTTGAAACGCACAGTCCGTTTATCCAGCGCCTTCGCCCCCGTAATATCACTCCAGTAGAAACGGTATTGGGGGTGGCCCTTGTCGCGCAGGGTTTCGTAGGAGAAGACCACATCGGCGGCCAGCACCGGGCTGCCATCGTTGAAGCGGGCAAGGGGATTGATGTGGTAGGTGACCGAGAGTTTGTCCTTCGCCAGCTTCACATCATCTGCCAGCAGGCCGTACTGACTGAACGGCTCGTCCAGGCTGGAAGCCATCAGCGTCTCAAACATCAACTGGCCAAGGCCATTGGCCGACTGCCCTTTCAATACATAGGGGTTGAAGCTGTCAAAACTGCCAAAGGCGGGAAGGTCGAGGTTACCGCCACGCGGGGCGTCTGGATTGACGTAATCGAAGTGGTCGAAACCGTCAGGGTATTTTGGCGTGTAGCCCATCGCCTGAGAGGCATCGGCGAGAAGCTCTACCGGACCCAGCAGTAGCAGGACGCCTAGAAAAATCCTTATCGAATCAAGCAACTATCAATTCCCAGAGTTGAGTTATGCGTTATTGGGAAGATGTGCCGCAGTACGCTAGCGGCCGCACCATAGTACGAATAATCCCAGACAGTAACAACCGCGATAACGTTCCCCTCAACAGGCCCATGGTTATACAATGCCCCCTCGTCGAATCACCCTACAGGCCACCATGCAGATGCCCATCACCGACTCCACCCTGACCGTGATTCTTGCTGGCGGCAGCGGTAACCGACTCAAGCCACTGACCAACGATCGTGCCAAACCGGCGGTACCCTTCGGCGGTAAATACCGCATCATCGACTTCACCCTCAGCAACTGCCTCCACTCCGGCCTGCGCCGGGTACTGGTGCTGACCCAGTACAAATCCCACTCGCTGCAGAAACACCTGCGCGACGGCTGGTCGATCTTCAATCCGGAACTGGGCGAATACATCACCGCCGTACCACCGCAGATGCGCAATGGTGACAAATGGTATCGCGGCACCGCCGACGCCATCTTCCAGAACCTCTATCTGCTGGAGCGTAGCGGCGCCGAGCAGGTGCTGATCCTCTCCGCCGACCACATCTATCGCATGGATTACGCGGCCATGCTGGAGGCCCATAAAGCAACCGGAGCCGATGTCACCATCGCCGCGATGCAGGTATCAGTGGCTGAAGCTGCTTCCTTCGGCATCATGTCGGTGGATGATTCGCAACGCATTACCGCCTTCGCGGAGAAACCCGAATCCCCTGCCCCGTTGGCCGACGATCCGGAGCACGCACTCGCCTCCATGGGGATCTACGTCTTCTCCATGCCGGTACTGCTACAGGCACTGGCACACGATGCAGAGGATGAAAACTCCAGCCACGATTTTGGCATGGACATCCTGCCACGGCTCCTGCACAGCAACAAACTCTTCGCCTATCGCTTCGGTGGCGAGGCGGGCCGGGTCAGCGCCGATAACTACTGGCGCGACGTGGGCACACTCGACGCCTTCTATCAGGCCAATATGGATCTGCTCAAGGCGACACCTCCGCTTGACCTCTATCAGGAGGACTGGGATATCCGCTCTTACCAGGTCCAGGCGCCCCCGGCACGAACCGTCCCGGGGGAATACGGCACCGAGGGGATTGCCATCAACTCAATCATTGCTGGCGGGGTCGAGATCGCGGGCGGCAGCGTGCAGCAGTCGATCCTCTTTCCCAAGGTATACGTCGGTGATGAGTCTTTCGTCGAGGAGTCGATCCTGTTCAACGGCGTGCGCATCGGCAATAACTGCCGCATCCGCAACTGCATTATCGACAAGGAGGTGGTGGTGCCAGACAGAACCAGCATCGGCCACGATACCAAGCTGGATAGCGAACGATTCCAGCGCAGCCAGGGCGGTATTGTGGTGGTACCCAAAGGCTATCGCTTCGAATAAGCACGGCTTACCTCGAAATTTCGCTGCAGACACGGTATCGTCTCCCTCTCCGTACCAGCAATGGCACGGAATGTGACCGCATACACTGTTCCCATATGGGTGAGCGGTAACAATCTGCAGCGATTTGTCGAGGAACACAAAATGAGAAAAACGTTCTTTACCCTGCTATTTTTGGCCCTGTCATTCACGGCAGCCGCTGAAACCCGCTATGTCAGCGACCACCTCCTGATCACCCTGCGTACCGGCATGGGCACCGAATATCAGGTAATCAAATCTCTGCCCAGTGGCACCCGTCTGGAACTGATCGAGGAATCAGGCGAATACAGCCACGTTCGCACCGAGGATGGTGTAGAAGGCTGGGCCAGAAACCAGTACCTCACCGATAACCCCATCGCCCGCGATCAACTGGCCGATGCGCAACAGAAGCTGGAGAAGTTGCAGGAGACACGCAAGCAACTGCAACAGCAACTCAAGGATCTGAAAGGGGAAAAGGCAACGGTAGTGAAGGAGCGCGACACCCTCACCAGCGATCTGGAAAAACTGAAGAAGGAACTGGATGGACTGCAAAAGGTTGCCGCGCAACCGATTCAGACCGCGAGAGAGAATGAACAGCTAAAGAAACGACTCGATGCGCTGCAACAGGAAGCATCGCAATTGACCGAGGAGAACAAGCGCCTTACCGATACCAGTCAGCGCGACTGGTTCCTCACCGGTGCCGGGGTCCTAGGCGGCGGACTGTTGCTGGGACTGTTACTTCCCCTGCTCCGACCACGCAGAAAAACCGGAATGTTTGACTAAACCTCTTCGAATCGTACGCCAGCCTCGAAAGCGGGGCTGGCGCACTTCCTGGCATACCGCTAGCGCGTTGGGCGCAGTATCCCCTGCTCCCCTTGCAGGCGGCCGATGATCACAGCACCACAGGAATCAGAGAAGACATTGGTCGCGGTACGCAGCATATCCAGAACGCGGTCCACCGCCAGAATCAGACCGATCCCCTCCAGCGGTAATCCGATAGCACCCAGAATGATACTGATAGCCACCAGACTCGCAGCCGGGATCCCGGCAACCCCGATGGAGGTGAGCAGAGCGGTCAGCACGATCATGAACTGGGTGGCAAAGGTCAGCTCCAGGCCATAGGCCTGGGCGATAAACATCGCCGCCACACACTCGTACAACGCGGTGCCGTCCATGTTCACCGTCGCCCCCAGCGGCAGGACAAAGCTGCTGGTGCGGTTGGAGACCCCCGCCCCCTTCTCAACACACTCCATGGTAATCGGCAGGGTCGCAGAGGAGGATGCGGTGGAGAATGAGGTCAACAGGGCAGGCACCATCGCACGATAGTGCAACAGAGGATTAACCCCGCCAACGAAGCGCAGCAGTAGCGGTAAAATCAGGAAGAAGTGCAGTCCCAGCGCCAGCACCACACTGGCAAAAAACCAGGCCAGCGGGGCAAAGGAAGCAAAACCGGTAGTGGCAACCACCTTCGCAACCAGGGCAAATACCCCAATGGGGGCAAAACGCATTACCCAGTCGGTGATCAACATCATGATCTCATAGAGACCCTGCCAGAAATTGAACTGGCTCTCCGCATAGGCCTCCTGGATCCTGGTCATGAAGAAACCGAACAGCAGGCTGAAGAAGATCAGACCCAGCATCTGTCCATTCGCCGCAGCGGCAACAATATTTGTCGGCACCATACGCAGGAAGACATCCACCACATCTCCGGCATCGCGCCCTGCTACTTTATCGGAGATCGCTGCGACATCACCATTGAAGCCAAGACGATCCTTTACCGGTCCCAGTTCGTCGATACCGGGGGCGATAAGGTTTACCACCATCAGGCCAATCAGGATAGCCAACAGAGAGGTCGTAAGATAATAGAGCAGGGTTTTACCACCGAGTCTGCCCAGGTTACCGGAGGAACCGATACCGGCAATGCCCACCACGATAGAAGAGACAACCAGGGGAACAATGAGCATCTTCAGCGCATTAAGAAATAGCGCGCCGAAAAAAGTGAAGAGGGAATAGAAGGTAATACCAAGAAGAGCACCGTGTTCGCCCGCAGCCAACCCGGCGGGAACGGCAAGGCCGAGGGCGATGAGGATCTGCCAATGCAGTGCAACTGTGCCGATCCTCATACCCTCCCCCCTATAGATTGATTTCCTATTTTTTGCTGATGATTTCCATACGCGCACGTGCACCACTCATAGCGGCTTCGGTGTTAGCCGTCGCCAGGGCACGTTGCAACTGGGCACGGGCTTCGGCACGTTGCTTCTCGTCGGCTTTAGCCGGATCGCCATCAACGACTTTGGAAAGAACAATCACCGCCTGATCACCTGAAGCAAGTGCAACACTGGCACTCACATTGCTATTGCTAGGCTTTGGCAGGCTGAAGGCCTGCTGCAGAATGGCACGATCCACCTTTTCCGCATCGCGCTTAAGCGCCTTTTCGCTGGTCCAGGTTACCCGCTTATTTTCAGTCAACTTCGCCGGTGCAGCACCAGCGCGGACCTTGCCCAGCAGTTCAGCGGCTTTTTTCTCCACTGCGCCGAGCGCCTTCGTATGCTTGAGCGTGGAGGTAATCTGTTGCTTAATCTCGGTCAGGGGACGCACTGCCTCAGGCTGATGATCCTTGATTCGCATGACCACAAAGTGATTGCGCGCCAGTTCAACCGAAGCGCTGTTGTTGCCCTTGAGTAACACGTCATCGGCAAATGCGGCAGTCACCACTTTCGGGTTGGCCGCGATACCCTGCCCGCCCTGACGACTAAAGTAATCGCTGATCTTGATTGGCAGGCCAAGTGCATCGGCAGCCAGTTGCAACGATTCAGGATGTTCGTAGGTAAGGTTTTCCAGTTGCTCGGCCATATCGTAGAACTTCTGCTCGGCCTGCTCGTTCTGGATATCCTTGCGGATCTGATCTTTAACCTTGGCAAAAGGTTTGGTCTCACCACCGCGAATGTCGGTCAGCTTGATGATGTGGAAACCGAAGGGGCTACGTACCAGATCGCTGATCTCTCCCTTCTGCAATTTAAAGGTCGCTTCTTCAAAGGCGGGAACCATCGCACCCTTGCCAAAGAAATCGAGGTCGCCGCCCTTCTTGGCGGAACCGGTATCCTCTGACTCAGCCTTTGCCAATTTGGCAAAGTCTTCGCCTTTCCTGGCGCGAGCCAAAATCGCCTCAGCCTTCTTGCGTGCCGCTTCTACAACATCCGCTGACGCATCCTCTGCCACTTTGATCAGGATATGGCTTGCGCGACGCGACTCAGGAGCAGCGTAGTTGATCTTCTGTGCTTCATAGCGGTCAAGCAATGCCTGCTCGTCTACCTTCACTGCACTGGCCAGATCGGCAATATCCAGATCCAGATAAGCAATCTTGATCTGCTCAGGCTGCATGAAGCGCTGACTGTTGTCCTGGTAGTAGGTATTGATTTCGTCGTCGCTAACCTTGGCGTCTTTTTCGTACGGGGCAATCGCCACGGTCAGATAGCCGATGGTACGTTGCTGATTTTGCAAACGTAGCAGGTTGTTTTCTTCGGCCCTGGTGATGAAGGCGGTATCACGGAATCCACTCTCATACATGCTGGCCAGGATGTCACGACGAACACCCGCCTCAAACTGACCAGGTGTCATACCCTGGCGATTGAGAAGTTGCTCGTATTTACTGCGTGAGAATTTGCCGTCTTCCTGAAAGACATCGGCGCTACTAAGTATGGCCACAAGTTGATCGTTACCAACGCGCATACCGCTTTCCAATGCAGCCTGGACCAGCACCTCACGGGAAATCAGCTGTCCCATCACCTGCTGCTTGATCATCTGCTCACTGAACATGGGTGGCAGTTCACCACCAAACATTTCTGTCAGTCGCTGACGCTGCTGGGAATAGGCTCGCTCAAGCTGGCCCTGGGAGATCGGTGCACCGTTAACGCGGGCAACGCTGTTGTCGCCGCCACCGCTGAAGTACTGGTTAATACCAAACAGGGCGAAGGTAATGATGATACCGCTGACGATGATCCAGGCGAAAACTCCCTGGGCGCGGCTACGAATCAATTCAAGCATATCGGCATCTGTTCCTGAGGCCAGTGTAGTCGTTATTGAAAACGAAAAAGGGCGCATCCGTAGGTGCGCCCTTAGTGTTGTGGCGGAGCGGACGGGACTCGAACCCGCGACCCCCGGCGTGACAGGCCGGTATTCTAACCAACTGAACTACCGCTCCAAAAACTGCTTCGTAAAAATGGTGGGTGCTGCAGGGATCGAACCTGCGACCCTCGCCTTGTAAGGGCGATGCTCTCCCAGCTGAGCTAAGCACCCGGGTCTGTAAAGGCGCGCTAGTTTACTGCATCCTTCAGCGCTTTACCAGCCTTGAAGCTGGGATTTTTTGAAGCAGCGATTTGGATGGTTGCACCGGTACGTGGGTTGCGACCGCTACGAGCTGCACGCTCGCGAACAACGAAGGTACCGAAGCCGATCAGGCTAACGGTGTCACCCTTTTTCAGCGCACCGGTAACGGCATCGATCATGGAATCCAGAGCACGACCAGCTGCGGCTTTGGAAATATCTGCACCTGCTGCGATAGCATCAATCATTTCGGCTTTATTCACTGATTTCTCCCCTTATCTTTAGATTGCTTGGTCGAACACATAATAGAACAAAAGACCAAGACTGCTTCCTGACATAAAACCCGTCATAAGGATGCTATGACGGCGCGAAAACTTGCCCGGTTTTATACCAACTGCCTCTCTCAACTGTCAAGGGATGGTGTTCACAAAACCCTGTAACGGTGCGGCTTTGCGCGGAGTATTAAGGACTTAGCGATGGCAGTTAATGTAAAAAAAATTTGCCGCGGGAATGATTATTCCCACGGCAATTAAATTTTTCCTATCCGAAAGTACTAACGAGTAACAAATTTATCTTAGTGGGTGTGGACTGTTTTTGGCTTATCCTCATCCCCGCTCTTGACAAGTTCGACCAGTTCCTCTTCGCTCAGTGGCTCAGGTTTACTTGTCAAAGCGATCTCCAGAACTTCGTCGACCCACTTTACAGGATGGATATCCAGACTCTGTTTAATATTATCCGGTACCTCATCCAGATCACGGCGATTCTCTTCTGGTATGAGAACATGTTTGATCCCGCCCCTGGCTGCCGCCAGCAGCTTCTCCTTGAGACCGCCGATGGGTAACACCTCACCACGCAGGGTGATCTCACCGGTCATGGCCACATCGGCCCGTACCGGGATCCCGGTCAGTGCCGAGACCAGTGCAGTGCACATTCCGATACCGGCACTCGGGCCATCCTTGGGGATCGCCCCTTCCGGCACATGCACATGGATATCACGATTCTCGTAAAAGTCGGGTTTGATCCCCAGTGTCGCAGCACGGCTACGGACCACACTCATCGCCGCCTGAATCGACTCTTTCATCACATCGCCAAGTTGGCCGGTAATCACGTGTTTGCCCTTACCGGGAACCACTACGGTTTCAATACTGAGCAGTTCACCACCCACTTCTGTCCAGGCCAGACCGGTCACCTGACCGACCTGATCCTTCTCTTCAGCCAGACCGTAACGGAAGCGGCGGACACCCAGGTAGTGTTCCAGCTCATCGGCTCCGATCACCACCTTACCGCCCTCCTGAGGACGTTCAGCATCCTTCAGCAGCAGCTCCTTGACCACCTTACGACAGATCTTGGCGATCTCCCTTTGCAGGCTGCGTACACCCGCTTCTCGAGTGTAGTAACGAATGAGACTGAGGATCCCCTCGTCACTGATATCCAGTTCCTCTTCGCTGATACCATTGGCCTTGCGTTCCTTGTTTACCAGGTAGCGCTTGGCGATGTTCAGCTTTTCGTCCTCGGTATAACCGGGGATACGAATCACCTCCATGCGGTCCAGTAACGGTCCAGGAATGTTCATGGAGTTGGCCGTCGCAATAAACATGACATCCGAAAGATCGAAATCGACTTCCAGATAGTGATCGCTAAAGGTGTGGTTCTGTTCCGGATCCAACACCTCAAGCAGTGCCGAGGCCGGGTCACCACGGAAGTCGGTGGCCATCTTGTCGATCTCATCGAGCAGGAACAACGGGTTACGTGTCTCTACCTTGGAGAGATTCTGGATGATCTTGCCGGGCATGGAACCGATATAGGTACGACGGTGACCACGGATCTCTGCCTCGTCGCGCACACCACCCAGCGCCATGCGAATGAACTTCCGATTGGTGGCACGGGCGATGGATTGACCCAGCGAGGTTTTACCCACTCCGGGAGGGCCTACCAGACAGAGGATCGGTCCTTTGAGTTGCTTGACCCGTTGCTGCACCGCCAGGTATTCAAGGATGCGTTCTTTGACCTTATCCAGACCGTAGTGGTCCGCTTCCAGTACTTCTTCGGCCACAGTCAGGTCATGACGTACCTTGGTTTTCTTTTTCCACGGCACCCCGACCAACCAGTCGATGTAGTTGCGCACCACAGTGGCCTCGGCCGACATGGGCGACATCATCTTCAATTTGTTCAGTTCCGAAGTGGCCTTCTTCTTTGCCTCTTTGGACATGCCGGATTTGCCAATCTTCTGCTCCAGCTCTTCCAGTTCATTAGGCGCTTCATCCATGTCGCCCAGCTCTTTCTGGATCGCCTTCATCTGTTCATTCAGATAGTACTCGCGCTGGCTCTTTTCCATTTGCCGTTTGACACGACCACGAATGCGTTTTTCTACCTGCAACAGATCCAGTTCGGATTCCATCATGCCAAGCAGATGCTCAAAGCGTTCGCGCAGATTGATGATCTCCAGGATCTCCTGCTTCTCATCGATCTTGAGCGACATGTGGGCAGCGATGGTATCGACCAGACGATTGGGATCTTCAATACCAGAGAGAGAGGTCAATACCTCAGGCGGTACTTTCTTGTTTAATTTGACGTATTGGTCGAACTGATTAAGCACCGAGCGGGACAACACCTCTGCCTCACGCTCTTCAATTCGATCGCTTTCCAGAACCTGTACCTGAGCCGTGAAGAACTCTTCGCCTTCGAGGAAACTGACGATCCTGGCTCGCTGTCCACCCTCGACCAGAACCTTGACCGTGCCATCGGGTAGTTTGAGCAGTTGTAAAATAGTGGAGAGTGTACCGATACGGTAAATATCTTCTTCGCTGGGATCATCTTCGGAGGCAGCTTTCTGCGCCACCAGCAGAATATCTTTACCGCTATCCATCGCAGCTTCCAACGCCTTGATCGATTTGTCACGACCAACAAACAGAGGAATCACCATGTGGGGATAGACCACCACGTCACGCAACGGCAATACCGGTAACGTGCGCATCTCTTCGGCCATTTCAGGCGAGTTGTTATCCTGTGAATCCATGGGTGCTTATTCCTCTCAGTACCGTATCACCGTGACACGGTTATCGAATATCTTCTTCATTTGCCGAAACACGATCTGTTTCAGTAGCGACAAGTTTCTATATAAGGACGTTCGGAAGAGGTATCAAGAATCCGTAACAAACATCGTGGCAGACACACCTGAGTGTGTCTGCCGGATGTTGCTACTCAGCCGCAGCCGCGGCAGAGGATTGTTCGGCGTTTTCGTAGATCAGCAGAGGTTCTGCTTCACCTTCAATAACACCATCGTCGATCACCACCTTGGAAACGCCGTTCATGGAAGGCAGGTCATACATGATGTCGAGCAGGGTGCTCTCCAGAATGGAGCGCAATCCCCGCGCACCTGTCTTGCGTTTCATCGCCTTACGGGCAACGGCACGCAATGCCTCCTCACGGAACTCGAGCTCCACATCTTCCATCTCGAACAGTTTGGAGTACTGCTTAACCAGGGCATTCTTCGGCTCGGTCAGGATGCAGATCAGCGCATCCTCATCCAGTTCTTCAAGGGTGGCATGCACCGGCAGGCGACCGACGAACTCGGGAATAAGTCCGTATTGCACCAGGTCCTCTGGCTCGACTTCCAGCAGCACCTGACTGACACTCTTGCTCTCTTTCTTGCCTTTTACCTCGGCAGAGAAACCGATACCACCCTTCTCGGAACGGTTACGGATCACCCGCTCCAGGCCGGCAAAGGCACCACCGCAGATGAACAGAATGTTGGAGGTGTCGACCTGCAGGAACTCCTGCTGTGGATGCTTGCGCCCACCCTGCGGCGGAACCGAAGCAACGGTACCTTCGATCAGCTTGAGCAGCGCCTGTTGTACCCCTTCACCGGAAACGTCGCGGGTGATAGAGGGGTTATCGGACTTGCGCGAAATCTTGTCGATTTCATCGATGTAGACGATACCGGTCTGCGCCTTTTCCACATCGTAATCGCACTTCTGCAACAACTTCTGGATGATGTTTTCCACATCCTCACCCACATAACCGGCTTCGGTCAGGGTGGTGGCGTCGGCAATGGTGAACGGTACGTTGAGCAGTCGGGCCAGGGTCTCCGCCAGCAGGGTCTTACCGCTGCCGGTAGGACCGATGAGCAGGATATTGCTTTTGGCCAGTTCAACCTCGTCTTTCTTTTGTCCCGCATCGAGGCGTTTGTAGTGGTTATAGACCGCTACAGAGAGCACCTTTTTGGCGTTTTTCTGGCCGATGACGTACTCATCAAGACTGGCATTGATCTCATGCGGGGTCGGCAGTGAACTCTTGCCATTGCCGACGGAATCCTCCTGGATCTCCTCGCGGATGATGTCGTTGCACAGTTCGACGCACTCGTCGCAGATAAAGACGGATGGGCCGGCAATCAGCTTGCGCACTTCATGCTGGCTCTTGCCACAGAAGGAGCAATAGAGCAGTTTGCCGTTGTCGTCACCCTTGCCGGTCGTGCTATCAGTCATGACCCTACTCCGTCTGGCTGTTTCATAGTTACAACATGCATAGTACGGGGGAAAATTTCAACCCCAATTGCTGGAAGCTGGAACAAGGTCTCAATCACTCCCCGGAACTTGCGCGTTCGTTGAACACCTTATCGATCAGGCCATATTCCACAGCCGTCTCACCGCTCATGAAGTTGTCACGCTCGGTATCTTCCTGGATCCGCTCCATAGGCTGACCCGTATGCCTGGACAGAATCTGGTTCAGTTGCTCACGTACCTTGAGGATCTCACGCGCGTGGATCTCGATATCGGTGGCCTGACCCTGATAGCCACCCAGTGGCTGGTGAATCATCACCCGACCATGGGGCAGGCTGAAACGCTTGCCGGCAGCGCCGCCAGCCAGCAGCACCGCACCCATGCTCGCCGCCATACCAATACACATGGTGCTGACCTCGGGCCGGATGAACTGCATGGTGTCGTAGATCGCCAGACCCGCACTCACCGATCCACCCGGAGAGTTGATGTAGAGGTGAATATCCTTGTCCGGATTCTCGGACTCGAGGAACAGCAACTGCGCCACAATCAGGTTGGCCATGTGGTCCTCAATCGGGCCGACCACGAAGATCACCCGCTCCTTGAGCAGACGTGAGTAGATATCATACGAACGCTCACCCCTGGAGGTCTGCTCGACGACCATGGGGATCAATCCCAGATTCTGCACCTTTTGCGCACCACTCATATTATGGTTGTCGGTCATCGTTTCGGATTCCTTTAGCGTTATCCCGGCTTTAGTTCAAGCCAACCACTTCATCAAAGCTGCTCTTCTTTTCGCTCACCTTGGCCTCGGAAAAGGCCCAGTCGACCACGGCGTCTTCCAGGAGCAGGTTTTCAATCTGCGAAAGACGACTCTTGTCGCCATAGTACCAGCGTACCACCTCTTCCGGTTTTTCATAGGTGGCGGCAATTTCGTCGACCTTGGCCTTGAGCTTGTCGCTGTCTACCTTCAGTTCGTTGGCCTTGATCGCCTCAGATACCAGCAATCCCAGGCTGACGCGCTTCTCCGCTTCACCCTTGAACAGAGCGATATCCAGATCGGCGCCAGCCTTGCCATTCGCGCCCTGAATCTGCTGCAACATCTGCTGCTTGAGGCTCTCCGCTTCGTTCTCGATCAGCGCAGCGGGCACCTCCAGTTTGTTCATTTCCAGCAGCACATTCATCACTGCCTGCTTGTTCTTGCTCTCAAGCCCTTGTTTTAGCTCACGTTCCATGTTCTTGCGCACCTCGGTACGCAGGGCCTCCAGGCTACCGTCACCGACGCCGAAGCCCTTGGCAAACTCTTCGTTCACCTCTGGCAGTTCCGGTGATTCGACCTTGTTCACCGTGACCTGGAACTGCACCGGCTTGCCTGCCACATCCTTACTGCCATAGTTCTCCGGGAATTGCAGGTCGAGCACCACATCATCACCGGCCTTGGCGCCGATCAGGCCCTTTTCAAAGCCGTCGATCATGCGCCCGCTTCCCAGGGTAACCGGGACATTCTTGCCAGAGTTACCGGCGAAGGCTTCTCCTTCAATGGTGCCACTGAAGTCCACACTCAAGCGATCACCCTCTTTTGCCTTGCGCGATACCTCTTTCCATTCGGTACGCTGCTTACGCAAGTTCTCAATCATTTTATCGAGATCCGCCTCGGTCACCTCGGCGCTCAGCCTTTCCAGCTTGGCGGCGGACATTTTGGCCAGGGTAATCTCCGGCATCACCTCAAATACGGCGGCGTACTGCAGGTCCTGTCCCTCTTCACCACTGACCGACTCGATAGTCGGCATGCTCGCCGGATGCAGCTTCTGCTCAGTAATGGCCTCAAAGTAGGTGCGCTGAATCACTTCGCCAACCACCTCATCACGCACCTGTTTGCCATACTGCTGCTCAACAACCTTCATCGGCACCTTGCCGGGGCGAAATCCCTTAACCTTGGCGGTGTGCGCCATACGCTTCAAGCGGTTCTGCACTTCACCGGCAATACGCTCCGCGGGGACTGCAACGGTCATTCGGCGCTGGAGGGCACTGGTTGCCTCTACTGAAACCTGCATCTTCACTCCTCAACAATCAATCAGAATAATTAATGATTGGGTGGTCACTACCACCCGGAATAACAATTTGGTGCCGTCCCCGAGACTCGAACTCGGACAGGTTGCCCTACCAGAACCTAAATCTGGCGTGTCTACCAATTCCACCAGGACGGCATATATCTGGATAGCGACCGGAAAAGCCATTAAGGCGGGCCATTCACACAACATTAATACGTGTATTGTCGCTAAGAGGGGGATTATACCTCAGTTGTTGGGAATCGACGACAGCCCATAGCGAAATGCTCCCGTCACTCCTGTTTTGCCCGAAACAGTCGTTCGAGGTATCCTAGCGGCTTGGTATTGATGGAGTTTCATTGGCGGCTATGGGCAGCGACGTATTCGAAAGTAGCATGCTGGGCGAAGCCCCCGAATTCAGAAGCGTGATCCGCTCCGCGCAGATCGTCGCGGCTACCGATGTTACCGTGCTGGTACTGGGCGAAAGTGGCACGGGCAAGGAGTTACTGGCCCAGGCACTGCATCGCGCCAGCCATCGCAGTAACGGCCCCTTCATCACCATCAACTGCGCCGCGCTGCCGGAGAATCTGGTCGAATCTGAGCTGTTCGGCCATCGCAAGGGCGCCTTCACCGGCGCACACGACAATAATCCTGGCCGCATCCGCTCCGCCGAGGGTGGCACCCTGTTCCTCGACGAAATCGGTGAACTACCGCTCTCCATCCAGGCCAAGCTGCTGCGCTTCCTCGAATCGGGCGAATGTCAGTCGGTAGGCGAGCAGACACCTTATCGGGTCAATGTGCGAGTCATCACCGCCACCAATCGCGATCTCTACACCCTGGTAAGGGAAAATCGCTTCCGCGAGGACCTCTATTACCGTCTCAATGTGGTGCCGCTGGAGCTACCCTCACTGCGCCAACGTCACGGCGATGTCGCACTACTGTTACGCCACCTGACGCGGGAACTGGCTGCCCAGCATGGATTAACCGCTCCCTACTTTACTTCCCGTGCGCAAACCCGCCTGGAGGCCTATCACTGGCCCGGCAACATTCGCGAACTGCGCAACTTCTGTGAGCGGATGGTGGTGTTGCACCACGGACAGGAACTGGATGAGAACGCCCTGCCGCTGGAACTGCTGCGCAGCCGAAGCCGCGGTGGTGAAAAGGATGAACCATTCGCCCTGCCCGATGAAGGCATCAGTCTGGATGATCTGGAAAGGGATATGATCCGCCAGGCACTGGACCGCACCCATGGTAACCGTAGCCGGGCAGCACGCCTGTTGGGTCTGAGTCGGGACACCCTGCTCTATCGGATCAAGAAGTACGCATTGGGCTGATAACCATCAGCGCATAAAAAAGGGTGCCGCTGGCACCCTTTTTTTTCTTGCGACAAACGGCTCTACATCTTGCCGTGATCCATACCGCTCATACCTTCCATCTTGCCATTGTCCATACCACCCATACCGCCCATACCGCCCTGCGCGGCACGCACCTCGTAGTTGACCTTCATCTTCTCGCCATTCTTGAATTTCAGGGTAATCGCCACTTTCTCACCCGCCTTCAGGGTGTGCTTCGGCTTCATCAACATGACGTGGAAATCGTTGGGTTTGAAGGTAACACTGCCTCCTGCCGGGATCTCGATCATCATCTGGTGAATCATTTTGGCCATACCATCCTGCATCACAGTACGGTGCAGCATGGTGCTCCCAAAATCATCACAACTGGCACCAACCAGGGCGCGCGGTTTGTCACCCATATTGTGCACGGTCATATAGCCTGCAGAGGCCGCCGCACCGGGAGGCGCTTCACGCACCCAGGCATCCTTTACCATGATTGAACTTGCGGCCTGTGCCATGCCAGCCCAGATACTGGCCAGAAACAGCAGGGCAACACGCTGGATAATTTTTTTCATTACTCTTTCCTCTTTCGCGTTAACGACAACATTGTAAAGATGCGCCTCATCATTTGATGGTGAAGCGCATGGTAAATGAAACTTGCCAGGGCAGCTTTAGTGTTTCAGGCGGCTGCGGCATCGGTTGCGCCGCAGTAACGGCCTCGTGCGCAGCGCCATTGAGCAGCCCATGGGAACCACCTGTACTCAAATCCGCAACCCGACCACCTGAGAGCAATGTAAAGGCCACTTTGACCTCACCTTGCAAACTGCGACGACGCGCCGCATTGGGATAATTCTTGTAACCCTCGATATGGGCCATCAACTGGCGCAGATACTTCTGCCGCGCTTTTTCGATAAAGGCCTGATCATCCACCGTCCCCGCCACCTTTGCCTCAGCGGTTGGGGCACTTGGTGGAGGTGGCGTTTCCACTTTCGGTTCAGGTTCACGTTGCTTTTTCGCCTTGTTTTTTTTCGGTTCGATCTTCGGTTCAGGAGGCTTGGGTTGCGGCAGTGGTGGAGCCTGTGGCGACACCTCACTACGAAAACTTACCCGTGTTACCTTATGCTGCGCCGGTTCCTGCTCACTGTTACCCGCAACCGAACCGGTGGTCAGAAAAAAAACACCATGAAACAGCAACGAAATAACCAGCGCAACACTACGCAGGGACCAATCAAAACGACTCATCGCTTTTCTGTCACGATATCCACGCCATCGGCACCCGCCTTGCGCGCTGCATCCAGTATTGTAACTGCCTTACCCAACGGAGAACCTCGATCACCACGTACCCGCAGCTGTTTCTCCTTGCGCTCGCTGAGATGCTGACGCAGTACCCCTTCCAGGTTATGCTCCTCGACGATGTGCTCGTCGATAAGGAACATTCCTTCTGGATTAATCACGACCTCAAGTTGGCCATCTTCACTCACCGCTTCGCCGCTATCGGCCACCGGCAGATCAATATTTAACGACTGCTCGCGCACGAAGTGCGAGGTCAGCATGAAGAACACCAGCAACAGAAAGACAATGTCGATCAGCGGAGTGAGGTTGGGCATCTGACTTGCCTTGCGTCGTCCCTCAAACTGCATGAATACTGCCCTCGCGGTGGTGGGTGGCCTCCGCTTCGTCGGTAGCGACACTATGCGGCAGTTGCTCCAGCAACAACGAGGCACAGTTACGCATGTTCTGTGCGCGACGATCTGCCATTCCTTCCAGCATGTGCAGTGCCAACAGAATTGGAATGGCGACAACCAGACCCACGCCCGTGGTCAACATCGCCTCCCATATCCCACCGGCCAACGCCTGGGCATCCACCTTGCCACCTGCCTGCTCAATCACCATAAAGGCCTTGATCATGCCGAGAATGGTACCTAGCAGACCCAACAGCGGTGCGGTGTTACCGAGAATACCCAGAGTGCGGAAACCACGCTCCATTTTCTGTAGTTCAGTAGAGCCGATACGCTGTGCAACACGGGTCAGGTCATGGATCCCGGCCGAGGCAGCGGCCAATGTACCTTCTAGGATACTCGCCTCCGGTCCTTTCATATCTGCAAGGCTTTCACTTAATCTTCCCTGGGATAACTTGCCTGGAAGTTGTCGCTCAAAATCAGAGGGAAATCGCCCCATAAAGTAGAATTGCAACAGACGCTCAATCACGATCGCCAGAGCCAGGATGGAGTATCCCAGCAGGATCCAAACGACGATGCCACCTTTATCGAATATATCGGCCAAAACCATTGTTCCACCCACTCCAAATTATTGCTACTCAGCGCCACACGTAGCGCTTATTGGATACAGTGAACATCTATTCAGATTTATCGTTCACTGACCAGAAAAAGTCGCCATCCATGGCGGCGATGTCCTTGAAACTAGAATCGCACGGATAGACCGGCGGTATAGGTACGACCTTGATTCACTACGATGGAGATATCGTTAGCGTCGTAAACACCGTCAGCATTCCTATCGCCAGTGCCACCACGAGCAGTATTGTAATAAAATTTATCGAATACGTTATCTACACGAAGGAAGAACGCCCACACATTGTCACCAATCTTTCTGTCGTAATTAACCAACAGATTGAAAACCTCGTGACCATCGATCTTCACTCGATTAATCTCATCCGCATAGTAGGAAGAGATAGCATCCAACTCACCAGTCACTCTCCACTCTGGTGTCAAGCGATAAACCAATGAGGTGTTTACGTGATGAGTCGATGTGCGCGGCACGACATTACCAGCATTATCATAACTATCGATACAGTATTGGGTTGCCGGATTGAGTGATGGTGAACATGGTACTTCCGTACCACCGTAGGCCCGGCCTAGACGCATATTGTAATTATCATACTTTGTAAATTTGGCATCCAGGTAGGTATACGCAACATGCCAAGCAAGGTCAGGCGACACGGTTGCTTCCATTGCCAATTCCAGACCACGGTTCTGCACCCCACCAATATTGTCATAATACATAGTATCAGTAGGACTGGTCGTCCCATATTGCCCTGACGTACTCATAATGTAATCATTGCGATCAATTTGAAAGACCGCCACATCAAAATCGGCAGGCATACCAAACAGCGCGGTTTTGGTACGATACCCGACCTCCATATTGACCGCATGTTCTGGAACCAAGTCTGGATTATTTACAGTGGTAGCGTTTGTCGAAACATCCCCAGCAAACAATTGCGAGATAGAGGGGGCACGAAAACCCGTAGAGACATTAGCATAAATATCGCTTTTATCTCCCATGGAATAATTTGCGCCTAATCTCCAGGATGCAACATCAAAGGCTTTGTCGAGATTAATCGTACCCTGCGGGACATATATTGTATTGTATTCAATCCCTGAATAATCAAAGGCTATGTGATCATAACGACCATTAAGGGTCATCACTAACGGATCGCTGACTTTGAACTTATATTCACCATAAATGGCCTGAACTACTTCGTCAGTAGCGTTATTGGAAGTAGGAGTACCAGCTGGAATGCTAGTAGTAACTGGCCCAGGGTATGTTGTAACCGAAGTATCGATATTTGTCTCAGTGTGATTCTTGTAGCTATTAACTCGCAGGTCAGCAGCAAGCAACCATGCAGCACTCTCACCACCAGCACGATACTCGGTTTTTAAACCGTTCTGCACCTGCTTGTAGTCATTGAAATTCTTGTATAGCTGCGGATCGACAGAATCCGGCCCAGAATAGAACTGGGTATGATCGGCAAAACTATAAACGTTTACCATCACATTATCGTTCCCACCAAGATCACGTGAATAGGTGGCGAAGTACTTAGCCAAATTCACATCAAAGCGGTTGGCGTAATCATTGTATGCAGGATCAGTACTGCGTGGATCGGTTTCTGCCGCATCCACACCAGACACTGCACCATGACTATTTTTCCAGCGATCCGATAATTCCAAGCCGAAGGTCATATCACTGGCATCGTCGATGTAGTATTGCAACTTACCATTCAAGTAATCGGCCTTGGAGGCTGAGTCGTCGTAGTAACCATCTGTCTCGCGGCGAGAGACCTGTATATGACCGTTGGCATCGTCACTGGCAAAGCCGGCACGCAGTAGTCCTTTTTTATAATTGAAATCCCCTGCCTCGGCCGCTGCAGCAAAACCCTTATAGTGAGCACCACGCTTGGTGGTAATGATCACCGCACCCGAGAGAGCATCGTCACCAAAGAGGTAGGAAGCACCGCCCTTGACGACCTTAATGGACTCGATGTTGTCCATATCGATATTCACCGCACCGGTACGCTCGAATACCGGCACGCCGTCGATCACCACAGCCACACCGGGCTTCTCACCCATGTAAACCTGATTCTCTATACCGCGAATGTGGATTTTCAGCGAGTCGCCACTGGAGAAGGTGGTCGTGATCCCAGGAATCGATTGCAGCATCTGCTGGATGTTTTCGGTGTGTGCGGCATCGACCTCTTCGCCCTTGATGACACCGATATTGGATGCCTCTCCACGCTTGTTCTCGAAGCGGTCATCAATGGTAGAAGACTCCACCTGAATGACCCCCAAATCTTCAGCCACCGCAGTAGCCGAAACCATGGCGCACATCCCTGCACCGACAAGCAAACTCATCCCCAAACGCTGCAAAAGAACCGGCTTCACAAATACCTCCCCAGGCAATAGTTAATTTATGTTGTGCTTTATCGGGGCAGGCTAATTGCAGGATGTATGCCATCCCTTATAGGTTTGTTTTTATTGGGGAAAAGGGTATTCCTGAGCAAGGTGCTGCGAGGTAAATGACTTCGCACTGCGGCATATGACACAGTGATCCTGCGGATTATCAGGACGAAAAAAAACCCGGCGAAGCCGGGCTTTAATGGATGGGGTGGCTGATGGGACTCGAACCCACGACAACTGGAATCACAATCCAGGACTCTAACCAACTGAGCTACAGCCACCATTGAAACCGTATACTGCCGACGCTGAAATGGCGCGCCCGGCAGGACTCGAACCTGCTACCCTCGGCTTAGAAGGCCGATGCTCTATCCGGATGAGCTACGGGCGCATGTAAACCGAATAACAAGCCGTCTGATGTCACCATGTAGTGGTCGGGGTAGAGGGATTCGAACCCCCGACATCCTGCTCCCAAAGCAGGCGCGCTACCAGACTGCGCTATACCCCGACAGTGCGGGAAAACCATTCCCGTGGGGGTGCCCCCGCAGGAAGACGGCAATACTACCCGGCGACCGTAGATTGGTCAATAAGCACCCACCTCCCCTTGGCCTGACCGTGACCGCATGAGAAGATAACGCCCCCGCGGAACAGCTAGCACAGGATCATTCATGAGCGCACAGATCATTGACGGCAGGAAAATCGCCGCCGAGGTTAGAGAATCGGTCAAACAGCAGGTCGCCCAGCGTGTTGCTGCAGGCAAACGTCCACCTGGCCTGGCGGTAGTTCAGGTAGGGGAAGATCCGGCCTCGAAGGTTTACGTCGGCAGCAAACGCCGCGGTTGCGCGGAGTGCGGCATTCTCTCCCTAGCCCACGACCTGCCGGAAGAGACCAGCCAGGAGACACTGCTGGCACTCCTTGATGAGCTAAACGCAGATCCGACGGTCGACGGCATTCTGGTCCAACTTCCCCTGCCCGCGCACATCGATGAAGAGGCCGTGATCGAGCGCATCCGCCCGGATAAGGATGTGGATGGTTTCCACCCCTACAACATCGGCCGCCTGACCATCCAGATGCCGACCCTCCATCCCTGTACCCCACGCGGGGTGATGACCCTGCTGGCGCACACCGGAGTGGAACTGGCGGGACTGGATGCGATCGTCGTCGGTGCCTCCAACATTGTCGGCCGCCCCATGGCACTGGAGTTGCTGATGGCACGCTGTACCGTCACCGTCTGCCATAGCCGTACCCGGGATCTGGAAGAGAAAGTCCGCAAGGCCGATCTGGTTGTTGTGGGAGTGGGCCGCCCGGAGATGGTCAAGGGTGACTGGATCAAGGAGGGAGCCATTGTGATCGATGTGGGTATGAACCGTCTGGACAACGGCAAGCTGGTCGGTGATGTGGAATTTGCCAGTGCCAGTGAGAAGGCCAGCTGGATCACCCCTGTACCGGGTGGCGTGGGACTGATGACGGTAGCGACCCTGCTGCAAAACACGCTGACAGCAGCAGAACAACACGACTAACAGGGAATAGGTTTCAACGGAAGAAAAAAATTGCGGCAATCCTTTGCCTTAATATGGAGGGGTATCCATTCTGGCTTTCCATGCCAGATTCAAGAGTGGAGGGTTATTCAGGGCCAAGGCCCGTACATCTAATCACTGCTACCACAATAAATAAGGAGATGCGCACTGCTACCATACAGTGCTGTCGCCCTTTCGTAGCGACAGGTTCATTATGCGTAGCGATATCCCGAAAAGGTATTGGGGAAAACCCTAAGAGCGCTAACGATTGATGGGAAAGTGTGACGAGGCGGGCAAAAACGCTGGGGATCCGCGCTCAATCGGCGTTTTCAGGGCGCGCCATTGCAGCATCAACCGACGAGTCTCGCAGTGACACCGTCATTCTCACCAGATGAGACAAGGAATCCGCCTCCAGTTTTTCCATCACCTTGGCGCGGTGCGCCTCGACTGTCTTCTGACTCACCCCCAGATCACTACCTATCTGCTTGTTAGAGGCCCCGGCGACCACTCGCTCCAGCACCTCCATCTCCCTCGGTGTCAACGACTCCATTCTTGCCTGCAGGGCATCCTTCTCGGCCAGGGTTTGGCGGAGCTGTGATTCCTGCTCAAGCGCACGTTGTACCAGCGCCAGCAGAATATCGTCGTTAAACGGCTTTTCGATAAAATCGAAGGCGCCCGCCTTGAGTGCCCGCACGGCCATCGGCACATCCGCATGACCGGAAATGACAATCACCGGCATATGACAGCCGCGCTGATTGAGCGCCGCCTGCAATTCCAGACCGTTCATCCCCGGCATCCGAATATCCAGCAACAGACAACCGTTGAGTCTTTCACTGCATGCGTCGAGAAACGCCGCTGCAGAGTGAAAGGTTTGCGCCTCAATACCTGCCGACTTGATTAGCCAGGATAATGAATCGCGTACCGCTTCATCGTCGTCAATGATGTAGACCTTGCCCAGATTTGACATCCTCTCCCCCCCCATTACACGGTAATGTCACGATCATTCGTGTACCGTTCTCCACTGTGTCGTCCAGTGTTAGTGTTCCGCCGTGTGACTCGATAATACCCCTGCTGATGGATAGCCCCAACCCCATACCCTGTTGTTTATTGGTTACAAACGGTTCAAATATTTCATCCCGCACTGCCGCATCAACACCGTGGCCATTATCCTCTACCACTATGGTGATGACTCCATCATTCGCAGCGGTGCTGATCGAGAGGCTCCGCTGTGGCGGCGGCACATCGTGCATCGCCTCCATGGCATTCCGGATCAGGTTGAGCAACACCTGCTCAAGCTGAATGTCATGAGCCCACAATTTGGCTAAACCTTTTTGCAGATGAAGCTTAAGCAGGACACCGGCCTTGCGTAGCTCCGGTTGCAGGAAATTAACCAGATCTACAATCAACGGATTGATCTCCACCTGTTTGCGCTCAGGTGGCTCCTTACGGATAAAACGGCGCAATTGACGGATGATCTCACCCGCGCGTTCTGCCTGGGAAGAGACCCGCTCCATCACCTCGATAAGCGCTTCACGGTTCTCCTCACCCGCCGCACGCAACATTCTGATCGAGCCCTTGGTGTAGTTGACGATCGCCGCAAGGGGCTGATTCAGTTCATGGGCAATACCTGAGGCCATCTCCCCCATGGTACTGAGACGTGCCACATGGGCCATCTCGATCTGCCGCTGGCGCGCCTCTTCCGCCGCTTTTTTCCGCGTGGTGATATCGCGGAATACCACCACCGCACCACTCACCTTACCGTGATCATCCAGGATCGGTGTACGACAATACTCCACAGGGATGGTACGACCGTTTCGGCACTGCAACAGATCATCATCGACGTAATAGGCCTGCTCATCATCCAGCGCATCGGAAGGCGGGTAGCCCCCGCGCCCTTCTGGATGGGTATCGTCGTCAACATGGCGTAACAGTTCCCCCTGATTACGCCCAATCAACTCCTCCCTTTTCCAACCGGTGATCTCCTCCATGGCGCGGTTAACGAAGGTGGAGTTGCCATTAACATCGACACCGTAGATACCATCAGCCACCGAATCGAGAATCAGGGCGTGCTGCTGCTCCAGCTGTCGTTTGGCATGAGAGAGTTGCTGGTTCAGGCGCAGTACCCAGGTGGTCAGGCCACCCATGATCAACAACAGAAAGAAGCCACCCACCAGCCACAACCAGTAACGCTGCCAGACATCCAGCAGGGTAAACTGCTGCGAATGCTGGTAAGGCGGCAATAGCAATTCCTGCAACAGGTCGTGAACCGGCTGGTAGTCGAGGGGAATGGTCCACCCGGCATAGTTTCCGGCCAACGCTGCGGGATGATCCTCGGGCATCTCAGCCAGGGCAATGGAGACCTGTCGGGCAAGGCTGTTGGAGGTGTGCTGCACCTTGCTAAAGGGCCACTCTGGATAGAGACGGGTACTGTGAAGTCGCGGAAACGCCGCTTCGGAGTGGCGATTGATAATACGAAATTCGTTGAGATTGATCCGTCCTTCCGCTGCCATGTGCTCCAGGATATCGGTACGCACTGTGCCGGCATCTACCCGCCCTTCACGTACCGCCATCACAACCTTGTCGTGGGTGCCGGAGAAGATGATCTTTTTCAGATCACGATGAAGTTCAATACCCGCGGCCTTGAACTCGCGCAACGCCACCATGTAACCACCCAGAGAGCTGGCATCCACCGCGCTGAAGGTACCGCCACGCAGGTCATCCAGGGCATTAAGGTCGTAACGTTCTGCGCGGGCAAAGATCACACCGCCGAAGGTATTGGCGACATCACCCTGCCAGCGATTTCGCAGGGTAGAGAGTCGTGACACACGATACCGGACCTCAAGATTCACATAGATCGCCGGATTGACCAGCACGAAGTCGACCTCGCCACGGGCCACACTGCCCTCAACTTCACTAAAGGAGAGCGGGCGAATGGAAAAACGGTAGTTGGGGAGTTTGCTGCTTAAATAGTCGGCGGTCGGTGCCCAGTGACTCAGTGTCGACTCATCACCGCGATGACTGAGAACGCCGATAAGCACCGGCTCCGCTGCGCTTGCCGCAGCGGAGAATATCAACAACAGAAGGGGTAGTAGACGCCGTACCATGACGGCCATTGTCGCTCAAAGACGCCAGTACAGCCATCCACCACAGGCAATCAGCGATAGCAGGATGGCCATCCCACGCAACCAGGGGAACGGCTCTTTGACCGGCAGCAGATAAGCTTCAGTGACGGGATCGGCCTTGCGCGCCTTCTCTTTCAACTCCTTCCAGGCCTGCTCCACCACCGGTAACGCCGCCTCTTTAACCCCATCACCGCGCTCCCTTTCCAGATCCGGCAGGGTCATCACACTCTCTGGCCGCCCCTTGGGAAAGGAGCAGTTGCCCATAAAGAGAATACGGCCCGCGGTACTCACTTTAGGTTGGTGGTAGCGCAGGCAGGCAAGTAGCCCTTCTATGCTATAGAGCGGATTGGCGAAGCGGATAGTGCGCTTACCCATCACCTGGGCCCAGGTATCCATCCGGTCGCCGGCGAAGATGATGCCATCACGGGGATTGGTGGTGAGTACCCGGATCTCATGCGGTGACATCAGCAACCACTCGAAAAAGGCCAATCCACCCATGCCATCATCCAGCAACACATTGCGCATCCGATCCAGACCTGAGGTAGCAATACAGCGCTCCATACGACGACGTGCGAAACTGCGGCGCAGCAACGGCATTGCCAGCAGCAAAGCCAGCATCGCAAGGGCTACAGCAACTGCCAGAGTGGTTAGTTCTTCGTTCAAAATCTCCCCCATATTCAATTATCTGATCGGCGATGAAACTTATTGTTAGTCTCTGCGCCAGGTTGTTCCCTGCGGTCCATCCTCCAGAACGATGCCCTGCTCCTTGAGCAGGTCACGGATGCGATCCGACTCGGCCCACTCCTTGTTGCGCCGCGCCTCCAGGCGGGCCTCAATCAATGCATCGATCTCCTCATCGGAGGGACCACCACTCGATTCACCACGCAGGAACTGCTCTGGTTCCCTCTGCAGAAGACCCAGCATCGCTCCAAGCTGACGGAGCTGCTGCGCCAATGCTGTCGCATCGCCCACGGCTCGCTGCCGGTTAATCTCATGGGCCAGCTCGAACAGTACCGCCAACGCCTCGGAGGTGGCAAAGTCCTCATCCAGCGCGGCAAAGAAACGACGGCTGAAGTCGTTCTCCTCAATCGCCGTCTCACCCTGCAGTTCAAACCCGCGCAAACTGTTGTACAGACTGGTCAGTGCGGCCTTGGCATTATCCAGGTGCTTGTCCGAATAGTTGAGCGGGCTGCGGTAATGACTGGTGAGGATGAAGTATCGGATCACTTCCGCATCGTAACGACCCATTACGTCACGGATTGTGAAAAAATTCCCCAGCGATTTGGACATCTTTTCGTTGTCGACGCGGACGAAACCGTTGTGCAGCCAGTAGTTAACGAACTTGCAGCCGCAGGCACCTTCGGACTGTGCGATCTCGTTTTCGTGGTGCGGGAACTGGAGGTCCAGACCGCCGCCGTGGATATCGAAGTGTTCACCCAGGGCATGCACCGACATGGCGGAGCATTCGATATGCCAGCCGGGACGCCCCTTGCCCCAGGGAGAATCCCAGCTCGGTTCACCGGGCTTGGCCGCTTTCCACAGGACGAAATCGAGCGGGTCATCCTTGGCCTCGTCCACCGCCACCCGTTCACCGGCGCGTAGGTCATCCGGGTTCTTGCCGGAAAGCTTGCCGTAGCCGTCGAAGCTGCTGACGTCGTAATAGACATCGCCATTGCGCGCCGGGTAGGCATGCCCCCTCTGCACCAGTTGCTCGATCATTTCGATGATTTCGACCATGTGCAGGGTTGCACGCGGCTCCTGATCCGGACGCGCTACGCCCAGGGCATCTGCATCCTCATGCATGGCGGCGATAAAGCGCCCGGTGAGGTCGTTGAAATCCTCACCATTCTCATTGGCACGGGCGATGATCTTGTCGTCGATATCGGTGATGTTGCGGATATAGGTAACATGCGCATCACCATAGATATGGCGCAGGTAGCGGTTGATCACGTCGAACACCACCAGCACCCGCGCATGACCGATGTGGCAGAAGTCGTAGACCGTCATGCCGCAGACGTACATCCGTACCCGTTGCGGGTCGATGGGGACGAAGGACTCAAGTTGTCGGGTCAGGTTGTTGTATACCTTGAGCTGGTGCGGATATGCCATGCCAGGGGTCTCTTTCGGGTTGCTACACGGTTTGGGCTGGGCCAGCCGCGCATGTTAGCCCAAAAGCTGCGGCGGCGACAAAGGCGCTCCGCTTCAGTGGTGGATTTTCTTCTCCAGTTTTTCCAGGCGCTGCTCAATGCGACCGATGCTATCACCAATCTGACGCAGGGTTTGCAGTAGTTCCTGCTCATTTTTGGCTGCAGATTGCCCCTTATGTCCCATGTGCCGCCCCTCCTCGTGCTCCCTGCGCTCCATCTGGCTAAGTCGTTGCTCGAACGACAGCAGGTCCCGATCGAGGCGGTTCACCGAGCTGTGGATATCCAGCTCCTCGTGGGTCATCTTCTCCATATCCTCCTCCAGTTCCGCCTCGACCCGACTCACGTCGCGGCCGATGAAGAAGGAGGAGAAGTTAGCGGTCATCAGGGAGAACAGCGCCACCCCCATCAGGATCAGAAAGGCAGCAAACAGTTTGCCCATACCCGTGGTCGGGACAATATCGCCATAGCCGACGGTGGTTACTGTGACCCAGGCCCACCAGATCCCGTCCCAGGGGGTTTTAACACCCGGTTCAATGGCCGACATCAACAGGCCAGCGAGAACAATCACCACCAGCGCCACCGCCAGGGTGGTACCAAGACGGTTATGGGCAAGAAACTGGCGCACATTACCGGAGAAACGGAACAGTAGTCCGACCAGTAGCAGCAGTCGCAGACTCCGCAGCACCCCGGTCAGCGGGGTAAAATTCCACACCATCGGCACGCCACCGGCAATAATCACCAGATTCATCCAGTTGCGGCGCAGGTAACGCGATTTGTCGTCAACCAGATAGGTCAGGACACTGGTCTCCAGCAGAAACACTATCCAGATCGCCCAATCGCCCAGATGGCTCTGTAGCGGGGTAAGTAACCCCTTTACCTCCATAAACCAGTGCACCGGGATCCACAGGGTCACCAGCAACACCGGGATCTCGAAACGCTTGGCCCAGCGTATTGCATCGCTGTTTTCGTCGTCCTCGACACCGGCCAGGCCGAGCCAATAGTGCATTCTGAAAGTTGTCATTGTTTTGAAATACCCGTAATCGCTCAATTACCGCCGAGCGGGACACGCAATCGATTGCATGTTGCCTTTCTCCCCGCCCCTGGAACCTATATCATTCCACTTTTTAGCACACACCGGAGATCCAGTATGAAGAAACTGTTGCCCCTGCTCATGTTGCTGTTTGTCGCAGCCTGCAATAGTGAGGTATCCGATGCGCCAGAGTCCAGCACCAATCCACGGGTTCTGATGCAAACCAGCATGGGCGAAATCGTGATCGAACTCTATCCCGACAAGGCCCCCAAAAGCGTAGCCAACTTCCTGCAGTATGTGGATGACGGTTTCTACAACGGCACTATTTTCCACCGCGTCATCAATGGTTTCATGATTCAGGGCGGTGGTTTCACCCCGGACATGGTCCAGAAACAGACCCGCGCCCCGGTGATGAACGAGGCAGACAACGGTCTGCGTAATACTGTTGGCACTATCGCCATGGCCCGGACCATGGATCCACACTCGGCTACCTCCCAGTTTTACATCAACGTTGCCATGAACAGTACGCTCGACTTCCGTGAAAAGACTCCCCGCGGCTGGGGCTACGCGGTATTCGGTCGTGTGGTAAAGGGCATGGACGTGGTCAAGGCGATCAAGAGCACCTCGACCACCAGCAAGGGCATGTACCGCGACGTACCAGCCACCCCTATTATGATCAATAACGTCTCCCGCCTTGGCGCGGGTGCAGCAAAAAACTGAGGAACGAACAATGATCAAACTGAATACCAACTTCGGCACCATCACCCTGAAACTCGATGCGGATAAAGCCCCGGTTACCGTGGAAAATTTCACTAACTATGTGAAAGAGGGTTTCTACAACGGCACCATCTTCCACCGCGTGATCAACGGTTTCATGATCCAGGGCGGCGGTATGGAGCCGGGCATGAAAGAGAAATCGACCAGGGCACCGATCAAGAACGAAGCAGACAACGGTCTCTCCAACGAAACGGGCACTATTGCCATGGCCCGCACCAATGACCCGCACTCTGCCTCGGCCCAGTTCTTCATCAATGTCAGCAATAACACCTTCCTCAACCATCGTGCCCCGACCCCGGAAGGTTGGGGTTATGCGGTATTCGGCAAGGTGGTGGACGGAATGGATGTGGTAGAGCGGATCAAGGCGGTCGCAACCGGCAACGCAGGCTTTCATCAGGATGTACCGGTTGAAGATGTCATTATCGAAAGTGCCGAGGTGGTTGAAGAGTAGGCCGCCGACGTGTCTACCCTGTTCATCGCCGATCTGCACCTGAGTGCGGAACGCCCGGAAACCATTCGCCTGTTTCTCGACTTCCTTGCTGGCGAGGCGCGCCAGGCCGAGGCACTCTATATCCTCGGCGACCTGTTCGAGGCCTGGTTGGGTGATGACCTTGTCTTGCCCGAATACGCCCCGGTGCTGGATGCGCTACGCGGCCTGAGTGAAAGTGGGGTCGACATCTATGTCATGCATGGCAACCGTGATTTTCTGCTCGGCAAGGCGTTCGAGCGGATGAGCGGTTGCCAGCTTATCGACGACCCCCTGTGCATCGATCTCTACGGCACCCCCACCCTGCTGATGCACGGCGACCTGCTCTGTAGCGATGACCTGCCCTACCAGGCGATGCGCCAGCAACTGCGCAATCCGGCCTGGATCGACACCTTCCTCGCCAAACCGGTGGAAGAGCGTATCGCCTTTGCTCGCGAGCTGCGGGAACGCAGCCGCCGGGAGACCGGGGAAAAGACAGAGAGCATCATGGACGTCAATCCACAAACCGTGGTCGACACCCTGCAGAGACACCGGGTTACCCGCCTGATCCACGGCCACACCCACCGCCCGGCGACCCACTGCCACGCGCTGGCGCAGGGTAACGCCACCCGCTACGTGTTGGCCGAATGGGAGGAACACGGTTCTGCGCTGCGCTGTACCGCCGATGGCTGCACCACCCTGCGGGTGTAACGCAGTGGTAACCCGCTCCTGCTCCATCACTTAAGCCTCCGCTAAGGCAGGCCGACAACAATAGCCGTGATCCCTTATACTCAACGCACCATGCGACCTCGATCTCACCACACACTCCTGTTACTCGTGATCACGCTGCTGCTTGGCGCGTGCAGTTCCGGTAATAACGAACTGGAGCGGGTCAAAAACAGCGGTAAACTCACGGTCCTCACCCGCAACTCCGGCACCACCTTCTACGAAGGGCCCTACGGCCCCACCGGGCTGGAATATGACCTGGCCAAGGGCTTTGCCGATGAGTTGGGGGTCGAGTTGAAGATGAAGGTAGCGAGCAATGTCAGTGAGGTGCTGGAGCAGCTACGGGGCCGGGATGCCGACATGGCCGCTGCAGGGCTGACCGCCACACGCACACGCCAGACCTGGGCACGCTTCACACCCGCCTACCAGCACATCACCCAGCAGCTGGTCTATCGCGTTGGCGGCAACCGCCCGGAAAACCTGAAAACCCTGAATGGCACACTCGAGATCACCTCGCGCAGCAGCCATGAAGAGCAGCTGCGCAAACTCAAATACCTCTATCCCGACCTGACCTGGCAGACCAACAAGGACGCCGAGAGCGAAGAGTTGCTCACCATGGTGTCGGAAAAACAGCTCGACTACACCATCGCTGACTCCAACGAGATCGCCATCAACCAGCGCTACAACCCCGAGTTGCGTGTCGCTTTCAGCATTACCGAACCGGAACCCCTGGCCTGGGCCTTCCCCCGGATGAAGGACGACAGCCTCTATCAGGCAGCCAGCGACTACATCACCCGGATACAGAGTAGCGGTGAACTGGCGCAGCTCATCGATCGTTACTATGGCCACCTGAAAAAATTCGACTACGTTGACACGGTCACCTACCTGCGCCACATCGAGACTCTGTTACCCAAATACCGCAAGGTATTCGAATACGCCGCGGAGGAGTTCAAACTTGACTGGCGGCTACTGGCCGCCACCGCCTACCAGGAGTCCCACTGGAACCCGAGGGCAGTCTCCCCCACCGGGGTACGTGGACTGATGATGTTGACGACCAAGACCGCCAGGGAGATCGGGGTAGACAAGCGCACCGACCCGGTACAGAGCATCCGTGGTGGTGCCCTCTACCTCTCGCAACTGCGGGATAAACTCCATCCACGTATTCAGGAACCGGACCGCTCCTGGCTGGCACTGGCCGCGTATAACATCGGCTATGGCCACCTTGAAGACGCCCGCATCATCACCCAGAATCGGGGCGGCAATGCGGACAGCTGGAAGGATGTTAAAGAGAATTTGCCGTTGTTGCGCAAGCGCAAGTGGTACAGTAAAACCCGGCACGGATACGCCCGCGGCAACGAGCCGGTGATCTACGTAGGGAACATCCGTCGCTACTTCGATCTATTGGTGAACGCCCTGGGACAGGAAAATCCGGATACGCCAGTCACCCGTGCGCTGGAGATCACCAGCCCGACACTCTGAGCCTAGCGACGCCGCTTGAAAAACTCCTGCAACAGCGCCCCACTCTCTTCCGCCAACACCCCGCCACTCACCTCGCAGCGATGATTCAATGAGTCGCTCTGCAGCAGGTTGAAGACCGAACCGGCCGCACCGGTGCGCGGATCGGCAGCCGCGTAAACTACCCGCGCCACCCGAGCATGGACCAGAGCTCCGGCGCACATGGGACACGGCTCCAGGGTGACATACAGGGTAGTCCCCAGAAGACGATAGTTTTCCATTGTTTTGCCTGCGGCACGCAGCACCCGCATCTCTGCATGGCCGCTCGGGTCATTTTCCGCAATGGGCCGGTTCCAGCCCTCGGCGATCATCTCACCATCCTTCACCAGCACGGCACCTACCGGCACCTCGCCCTCACACGCGGCCTGCTGCGCCAGCGTCAGGGCACGGCGCATCCAGTAGGTATCGGGCGATTCAAGTTCGTTTTTCATAGTGCAAATAACCTTGCCACGGAATCCAGAAAAAAACACGAAAAAAAGCCCGGTGACTGGCAGGACACCGGGCTTTACGTCGGTAACGCGAAGTTTACCAGCTACTGCTACTGACTCTATGGCAACTGCCGCAGTTGTAATATCTCGAGCCGAGGGGATTGCCATGCTCCCTTGTCCCATCCGATGCATGGCAGGCCGCACAGGTTGTTCCATAGGTGGCATGAGGGAAGCCCGAAATATCTGCATTTGGCGGCGAGTCATCGTGACATTGCACACATGATGAAATACGCCGTGTGCTGTGGTCACCAGGATAGCCATCATTGGAGATGTGGTTGTAGTCAACCGCCGACCAGGAACTGGTGCTGGTGTGGCACGATGCGCACGCGGCTACGGAAGTCACGAAGTGATTCGACGATTTCGGCGTAACAACATGGGCGGCGTTACTGCCATCGTGATTGCCATCGTGACAGCTCTGACAGCTTATGGATGTGACCACCGAGTGATCCATTGATGCATTGGCGAAGGTCCCACCAGCACTCCTGTGGCAACTGTAGCAGTTGATCTCACCGGATTGGCCAATGATCGGAATGTGGGGCAGCGGGTTTGGATCGTCAGTGATGTCGACCACACCGGATGTACCTGCCGCATGACAACCGGAAGCGGCACAGCCAGTGGTCACGCCCGTATGATCGAAGCCGCCAGTGGCATTGGTTGCAAAGGTACCCTCAGTGGAGTGGCAGGCACCGCAATCTGCATTAGTCACCGGATGCGAGGCCGATTTGCCAATGGCGATGGTGTTATCGTGGCAGTCCATACATTGCCTGCCAATCATCTCAGTACCGGTGTGGTCGAAGCTGCCTCCGGCGAACGACGAGGCTGTTGGCGGATATCCCGCGTGACAGACGCTACAGTCGCGAGTCGTCGGCAGATGGTTGCTGTGTTTTCCTGTCGCCACCAGACCATCATGGCAACCGGCACAGGCCAATCCATGATTAACCCCACCAACATCCAGTGTCGTGTGATCGAAGCCAGCGATAAAACTGCCACCAGTCTGGTGGCAATCCTGGCAGCTATCGGACGTCGGAGGATGCGCCCCGCTTTTTCCCACAGGTTGAACCGTATTGCCATCAACATGACAACTCACGCATTGCTGTGCCTGAACCGCTGGATCCAGGTGGTTGACCGGATTGATCTCAGCGAAGCCCCCTGTTGTTGTGTGACAGGCATTGCACTCCCAGCCACTGGAGTTCGCCGTGCTATGCGTAGAAGTGACTGGTGAGGAATAGAACGTGGCCGCATAAACCGCATTGTCGTACAGACCATTGTGGCAACTACTGCAACCGGTTGTGTAGGCGGGATGAACCGCACTGACAAACCGGGTGGCAGTGGTAAAGCCACTTGAGCTTGTACCATTAATGCCGGGCCCATTGAGGGTACTGGTGTGACATGCGCTGCAGTCAGCCGTCGTAGGAATGTGGCTGTTAGGTGCCGCGATCACGACGACGCCGTCATGCGGCAGGCCATCATGGCAACTGGTGCAATTGTTGCTGATACCTGCGGCCGCATGGTCAAAGGTATCTAATGCGAAACTGCTGAATCCTGTGCCGTGACAAGCGAGGCAATCCTCCCCCGGAGTGGGTAACGGGACATGAGTCACGGAGCGACCGAGTGCAGTCGTTCCATCGTGACAGGAGACGCAGGTCGGTGTTGAGACAGTACCGATAATACTCACCGCAGAATGATCAAACGCCCCACCTGCGAAGGTATCCAGTTGCGGGTCATGGCAAACACTACATTGCGCCGTTGTGACCAGATGGCTGACTGATTTGCCTGTCGCAGTCGTACCGTCATGGCACGAATTACAATCGGTAAATGCATCGAAGCCGCTGTGATCAACAGTAGCCAGACCAAAACTCCCGCCAGCTGTATGGCAGTCGTCACACGGCTGCCCAGCCGCAGCGGTATGAATATCTTCGAGAGGTTGCGGATAGAGCGGCGTAGTGGGTATGCCTGGCGCAGTGGTACCGTCATGGCAATCCGTGCATTGCTTACTTGTCACATCGGTAGAGGTGTGATCAACGAAACCGCCTATAAACGATGAGGTGTGATGGCAATCGCTGCAATCGGAAGACACCGAAGTGCTGATATGGTTACTGCTCATGCCTGTAGCGTTTAATCCGTCGTGGCAGGATTTACAGGCGATGGGATGACGTGCCAGCACACCGTGATCAAACAGGCCATTCAAATTGAACGTGGTCGTGCTATGGCAAAGATCACACGCCTGAGTGATATTTCCTGTATCCGGGTGAGGATTGGGGGCCGAATTTTTACTAGTGATTGCTGAGTTCAGACCATCATGACAACCGACCATACCGCAACTACCTGGTGTAACCGCGTAGTGATTAACGAAGGGTGAAGCGAATGTCGCCGTGGTGTGGCAATTATTGCATTCCACAGACACCGTTGGGTGTCCCGGTGGGTTAGGTGCAGAATCAGTACCCGGCGCAACAACACCGTTGTGACAGGCCGAACACGGCGAGGAAGTATTCGTGTGGTCGAAACTACCGTCCGGATTGAGAGGAAGGAAACTGGTGGTCGTATGGCAATCACTGCACTCTTGCGTGGTCTCGATGTGAGCCGCAGATTTTCCAATAGCGATGACACCATCATGACAGTCGCTACAAGTCCCGAATATTTCCCGGTGATCAACAAAGCTTACTGCGGTAAATCCTATCGGGGAGTGGCAGGTCTGACACGAATCACTTGTCGCAATGTGTGTACCTGATTTGGCCGGAACGGATGAATACCTTCCTGAGTGACACACAGAGCAATCATTGGAGAGCCCCCCATGAAACGGGTAACGGTGTGCCGCAGGATTGGCCGCATAATCCGGGTTGAGTGTGGCATTATCAAGCGCCACCACCATGGCCACTGCACGTGGGCTTGATACCCCACGTGAGCTAACCACCAGTTGTACCGCATACGCACCGGCCACATCAGGCACGAATGTCGGGTTAACTTTGTGTGCACCCGTCAATGTAGCGTTACTACCGGTCGGTTTATAAACAAACGACCAGGCGTAACTCAGTTCACCACTGCCAGTGGTGGTCGAGCCGCTGCCATCGAGATATGCCGTATAGGGATCATTGCCATTGTTGCAAGCCAGTGGAACTGTGGCCCTTGTATAGACCTCGCCTCGCAGTAGAGTCTCGCAAATGCCTCCGGCATCGGCAACCAGCGTTGGGGAGTTTGTGTTGGAGTTTTGAGAACCGTTATTGTTGTTACTCGAAGAACCACCCCCGCCACCGCAGCCGACTGATAACAGGGTGATCAGCAGTAGCAATGGCAATGCAATTGGGATCTGGAACCTTCCCTGGAAAGTACATTTGTAGCTCGACATCATTTCATCTTCCCTAACCGCCCGAACAGTGATAGTTGAGGCGTATTACCACCTACCACATAATTTGTTGCGGCGATCCTAGGAGGATTGCCTAAAGTAAAATGTGCCTTGGTTCACTAAGACGCTTATTTTTAGCCATACATTCATTCTATGTGCGCATAAATCGGCAAAATCACCTTACCCCGCTACACGAGAATCACCAGCGCACGGCGTCGTCTGTTCAGAGCTGGCACGCCGCGTTGCTTATTAAATTCGTTCGGGATTTTTGACGCCAGCGCCGCTGGCCTGGTGATGAAGTCGAGGGGTATGAAAGCGGGGAGTTGAGTTTGCTACTATCAGGCTACATCCAGAACTTGTTGAGCGCGTAAAGACGCTGAGCGCGTTTGCGGACGATTTACCAGTGAAACTAGTACGAAACTGATCAGCATCAGAAGATACCAGGCGATGATCTTCTGCCAGCTCACCATGCTCCATACACCATTTTGCGACGGATAGATCCAGACCCTGGCATAGGTAGCCAGATTTTCTGCAAGCCAGATGAAAAAGGCTACCAACGAGAAACCAAGTACCAACGGCATCCGCCGGTAATACGCATCAATACGGAACAGGATCCAAACCCGGCCGAAGAGCAGCAGACTTGCAGCGACCAACCACCAGCGGATGTCATAGAAGTAATGGTGAGTAAAGAAATTCAGGTAAATTAGCAACGCCAGGATCGCCGTCGCCCACAGCGGTGGATAGCCAGTAAAGCGAAACTCGAAAATACGCCAGACTCGGGCAATATAACTCCCCACCGCGCTATACATGAAACCGGCAAACAGGGGCACATTACCGATCGCCAGTACTGCTTCCCCCGGGTAGTGCCACGAAGCGATCCCTGGCGAGGTCTTGAACAGCTCCATTCCCGTCGCCACCAGATGAAACACCACGATAACCGCCGCTTCGCGCGGTGTCTCCAGACGCAATGCCAGCAACAAAAGCTGTGTCACCACAGCGACGACGAACAAAAAGTCGTAGCGGGCGATGGAGGCAAAGGGATACCAGAGCTGAGTCAGAAGGATGAAGAAGAGCAACGTACCTGCAAACAGGCAAGCCCACGCCTGTTTCAGGCCAAACAACCAGAATTCATGGGCTAAACGTCTTACGCGCTCCAACTTCACTCCCCGCAGGCAGGTTGGGATTGTCAGGAAATCGGTTGTAACGTCATCCGAGAGTTATTCCCACTCAATGGTCCCCGGCGGCTTGCCGGTAATGTCGTAGACCACGCGGGAGATGCCGTTGATCTCGTTGACGATACGGCGCGAGACATGATCGAGGAAATCATAGGGCAGGTGCGCCCAACGAGCGGTCATGAAGTCGATGGTCTCCACTGCGCGCAGTGCCACCACGTATTCGTAGCGACGACCGTCGCCGGTCACGCCGACCGATTTAACCGGCAGGAAAACGGTAAAGGCCTGGGAGGTCTTGTCGTAGAGATCGTGTTTACGCAGCTCTTCGATATAGATGTGATCGGCCAGTCGCAGAATGTCGGCATACTCTTTCTTCACCTCGCCGAGGATGCGCACACCCAGACCCGGTCCGGGAAAAGGATGGCGGTAAACCATGTCGGCGGGCAGGCCCAGCTCGACACCGAGGCGGCGTACCTCGTCCTTAAAGAGTTCGCGTAGCGGCTCCACCAGCTTGAGCTTCATGTGCTCCGGCAGGCCGCCGACGTTGTGGTGGGACTTGATCAGATGCGCCTTGCCGGATTTGGCCCCGGCCGACTCGATCACGTCAGGATAGATGGTGCCCTGCGCCAGCCATTTGGCTGAGGAAAGCTTACCCGCTTCCTCCTCAAAGATTTCGATGAAGAGATTACCGATAATCTTGCGCTTCTGCTCCGGGTCGTTGACCCCTTTCAGGGCATCAAGGAAACGCTGCTCTGCATCGACGCGGATCACCTTGACCCCCATGTGCTCGGCGAAGGTGGCCATCACCTGGTCACCCTCTTTGTAGCGCAGCAGACCGTTGTCGACGAAGACACAGGTGAGCTGGTCACCAATCGCCTTGTGCAGCAGCGCGGCGACCACTGAGGAGTCGACCCCGCCGGAGAGGCCGAGGATCACCTCTTCCTTGCCCACCTGCTCATTCACTGCGCGGGTGGCGTCGTCGATGATGTTGTCCGCGGTCCACAGGGCGTCACAGCCGCAGATGGTATGCACAAAGCGCTCAATAATGCGTTGGCCCTGAGCGGTATGGGTCACCTCAGGATGGAATTGCAGACCATAGAAACGGCGTGCCTCATCGGCCATACCGGCCACGGGAGCCGATTCGGTGGAGGCCATGATCCTGAAGCCCTCCGGGATATCGATGACCCGGTCGCCATGACTCATCCACACATCCAGCAGGCCGTAACCCTCGTCGCTGACATGGTCCTCGATCTCCCGCAGCAGGTCAGTATGACCATGGGCGCGGACCCTGGCATAACCGTATTCGTGGTGGTCAGCATTCTCCACTCGGCCGCCCAGCTGCGCCGCCATGGTCTGCATGCCGTAACAGATCCCCAGTACAGGTATCCCCAGGTCGAAAACCAGTGCCGGCGCCACTGGCGCCTCAGCAGCGGTGGTACTCTCCGGCCCACCGGAAAGGATGATGCCGTTGGGGTTGAAGGCGCGAATATCCGCCTCCGCCATGTCGTAGGGGTGAAGTTCGCAGTAAACCCCCGCTTCGCGCACGCGGCGGGCGATAAGCTGGGTGTACTGGGAACCGAAGTCCAGGATCAGGATGCGCTGGGCGTGAATATCTGTCGACATGGTGTGGTCTCGAAACCCGTGGAAAGGGGGGAATTATACATGTTTGGCAGCCAGCAGTTAGCCCTCCCGTACCACCTCGTGCGTCACCGGGGCAAAACTGCGGTACATGGCGGTCACTCCGCAATAGCGTTCAAGGGAGAGATCGATGGCCTTGAGGAGTTTGTCATCGGGGAGATCGTTACTGACATGGTAGATGATGTGGAAAGAAGAGAGCGTCTTGGGATGCTCCTCGGTCTCCCCGGCAACCACCTCGACACGAAAGCTTGCCGGTTCGCAACGCATCTTGCGCAGAATTGAAATCACATCCATCGCCGTACAACCCGCCAAGCCGGCCAGCAACAATTGCTTGGGACGGAATCCCCTGCCCTCACCGCCCACTGCAGTCGGCGCATCCATCACGACCTTTTCGTCATCACTCCCCTTCGCTTCGAAGCGTAACCCACCACACCACTCAACATTTATCTGCATATAAACACTCCCCTTAACGATATATTCCACCAGAATAAGCACGTGCTGCTATAACATAGCCAGATCAGACAATACACATCATCCTGCGAAAGCCTTTAGATCATCGCGACATGCTTCTCATGAATGAACACGGATGATACAGTGACCGACAGAAAACCCGGATGGTTATCTTTGATATTTTGGGAGACCATTACCCGGTGCACCATTTCCACCAAGGGCAATAGTAATGAGTCGCATGCTGAATATCGATCAATGAATAGAAACGAATACCTCGCAATACAGACACCCCGAATCTACAAGTTTATGCAGACCTTCTGCTATTCCCTCGTGTCGACCCTGGCGGTGACAGCAACATCTGTTCAAGCAGCCACGCTTGCCGAACTCAGCATAGAGGAACAGCAGTGGCTGGCGGCACATCCCCATATACAACCCAGCAATGACAACATGTTGCCTCTCATACTGGGGCTACTCCTAAGTATCGCTATCGTGACGATTGTCGCCCTGCTCCTGAAACTCCGGCACGACAGACCGCAACCGACCCTGGCGGAATCAGACCCGCAGTTTGCTACATCCCAGAACATTGTCGATATTGGTACCGTGCTCTGGGATATCCCCAATAAGCATATGTCCTGGTCTCGAGAGACCTTCAACATACTCAACCTGGACCCGGTCAAATACGAAGCCAGTACCGATAATCTCCTGTGTTCGATCCAGGAGAATGACCGCAAGCGCATGAGTGACATTTTTGAGGATGTACTCCACGGCAGCGGTCTTGAATACGTGCAGGAATTGCATCTGCTGGACATTAATGAGCAACCACGCTTCGCCAAGATCCACTGTCATCTGGAACGCGATGATGCAGGGAAGCCACTTACCCTGTCGGGGATTATTCACGATATTACCGATCAGAAGCTGGTGGAAATGGCGCTACGGGAAAAGCAACAGACGCTGCAGTCACTTCTGGATAACGCCCCCATCGGCATCTGGTTCCAGAACACGGAAGGGAAGTTGCTGTTCGTCAATCAGGCGTTTTGCGGCGCCATCGGCATAAGTGAAGAAGACTTTCTCTCGGTACCCCATTACAGCGTTCTCTACGATCCGGAAATTGCAAAATCATGCATGGCCTCTGACGAGGTAGCCCTGTGTAACGAAGGCCCCAATGTCAGCTACGAACGGATGCACTTTGTTGACGGTAAATTGCATGACCTTGAGATCATCAAAAGCCGGGTGCATGATGAACACGGACAGTCACTGGGGCTGATTGGCCTCAGTATGGATATTACCGACAAGAAACAGGCCGAAGAGAAACTCCTGCATCAGGCCTATTTTGATGAGTTGACCGGCCTCGGAAATCGCAACTATCTGATGGAAAACCTGGCCAAGTCACTGGCCAGTGCGAATCGCCACAACCATTACAACGCATTGCTCTTTTTTGACCTGGATAATTTCAAGATCATCAATGACAGCCTTGGACACCACACCGGTGACATCCTGCTCAAGGAGATCGGCAACCGCCTGAAGGAAGTAATACGCGCAGAGGATACGGTTGCCCGTCTGGGCGGTGATGAGTTTATCGTCATCCTCAATGATCTGGGTATGGACCAACGTAGCGCCGACGCGCAGGCCCACGACACGGCGGAAAACATACGCAAGAGACTGGCCCTGCCCTACGACCTGGGAGAACATGAACAGCATGTCACCATGAGTGTCGGTATCAGCATGTTCCCCAATCACGACAATGACGTGCACGACATTCTCAAACACGCCGATACCGCCATGTATCGTGCCAAGGACGCAGGACGTAACTCGGTACGTTTCTTCATGCCCAGTATGCAGAAAGAGACGGAAGAACGCCTGCTGATGCAGAACATGCTGCGTTATGCCCTGCCGAACAAACAGTTCGCGCTCCACTTCCAGCCACAATACAACCAGCATGGAAAAATCATCGGTGCCGAAAGCCTGTTGCGTTGGCAACACCCCTCGCAGGGAATGATCTCGCCCTCCCGCTTTATTCCTGTTGCCGAAGAGTCGGGGCAGATCCTCGACATCGGTGCCTGGGTTCTGCGCGAAAGCTGTAAAACCCTGAAAAGATGGCAGGAGATGGGCGGTAACAACATCACCCTGTCTGCCAACGTCAGCCCACGCCAATTCCACCAGTCCACCTTCGTTGAGCAGGTGCTGGGGGTTGTCACCGAGACCGGGGTCGACCCGCGCTACCTGGAACTTGAACTGACCGAATCGCTATTGATCGAACACCTGAGTGACGTCACCGAGAAGATGAACACGTTGAAGCAGCACGGCATCCGTTTTGCCATCGATGATTTTGGTACCGGCTACTCGTCACTGACCTATCTCAAACGCATGCCGCTTAATCGCCTCAAAATCGACCAATCCTTTGTCCGCGATCTCAACAGCGACCCCAGTGATGCGTTGATTGTCGAAACCATCATTGCCATGGCCAGCCACCTGCAATTGGAGGTCATCGCTGAAGGCGTCGAGACCGAGGAGCAACTGCAGTTCCTGGAGAAAAGCGGTTGCACCATGCATCAAGGCTTCTACTTCAGCCGCCCGCTGGACAGGGAAAGATTTGAAGCGCTTCTCGTTGCAGAGTCCTGACAGACATCTCTCACCCGAGTAATTACGGAGTCCCCTCATGAAATATGTCGGCGCCCATGTTAGCGCCAGTGGCGGTGTGGAGAATGCGCCACTCAACGCCGCCGCCATTGGTGCGCGTGCCTTCGCCCTGTTCACCAAGAACCAGCGTCAATGGCAGGCCAAACCTCTCACCGAGGAGAGCATCACGGCCTTCGTCGAGAATCTCGCCAATGCGGGCATTGATGCCCGGCATGTCCTTCCGCATGACAGTTATCTGATCAACCTGGGACACCCCGAAGCCGAGGGGCTGGAAAAATCACGCAACGCCTTTCTCGACGAAATGCAGCGCTGCGAACAACTCGGCCTGCCATTGCTTAACTTCCACCCCGGCGCCCACCTCAACAAAATAAGTGAAGAGCAATCCCTGGCCCGCGTGGCCGAGTCGATTAATCGCACACTGGATCAAACCAAGGGTGTTACCGCGGTGATTGAAAATACCGCCGGCCAGGGCACCAACCTGGGATACAGTTTTGAGCACCTGGCGATGATCATTGATGGTGTTGAGGACAAGAGCCGTGTCGGCGTCTGCCTCGATACCTGCCACACCTTCACCGCTGGCTACGACCTACGCAGCGCGGAGAGCTGTGCAGAGGTGTTTACGCAATTCGAACAGCGCGTCGGCTTTGGTTATCTGCGCGGCATGCACCTCAACGACTCCAAAGCCAAATTCGCCTCACGGGTTGACCGCCACCACAGTCTGGGTAAGGGAGAATTGGGACTGGAGGTGTTTCGCTACATTATGACGGATCCGCGCTTCGATGATATCCCGCTTATCCTGGAAACCATCGACGACTCGCTCTGGGCGGAAGAGATCCAGTTGCTCTACAGCATGACGGAGTAACCTCACGCCGTCACAATGCTATAATCCTGCACCGCCGCCAACTCATGAAACCGGTCGAGCCGTGAGCAAAGACAACCTCTACAGCAACGAACAGCAACATATCGTCGACTTCGCCTTCGATGAGCGCGTTGCTGCGGTCTTCCCTGACATGATCCGTCGCTCGGTTCCCGGCTACGGCGACATCATCGCCCTGCTCGGCCTGTTCGCCGAGCGCTATGCAGTGGCAGGCTCCACCCTTTACGATCTCGGCTGCTCACTGGGTGCGGCAACCCTCTCCCTGCGCCGCCGTATCCAGGCTGGCGACTGCCGTATCGTCGCGGTGGATAACTCAACGGCAATGGTGGAGCGCTGCCGTGAGAACGTCGCCGCCGATCTCTCCGCCACGCCGGTGGAGGTGATCTGTAGTGACATCAGGGAAATCGAGATCAGTAATGCCTCGGTGGTGGTACTTAACTTCACCCTGCAATTTCTTCCCCCGCAAGAGCGCCTGGCGTTGTTGCGACATATCCATCGCAGCCTGTTGCCGGGTGGCGTATTAATCCTCTCGGAGAAGATCCACTGCAATAACGACGAAAGCCAGCTGTTTACTGAATCCATGCACATGGCATTCAAACGCGCTAACGGCTATTCAGAAATGGAGATCAGCGGCAAGCGGCAGGCACTGGATAATGTCCTGATCACCGACAGCCAGGAGCAGCATCTTGAACGCCTGCATCAGGCAGGCTTCACACAGGTCGAAACCTGGTTCCGCGCCTTTAACTTTATTTCAATGGCCGCCATCAAATCGTCATGAAGCTTACGCCCTTCGGCTATGCCGAACTCTACCAGTGGCTACAGCACTCCCCCCTTGCGCACTGGTTAGATACGGTTCCACACCTCGGCGAAACCAGGCTGCTTGAGCACGGAGACATGTCGCGCTGGCTCACGGCGCTGGAACAACTTCCCGTGCTAACACCAGAAAGCATGGATCTCGCTGCCCCCTGCCTGCGGATCGGTACGCCGGAGCAACTGGACGACAGTGCACGGGAGAAGATCAGCGAAACGCTGATGGCCTTCCATCCCTGGCGCAAGGGCCCCTTCTGCCCCTATGGCGTTCATCTGGATACCGAATGGCGTTCCGACTGGAAATGGGCGCGACTGGAGGAGCAGATCGACCTGACTGACAAACTGGTGCTCGATGTGGGCTCCGGTAACGGTTACTACGGCTGGCGTATGCTGGGGGCCGGTGCAGCACGGGTTATCGCCATCGACCCTACCATCGGTTACGTTGCCCAGTATGCAGCAATGCGCCACTTCATCGGCGCACAACCGATGCATGTACTGCCACTCAAACTGGAAGAGCTTCCAACGGGCAATGCTGCCTTCGATTGCGTCTTCTCCATGGGAGTGATCTATCACCGCAAGGATCACCTTGAGCATCTCGGCCAGTTACTGGCACACCTTAAACCGGGGGGAGAACTGATTCTGGAAGGACTGGTGA
>JBNKBG010000004.1:0-62242 GCA_050287105.1 Thiohalomonadaceae bacterium
TGACGCCCGCGCTGTTCGTCGCCGACCTGGCCAAGCAGGCGCTGCTCGCGGCGCTCCTCGGCATCCCGCTGCTGCTGCTGGTGCTGTGGCTGGGGCTGTCGATCCCCGACTTCCTCGCCCGCTGGCTGGACCAGGCCACTGAACTCATCGCCCGGAGCCACCTGCTATGAGCGACCGTTTCAACTGGCTCCCCGAATTCCTGACCCGACTGCAGGCGCAGCAGGTGCGCGTGCGCCACGACTCGGCCAGCGCGCTGGCCCCGGCCCACCTGATCGAGATCGATCCCGAGGACTGGGCCAGGGCCGCCGAATTCGCCGCCGCCTGCGACGCCCGCTGGGCGGCGGTGTGGGGCGACCAGCAGGGCGGCGTCATCGTGCTGCACGCCCTGCTCGAATACGCCGACGACTACCTGGCGCTGCGCACCGAGGTGCCGCTGGATAACCTGACTCTGCCGTCCCAGGCGCTTCACTACCCTGCCGCCGAGCGACCCGAGCGCCACCTTCAGGACATGTTCGGCCTGCACTTCGAGGGCAACCCCTCGCAGCGCCGCTGGACCCGCCACCAGGCGTGGCCGGAGGATCGTTACCCGCTGCGCCGCGACTTCCCGGTGCAGGGCGAGCACCCCGGCGCCACCCCGCCGGACAACGAATACCCATTCGATAAGATCCAGGGCAGCGGCGTCTACGAGATCCCGGTCGGCCCGGTCCACGCCGGGATCATCGAACCGGGGCACTTCCGCTTCCAGGCGGTGGGCGAAGAGGTACTGCGGCTGGAGGAACGGCTGGGCTACGTGCACAAGGGGATCGAAAAGATCGCCGAAGGGCGCGATCCGCAATCGCTGGCGCGACTCGCCGGACGGGTCTCCGGCGACACGACCGTGGCCCACACCTGGGCCGCCTGCCAGGCAATGGAACGCGCCGTAGAGTGCAACGTGCCAGACCGTGGCAACATCCTGCGCGCCATCCTCTGCGAACGGGAACGAGTCGCCAACCACCTGTGGGACATCGCCGCCATCTGCAACGACGTCTCCTTCGCCTTCGCCTGGTACCAACTCGGCCGCCTGCGCGAAGTCTGGCTGCGGCGCAACGCGGAACTCTTCGGCCACCGCCTGCTGATGGACCACATCGTCCCCGGCGGCGTCGCGATCGACCTCGACCCGGCGGCGATTCCGGTACTGCTGGCGGAACACCGCGCCCTCGATAAAGAGCTGGCCGGACTGTTCGATATCCTCGACGACCACCCCTCGCTCGACGACCGCCTGCTCACCACCGGCATCCTCTCGCCGAAACAGGCCAAACAGCTCGGCGCGGTGGGCTACGTCGGCCGCGCCTCGGGCCAGGCTTTCGACCTGCGTCGCGACAACCCCTACGCCCCTTACGACCAGCTGGAAGTCGACGTGCCGCTCTACCGCGACGGCGACGTGGCGGCACGGGTACGAATACGCATGAAGGAGATCCGCATCGCCCTGCAACTGATGGATCAACTGCTGGAAAAACTGCCAGACGGCCCGCTGCTGAATGAATGGCCGCAGGGCAAGGGAGGCGAAGGCCTCGGCGCCATCGAAGGCTGGCGCGGCGAAATCGTCAGCTACGTGCGCCTCGACCAAAACGGCAAAGTCGCACGCTTCTTCCCCCGCGACCCCTCATGGCTCACCTGGCCCGCGCTGGAACAGATGATCAACGGCAACATCGTCCCCGACTTCCCGGTGTGCAACAAATCGGTCAACGGCTCCTACTCGGGGCATGATTTATGATGAACCAGCATCGACACATCACCATTCCGTCACCATGGCACGGTCTTGCCCGTAACCACCGAACATGGGGTACCACTAACATTCACTTTGCGTACTTCGCGTCCTTTGCGGTTAAAGGGGGTTTTACATGCTAAGAATCCTCGCCCGCATCCTCCGCACCGGCCGCGTCACCGACCCGGCCCCCAAACGCGACGACGCCGAACTGGAACAGCTCGGCATCGAAGTGCGCCGCACCCTGAAAAAACGCTTCGGCGGCAGCCTCGCCATCCGCCAGGTGGACGCCGGATCGTGCAACGGCTGCGAACTGGAAATCCACGCGCTGAATAATTCCTACCACGACATCGAACGCTTCGGCGTCCACTTCGTCGCCTCACCCCGCCACGCCGACGTGCTACTGGTCACCGGCCCCGTCTCAAGACACATGGAAGCCGCACTGCAACGCACCCTCGACGCCACACCCACCCCGCGACTGGTGATCGCCGCGGGCGAATGTGCCTGTAACGGTGGTGAATTCGGTGTGAGCTACGCCAGTTGCGGCGCGGTGGAAAACGTCATCCCCGTCAACGTCAAAATCCCCGGTTGTCCGCCGTCTCCCAAGGAACTGCTGAGGGGGATATTGGCGGCGACGGGGTGAAAACCACTACCTGCACTCTATATTGAGGTAATGGAGACAGATAATCCCTTATTTTTGTTAATCCCCCATGTTTTGACCAAAAATCATTCTGTGACATCGCCAAATTTGCCATCCAAGCAAAATAACCAAATAAATTCAATGAGATACACAGCAAATGCTAGTTGATTGTCTTTCCTGTATTCTGATATGTTGGCACGCCCATGGTATTGCTGATTTACTTTGATAAGTAATCCACAATTCAAACGGATTTGATTTGTACACAATATGTAATATGTATCTGCTTAAGTCTCGCTTGGCCGGAACGATATCATTGATTAAATGCAAAGCCACTTAAAGGATTTAACGATGCGGATAAAACCAAAAGACACAAAAACGCTTGTTGTACTAGTGGGTAATTTTAATCCGCGCATATTTACACCCTCTTGGTTTGCAAAATCTGGAGTTATTGGTGAGGAAGAAGCCGATACTGCATACATTGAAATTATCCACCAGGAAGTCGTTAAATTCAGACTGGAATGGCTCACTCTTCTTGTTGAACCAAACAGGTTTATTGCTGAAGTTGATCAACCACCAGATATACGACTATATGACTTTGTTTTAAAAACTTTTGGTGAATTATTAATCCATACTCCAATATGGATGTTGGGCATAAATAAACGAATCATCTTTGATGCTGGTAGCGTTGAAAAGAGAGATGAATTGGGTTTTAAGCTTGCGCCTCCCACAGCATGGGGTGAATGGTCAGAAGGGTTACTCAAGCAATCTGAAAAGTTACATGGTGGTTTAGTTACGTTATCTATGAGGCAATCGGTCACAGATGATCGAGAATTTGGATATATCCAAACCAAAGTGGAACCATCAAAGACCGGTGATTCAGATGTCCTGGTTGAAGTAAATGACCATTATGAAAGTAAAGAAGGTAGCCAAGTTGCTGGCTGCCAAGAATTAATCACTGTACTCGCTCATAATTATGAAACATCAATTAAGCGTTCGGAATGGATTGCAGATCAAGTTATGGGAATTGTTAAATGAATAATCTGGCGCGTGCTCGCGACATAAATACATTTGGCGGAACGGTGCTCCCGGAGCAAGGTGCGGAGACTGTTTGGCAAGGTGGGAGTAATGTAGGCCTACTCAGCTTGATTAAGCAAGCAGAGAAAAAACCTGTTTATGACCACGAACATTCAGATGAAACCAACATGGTTGCTGATGTAAAGCGCTCAATGATCGCAGAAAGAATAGAAAAAGTGGTAGATGATATTCCTGAAATCAGTTTTGGCGAGGATGACGTAACTGAACGATTTCTTGCGCTTCAAGAATGGGAAGGTGTTGTGCTTGAAATCAATGATGATATTTTCACCGCTCATCTAACAGATATCACATGCAAAGGTAATCCGCCAGAAATAGGCGATTTCATTGTCGAAGATATAAGAAAAGATGACTTACAGTTAATGCGTGAAGGAGCTGTGTTTCGCTGGATAATTGGTTATGAAATAAAAAGAAGTGGCACTAAACGACGTGGTTCTCAAATTGTATTTCGGCGTTTGCCTCTGTGGACTAAGAGAGAAATAGATGAGGCTGACAGGGAAGCACAGCAACTCATGGAATCAATCCCTTGGGAATAGAACTCTCCCCTCCATCTAACACACAACTTGAGGTAACACTATTTGGACCAGGGTATGGTGAATCGATCCTGATCCATATGGGAAACAACCACTGGGCAATCGTTGACTCCTGCATAGATCCGGAGCAAGGAATGCCTGCAGCCTTGTCATATCTAAACTCTATCGGAATTGACCCAGAAGAAGCTGTTGTTCTAATAGTAGCAACACATTGGCATGATGATCATATTCGCGGGTTAGCCACCGTAGTAGAGTCTTGTCCCAGCGCACTTTTTTCCTGCCCTGTTGCATTTCGGAAAAATGAATTTAGCGCCGCAGTATCTCGGTATAATAGGCATCCAAATATTTCTCTCGGTTCAGGTGTAGAAGAACTCTGGAAAATATACCACCTACTACAAGATCGGCGGCGGCGGCCAAAACTTGCTAGCGCAAATATGAGAGTTTTTTCGCTGCCGGGGACTGAAACCGGGCATGGTCATGAAGTTCAGTTTTGGGCATTATCGCCTTCTGACCATCAGGTTGATAAATTTCTGGTTGAAATAGCTAATTGCATGCCACAGGTACAAGAAACAAAATATCGTGCAGTAGCACAAAAACCTAATCATGTTTCCCTTGTGAGTCACATTGAAATTGGGAAAACGACCATACTGCTTGGCTCTGATATGGAAGTGGATACGGATGATAGTTATGGATGGTCAGCGATCATTAACAATAGGGATCCACTACTATCAAAAGCAGGCATATACAAAATGGCGCATCATGGTTCACATACAGGACATCATGATGGTATATGGAGTGAATTATTGCTTGATGCTCCATTTGCTCTCATTACGCCATGGAATAAATCCGGCGGTTTGCCTACAACAGCTGATATCGAACGAATCTCAACATTGACGCATAACGGCTATATCACCTCCACTATTCGTCAAATCACATCAAAAATAAGACGTGATCCAGCAGTTGAAAAAACCATACAGGAGTTACTGGGTAGCAAGCTACGACGTGCCGAATTGCCGTTTGGAACAATACGCCTTAGAACCATGGACAGTGACCACAATGAATGGAAGGTCGAACTTTCAGATTCAGCCTCATCAATAGATCAGCTTGCTAAATCACTTCGCAAAACTCACTGAACTCGTAATTGATACATAGTACATAATCGTAAAAATTATGAATACGTAAAATAAGTTGGGGCAGATCAGACTTATTGATATTCCACCATACGCTCTGCCATATCCACCTTCCTTGCAATCATCTTCTTAGCCAGCTTTTCACTACCACCGTTGCCGGTAATCACCCTGTGAATCTGTTCATCGGGAATTCGTGTCACCACCTGAATCGCCTGTTCGATCTCTTCGGAACTCATGTCACCGAAGAGTTTGACAGCATGCGGGTTGTCGTTGTCACTGCGTAGCACATCGAGTTCTTCCACACGCTCAGCGAATACCTTGCCTTTGGGATCGCCCTGGGCGCGAAATTCCAGTGCGCCGCCTACGTCGAGGGTCAGCACTTTGCCGTTGATGACGCCCTGGTTATCGCCAGCGAATCCGGCGGCATCCCAGTTGGCGGTCCAGGCATGCACACCGAACCACTGCTGCGCCTGTTTGCGTTCTTCTTCGTTGAGATGAGCGATGCACTTCTTGTCGAGTTCCACCCATTCGGTGGCGATCTGATCCGGCGCTTTGGTACGCACATAGGTCAGGGTCGGCGCACCGGCCAGTTGGTAGAGTTTTGCCGCGATGAATTCGTTACGTGCGTGGGCCACTGACTCCAGCGTTTTCACGTAGTAGCGTTGTCCTCTGTCGTCCTGATAGATACCCGCAGGATTGGTGCCAAGTTGTCCGCCGACCCGCTGCAGGGTAGCGGTATCGATCACCGGCTCCTGATCGGTGATCGGTAAAGTGCGGCGCACCAGCGCCAGTTGCGATGGGGTTTCGATGGCACCCTTACGCACATGACGTACGGTGCGGATCGCTTCTTCAGGGTCCATGCCCAGTTCCGCCAGCAGCCGCGCAGCGATCATCCCCGCCCGGCCGAGGCCACCCTTGCAGTGCACCAGCACATCGTCACCGTTGCGCAGCCTCTCGCGGATCTCGCGGCCCTCCGTCTGCCACGCCTCCTCGAATTTTTTCGTCGGCACGGAGTAGTCGGCAATGGGCAGATGGAACCACTCAATGCCACGTTGCTTAATTTCGTGCCCGAGCAGTGGCACCTTGAGTTCCCTGAGTTCCGCCGGTTCCACCAGAGTCACGACCAGCTTCGCGCCCCAGGCGGCGATGGCATCCAGGTCGATACCGAGGTCGCGCTGCCAGGCACCGGTGTGGGCAAACAGATCGCATTTGCCGGGACAGAAGGTGATGCCGATCCGTCCATGCGCCGGGCTCGCTTTGACTTCCGCGATCTGAAGCGGGTGTGTGTGGCTTGTGCGCACCGCCATAGTGCAATCCTGCTTTAACCGTAAGAACTGCGTGCGAGTCTAACATGAACGCCGCTCTTCTCTGCCCTTGGGCAGCAGTACGAAATTTCTCCTATATTTAAAGAATGCAGCCCCGTTTCTCCCCCCGTATAACGTCAGGGGCAATTCATCACTCAAGGTGATACCTAAACTATTTCGGAATCCAATCGCCGTGGCAAAGCAAAAGGCAGGTGACACTGAAGATTCACCGCACAGCCAGTCCCGGCCACTGGAGGCTTCTTCACGCCTGCACTGGAGTGACTATTACGCCGGGGAACATTCCGGGGCGCTCCTAAATACGCTGAGGGCAGAGCGGCTCCATCATCTCTATGCCAACTTGCCTTCAGCCCTTTTTATCAGCCTGCTGCTTGCGCTGATTCTTCTCTATGTTCAATGGCCCGTAATCGCCCCTGAGGTTTTACTTGGGTGGTTTGCTGTCTTCATGATCATTTTGCTTGGCAGAGTGATTATGTTTTTTGCCTGGAAGCGTTCTGTCGAAACGGATGAGCAAACAGCAACCTTGCGCTGGCTATATCGCTTCCGTGTCGGTACGGCCCTGGCGGGAGTGGTCTGGGGTATTGCCGGCGTGTTACTCGCACCGCCTGGTAATATCAGCCACACCGTCTACGTCACTTTCGCCCTGGCCGGTTTGGGTGCAGGCGGTTCAACAACGCTGGCTATCGATCGCATTTCAGTGAATGTGTTTTTGCTGTCGGTTCTGTCACCACAAATCATTTATCTCGCCCTGGAGCAGAGCACCATAACTTACGGCATGAGTGCGATGCTGGTGCTGTTTCTGCTTTTCCTGCTGGCGAGTGCCTGGCAGTTGCGGTTACGCCTGGAAGAGAACATTTACCTTCAGCACACGGCAACTGAAAGTGAAGCACGTATACGACAGATGCTGGAAGGCAGCCCGATTGCGACACGTATTGTGGATGCGGCCAGCAACGAGGTCCTGTTTGCCAACCAAAGCTACATTTCACTGATCGAATCGTCGCCTGAACAGGTTATCGGCCTTATCCCTTCGAACTACTACGCTCACCCGGAAGAGTATGAAGATGCGATGGAACAGGTCCGCAAAGGTGAAAACATCACCAACAAGCTGGTCGAGCTCCGCTTGCCCAACAAAGACACCTGGAAAAAATGGGCGTTGGCCACCTACCTGGCAGTGGAATATCAGAACAGACCAGCGATTCTTGGCTGGTTTTACGATATTACCGACCACAAACTCATGGAAGAGAAGATCGAATACATGGCCTATCACGATAACCTGACAGACTTGCCAAACAGATATCTGTTTCGTGATCGCCTGGAGCAGGCCATCGCCACTACCGACCGTGAACAGAGCTCACTGGCATTGCTGTTTGTTGATCTGGATAAATTCAAACCCGTCAATGATCAGTACGGACACGATATCGGCGATCTGCTGTTAATCGCTGTCGCCGATCGCATCCGTGGCTGCCTGCGAAAAACCGATTCTGCTGCACGGCTTGGTGGCGATGAATTCGTCATTCTTCTGCCTTCAATCAAGTCGGAGGAAAATGCAACGAGAATCGCAGAAAGTATCAGGAGTGAACTGGAGCGAACATTCAATATTGAAGGATTGACCCTGGATATCTCTTCAAGCACAGGGATTGCAATCTACCCTGTCCATGCCAAAGATGGACGGCAGCTCATCAGGAATGCAGACATCGCGATGTATTACGCAAAGGCGGAGGGAAGGAATCGTGTGAATATCTATAATCCAGGAATGCGGGAAAAGAACGACTGAAGCAGCTGTATTGCACCTGTACCAATCCGCGTATTACTCCCCCTACCTACCGCCGTGACTTTCCGCTGAGGCTTTCTATCTGTATGCGGTAAACTTTGGTTTTGTGATCCAGCGCTTCAATATACTTCAGCCCTTTCTCGTAGTGACCCACTGAGTACTTGTGCAGCAGACCCTCAAGACCTTGCTGCTTCTCTTCGGCAAAGACTTCACTGGCAGTGCCGGAGATAACGGTGCTTTCGTACTCCGTGGAGAACTTGTCGGGCAGGACATTGGTTTTACCTACAACACAGAACGACACCTGTGGGTTATGGGCGATATTATTGAGCTTGCGCCCCTCCACCGCACAGTGGAAATAGAGGTTGTCGCCGATCACACAGTAGCTGACAGGAATACCATAAGGCAGGCCGTCGGCGCCGACTGTTGAGAGGATGCCGTACTCCGCCCGCTCAAGCAGTTCACGTGCTTCCTCTTTGCTGATCGTTCTGTCTTCTCTTCTTGGTTTGTCCATTTCCGTTGCCTTGCCATCATTCTGTTACGGGAGCTTCAGATTAACTGGTGCTTCGTTGTCAGTATATAGGGACACGTGTCATTGATTACTTATGACTAGATGCAAAAAAGCCGGGCATTGCCCGGCTTTTTTTAACAGCGCGTTAGCGCCTTACTTCTCACCACGCGACGCTTTCTTGCGCTCGTGCTCCACCAGCAATTTCTTGCGCAGGCGGATGTGGTTGGGGGTTACTTCGACCAGTTCGTCGTCGTCGATGAACTCCAGTGCCTGTTCCAGGGTGTGTACCACCGGCGGAGTCAGTACCTGCGCATCATCGGTGCCGGAGGCACGGACGTTGGTCAGCTGTTTGCCCTTGAGAACGTTAACCACCAGGTCGTTATCACGGGAGTGCAGGCCGACGATCATGCCTTCATAAACCTCGGTGCCATGACCGATAAACATGCGGCCACGCTCCTGCAGGTTGAAGATGGCGTTGGTCAGGGCCTTGCCACCGGCGTTGGCGATCATCACGCCATTCTTGCGGCTACCGTAGTCACCACGACGGAACGGACCGTAGTGGTCGAATACGCTGTAGATCAAACCGGAGCCCTGGGTAGCGGTGAGGAATTCGGTACGGAAACCGATCAGGCCACGCGCCGGCATGATGTAGTCGAGGCGAACTCGGCCACGACCATCCGGCACCATGTTTTTCAGGTCGCCGCCACGGGCGCCCAGCTTCTCCATCACACCACCCTGGTGCTGCTCTTCCACATCGACCGTCACCTGCTCGAACGGCTCCTGCGGACCACCGTCGATCTCACGGATGATGACCTCGGGACGGGAGACGCCCAGCTCGAAACCTTCGCGGCGCATGTTTTCGATCAATACGGAGAGGTGCAGCTCACCACGACCGGAGACGCGGAATTTGTCCGGGTCGGAACCCTGCTCTACACGCAGTGCTACGTTGTGCACCAGTTCCTGCTCCAGACGCTCCTTGATCTGGCGGCTGGTGACGTACTTGCCATCTTTACCGGCGAAGGGTGAGTTATTGACCTGGAAGGTCATGCTCACGGTGGGCTGGTCCACGGTCAACGGCGCCAGTGCTTCAACCGCATTGGGGTCGCACAGGGTATCGGAGATATTCAGCGGGTCGAGGCCGGTAAAACAGACGATGTCACCCGCCTGGGCCTCATCGACTTCCACACGCTCCAGACCCATGAAGCCAAACAGTTGCAGCAGACGACCATTACGGCGCTTACCTTCCTTATCGACTACGGTCACCGCAGTGTTGGTCTTGACCCGACCACGGTTGATACGGCCGATGCCGATAACACCCACGTAGCTGTTGTAATCGAGCTGCGATACCTGCAACTGGAAGGGATCTTCCAGCTCGACCTGCGGTGGATGCACGTTGTCCACGATAGACTGCAACAGCGGCGTCATGTCGCCCTCGCGTACGGAGGGGTCGAGACCGGCAAAGCCACTCAGGCCGGAGGCATAGACCACCGGGAAGTCGAGTTGCTCGTCGGTAGCGCCGAGACGATCGAAGAGATCAAAGGTCTGGTCCAGCGCCCACTCGGGACGGGCTGCCGGGCGGTCCACCTTGTTCACCACCACGATAGGCTTGAGGCCACGGCGCAGCGCCTTCTCGGTAACGAAACGGGTTTGCGGCATCGGGCCTTCCACCGCATCGACCAGCAGCAGTACCGAGTCGACCATGGAGAGCACCCGCTCTACCTCGCCGCCGAAGTCGGCGTGTCCGGGGGTGTCCACGATGTTGATGCGGTACTCGCCCCAGCGGATCGCGGTGGGCTTGGCAAGAATGGTAATGCCGCGCTCGCGCTCCTGATCGTTGGAGTCCATGGCGCGTTCTGCCAGCTGGGTACGCGCGTCAAGGGTGTCGGATTGCTTCAGTAGCTGGTCGACGAGAGTGGTTTTGCCATGGTCAACGTGAGCGATGATGGCGATGTTACGCAGTTTTTCTATCACAGGGGTGTCCAAAATAATAAGGAGTGCGGGAAAATGGCGGCGATTCTACCTGAAAAACCGACCCGGCGATATGGGATTATGCGCCGCGTCCTGTAGAACGAACGCGACGTAGGCCTTTTCAGTTCTGCTGTTGGGTCATTTTCTTCAGATACTTCGCCGCATCTTTCTGCCCCTGGGCACTGGCGCGCTCCAGCCACAGCCTGGCCTTCTCCTCGTCCGGCTCTACACCAATACCTTCGGCATAGGTGACCCCCATCAGGTATTGTGCGTCGGCCATACCCTGCTCCGCCGCCTTGAGCATGTACTCAGCGGCACCGACCGCGCTGATGTCCTCGGCAACCAGGATATGCGCCAGATTGAACTGCGCCTCGGCCAGCCCCTGGTCTGCCGCCTTGCGGTACCACTCGATGGCCTTGTCCACATCGCGCGTGACACCCATGCCGTGATCATAGGCAGCCCCAAGATTGAGCTGCGCCAGTGCATCGCCGGTGGCGGCTTTGGCTTGCAGTGTTTTGATATCGACATCGGCAGCCACTACCTGAGCGGCCAGTAACATGCTCATCAACAACAGGAGGATACGTTTCATCGCCTTACATCCATACTATTCCGTGAATTATTGCCGCCTAATAATAACAGCTTCATCAACACTATCCTCAGTACAGTCCACATACGGGTAAAAATGTTGTGAACTATTCCCGCTCGCGGCCAGTAGCGGCCTGATCCAGGTCAACAATGCCCGCCCTCATCGCTTGAACCTGCCATGCCATTCCTCTAAGTTGAAGACGAGATTCACATCAGACAGGGAAAACCCATGAAACGCATTACCGCTCTCTTTCTGGGAACCGCGCTGTGTTGCCACACTGTCGCCGCGGTTGAGGTCAATAAGGATGGTCAGGACGTTATCCGCCTCGCCGCCGATGAATACCGAACTATCGTCGCCGATACCCCGGTACTCAGCAACAAGCCTCTCAACAACTATCTCAACCGCATCGCCAACAAACTGGTGCCGAGCGGCGACAAACTGCCCGGCGCTATTCGCCTCGATGTGACCATCCTGGAGAAGGATATGCCCGAGGTGTACGCCACCGCCAACGGCCATATCCTGCTCACCAGCGGCGCGCTGCTGGCACTGCAAAACGAGGCGCAACTGGCCGGGGTGCTCTCCCATGAGGTGGCGCACCTGCTGCATGCCCACTATCCCGGCATCTATCAGGCGTTCAAGGACAAGGAGCGCTCGGCACGCGGGCAGGCGCTGCTCGGTGGCCTGGCCGGTGTGGTGGTCGATTCGGCCATCGACTTCTCGCTGCAGTCGCGCACCAATGATATCTATGCCGATGTGGACCGCGGCAATATGAGTTACGAAGAGGCCAATCGCAAAATTCTTGAGATCAATACCGGCGCCGGTCTCATCGAGGGCTTCGGTGAGGTCTATAACGACCTGCCACCGGAAACCAAGGCGGGCAATGGTGATCCACGTATGCCGCTGGAGATGGTGGCCGATGCCGAGGGATTGAAGCTGATGGTCCGTGCCGGTTACGACCCTGCCGAGGCGGGTGAGGGCTGGCGTCTGATGCGTGCCGCCGCCGACAAGGCAAGGCGCAACGACACCAACGCCCTGGCGATGAGTTTCCTGCCACCGCAGATGCGCTCATTGATGCGCGGCGTCGAAGGGCCGATGGGACAGATCCGCGCCGAATCGCTGACTCGCACCATCAGCCAGCTGCCGCCCGACCGACCGCAACTGCTCGCCTCGTTATCGCGCTCGAAAGAGATCGAAAAGCTGAAACAGGGACGTAAGCTCAGCGTCGGCAAGGAAGCGTTCCGCAAGTCGGTCAGTGGCTTCATCCTCGCCGATGCACGCAAAGCCTATGACGAGGGTGACTGGCGCCGCGCCCGCGATCTCTACCAGGGGGCCTGGGACTCGGGCATGCAATCGGCAGAAGTTGCCTATCGTCTCGGCCAATCGCATCTCGGCGGTATGGCCTTTGCCGCCACCGAACGGGAAAAGGAGATGGCAGAGGAGTACCTGCTCAAGGCGACCAAACTCGACAACAAAATGGCAGAACCCTACAAGGCCCTCGGTGAACTCTACGGCGAATGGGAGCGTTACGAGGAGGGGGTCAACATGTACCGGAAGTACCTCAAGGTCGCCTCCGGCGCGAAGGACCGCAGCCGTATCGAACGGCAGATCCGCAAACTCGAACGCAAGGCAGGGAGATAAACCATGAACCGATCCATGCAACGCATTGCTATTCTGGCGCTCGGCCTGCTGACCAGTGCCGCACTTCAGGCCGCCTCCGCCACGTTGCGTTACGGCTTCAGGGATGGCGCCACCTACATGGTGAAACAGCAGTACCACAACGTCGGCACCTCAAGTGTCAGCATGAGTATGATGGGGCAGAAACAGACCATGGATACCCCGGTCAACCACACCTCAATAAATAGTTGGAGCGCGAAGGTCAGCCACAAGGGTGACAAGATGATCCTCGATACCAGCTACGGCAAAACAGAGGGCGGTGAACGTTGGGGGGATCCATCGGGCAACGGCGCCGGCAATATCTACGGTAAGAGTTCTGCCCGTGCAACCATTGACCCGCTCAGGGGGATGACCGCACTCAGCACCAACCCGGCCAGGGATTCCATCGTCGACAGCATCTACCGCTTCCGTTTCGCCTGGATGCCACAGTTACCGAAAAAAGCACTCAAGGTCGGCAACAGTTTCACCTATGACTATACCGTGCAGAGTGGCATGATCACGATGAAGGGCGAGGACGAATATATCCTCGACGAGATCAAGGGCGATGTTGCCTATTTCACCCTGGAGAGCCAGTCGGTGGTGGTGCAGGACTACAGCAAGCTCGAACAACCGGAAGGCATGCCCGAGGGGATGGGTTCGATGATGGGCAACCTGACCATGGCCTATCAGGGCGAGGGCACGGCCAGTTTCGATCTCAAGGAGGGTATCTTCGTCGAGCGCGAAATGCAGATCACCTACACTACAAAAAAATCGAAAACCCCGGGCGCAATGATCAACAGCATGCGCGGTACCATCCGCGACCGCTGGGAAATGGAGCGACGCTGAACGCATGAGCTGGCAGGTCTACATGGTGCGCTGCAGTGATGACACGCTCTACACCGGCGTGGCACGCGATCTGAAGCGCCGCATCCAGCAGCACAACCACGGCAATGACGGGGCCAAATACACCCGCGCTCGTCGCCCTGTGACACTGGTGTACAACGAACCGGCCAGGGATCGCTCCGCGGCACAGCAGCGCGAATACCAGATTCGTAAACTGAGCACCGCAAAAAAGCGGCAACTCATCGCTGGTGAATAGCCGCGCAGCGGCCATGACGCTAAGATAGCGGCCTGTCCCTGAATCACATTTGATGCTGCAACAACTTAAACAGGATTTAGCATGGGTGTAGAGAGAAGACGCCACGTTCGAATTGAGGTGCCGATGCAGGTACTCCTGACTCATCCGACACTGGGAACGAGTGAGTTGAAGACCATTGATATCTGCGACAACGGCGTCTTCCTTGAGGCCAAACCTGAGCAGTGTCCAGCGGTGGGTGACGAGGTTACCCTGCAGGTCAAAGGTGGCGTCCTGGGTGACGGCGAAGAGCCACCACTGGTGATGGCGCGGGTGGTACGCCTCACAGAAAACGGGATGGGCATTCAGTTTATTTAGGCCCTCCTCGGTTACGGTGTAACGAACTAATTTGTAAACAGGTTGACGACCAACCGCTGCGGCTGGGTCCGGGCAACAGGAGCATCAGGCATGGCCAATGAAGAAAAACCGCAACAGGATAAGGTGGCAAAACCTGCGGTGAAAAAGGCAACCAGGAAAAAAGCCCCGGCAAAGAAGCGCGCAACCGCGAAAAAGACCGCGACAAAAAAAGCTGTCAGCGGCAAGCCGGTGGCAAAGAAGATCGCCGCCAAAGCGGCATCCACCGAGGATATGGACAAGGGCAATGAAGAGGTGGTCGTAGCTGTACCACTGGAAAAGCCCTCAACGCCGCCGCAACCACCTTCACAACCAACGACGGCAACACGTCAGGTCTGGTGGCGCGCTGCCATTATGGTGGCCGTGGTGGTATTGATTTTCACCGCTATTCGCAACGCCACGCATGATGAACTCTCGATAACAGACAAGAGTGTGGCGCCCTCACCCTGGGCCTCCCAGGAATCCGGCATGGAAACGGGACAACCGCACCCATGGGAGTTGGCGCCCGCACCCCAGGCTGACAACTTCAACGAGCCACCGCTCTATTACACACCACCAACCCAGCAACCCGCTCCCCGTTCGGAGCCGTGGCAGGCAACGCAACGCGATACACCACTACAGACCAAACCCTTCTATCCACCACCGCCTGGCCCATACGGCTTCGCACCATCAACGGATAACAGCACGCCCTATCCACGCTAAGCGGAACGACTACACTCAAAGTGACATCCAAGTCCATGCAAACTATGTGGTTGCATGGCGCCGCGGGTTCAGACCAGGGACAAGATAATGTAAACTCGTCGCAGGCACCCAACGAGCATCATCCAGAATAAGGGTGAGCCCATCACCGCCTGACACTGAAAAATTTGAGCCCTATTACTACAGAAAAAACGAACAAGGTATTCGATTCATGACATTTCTATCTTTTTCACAGCTTCTTAAAGCGCTGGTGATCGCCGTGGTGATCGCCGTACTTGGCTACCTGTTGTACCCGCATCTCGGTCTGGATGGCACCATCGCCAGCAAGACCTTTATCTTCACTCTGGCCGTCGGCGCTTTTGCTGGTGGCATCGCCAATGCCATTGAGATAGGCGGCAGCCTGTCACAGGCTGGCGGGAACGGTGAGAATGTCTCTATCTTCGTCGGCAACCTGTCGTTCAAGGCCTCATCGGAAGAGTTGCGTGAGCTGTTCGCCCCCTATGGCGAGGTTCGCTCGGTTCGTATCATGAAAGATCGCGCCACCCGCAGACCGCGTGGCTTTGCCTTTGTTGAAATGAGTGACAGCCAGGCGGCAAAGGCGATCAAGGGACTGGATGGCCGGGAATTCATGGGCCGCTCACTGCGCGTTAATACCGGTACCGAACGTAACCAGCAGGACGGCTAGCGGTAACGCCCAACCATCCGCCGCGATATTATCACTATCGCGGCGTTTTCATTTCCAGGCATCGAGATGCAGAACTCCATCACCCTTAGCGACTTCCTTGAACAGAGCGGTGCCCGCTATCTGGTCTATGACATGGGCCGTGGCATTCGTCCCCTTGAGATGGAACAGTTCCGCCGCTTTGAATCGGCAACGGAGCCCTATCCCTATCCGCTGCAGCAGCACGCCTGGCTGGCGATCCTTGGCCAACACGGCGAAGAGGCAGAGGGACAATTTATCTGGTTCCTCAAATTCCCGCTGGATGAGCGCGGACTGCTGATTCAGGGTACCCGCGATGACTTCATGACGCGGCTGCTGGAGAGTCATGCACAGGGTGATGAAAAACGCGAGGATGCCCCGCAAAGCCCCTATGGCTTCAAACCCAAACAGAGCGTGATGGCTGCCTTCCATGCCCTGGCCACCCGTGAACTGGGTCAGCGGCCGAGTCGCTTTTACGATCATGCGCGCAGCTATCTGGCCGGTGATCCCGGCTACGATCAGTGGGCCTTTGTCGGCATACAGGGGATCGCCGACGTCGCCGCACGTCTCGATGAAGAGGACAACGCTGAACGGATACAGCAGGCGCTACCTCAACTACCGCCACCGGCACTTATCGCACTTTGTGGCTATCTGGAGAACGTTCCGCTCGATGAATCGACTGCCGCAGCGTTACTGCAACGTCTGCAACAGAAGATGGAAAAAGAGGATATTGATCTGAACGCGGCGGTAGCCCTGTTACGCGCCTTCTCCCGCAGCGCCAACCCTTCACTACGTGACGCGGCAATACGTACGGTATTGCAGAGCAGTCATGCGCGGGATGTGGGGATGCTTGCGGCGATTGCGGCGCGCAACTGGCAAAGCCTGCAAGACGAATCCCTGGCTCATACCTTCTGCGAGATGCTGGCGATAAACACGCTGGGCCACGACGCCTTCGTCCAGATCATGGCCGACCTGCTCTACCTTCCTGGACTGCGTGCACCATTGCTGACACAACTACGCAATCCCGATCGCTCGGACGCACTCGCCGAAGCCGTCGGGGTAATGTTCAAGAGGGATCTGTAAGGAAATCAGGAAACCGCTTCACTCATGTTCAGAACACGATGCTTGGCACGGATAAACGAGCTATGAGGTAGATAGAGCAGTTCAGCGATGCGCCTTACCATGTGTTCCTCATAGCGATCGATGTGGCCATCAGCGGCCGCCACCCGCCACAACAGTTCCACCACCTGCTCCTTCTGCTCATAGCTCAGGCGTTCTTTCAACAGGGTGGTGAACTGATAGTAATCGATCGCTTCGTTGGCCTCAGCCTCGGCCAGGGCATAGAGCGTGGTCACCTCTTCCAGCGTGAGAGCAAAATGCTCGCGCAGGGCGGCGGCCGCCGCATCCCGCTCTTTTTTGTAGACCACCTCATCCTGGCGCGCCATCTCCACCAGCAAGGCCGCGGTGGCCAGTCGCAAGCTATGCTCCGGATCGTGGCTTTGCGCACCGGCCGGAACCATGATTTGTCGCTCCACAAAATCCCGAATCGCTTGTAACATCTGTCCACTCTCGTGCTAAGTTGATCCAACTACCCGGTGAGATGACCTGCCTTCCTCACCATACCGACACTCAACCAGTGGGATAAGTTCGATGATCGAAGATCTGAAAGGAGATGAATCCTGGCGTCTGTTCAGGATTATCAGCGAATTCACCGAAGGGTTTGAAGAACTCTCCGACATCGGTTTTGCTGTCACCATCTTCGGCTCGGCACGCACCAAACCCACCGATCCCTACTACCAGGCGGCAGAAGAGATCGCCGCGCTACTCGCCGAGGAGAAATTTTCCATTATCTCCGGCGGAGGACCCGGCATCATGGAGGCGGCAAACAAGGGGGGCGCAGAACACGGGGCCAAATCGGTCGGTCTCAACATCGACCTGCCCTTCGAACAGGTGCCCAACGAATTCCAGAATCTCTCCCTCGACTTCCGCTACTTCTTCGCCCGCAAAGTCATGTTCGTCAAATACTCCATGGGTTATGTCTGTATGCCCGGCGGTTTCGGCACTCTGGATGAGTTCTTCGAGTCACTGACCCTGATGCAGACCAACAAGATCTACCGCATGCCATTGGTACTCTTCGGTATCGAATTCTGGGAGGGTCTGCTGGGCTGGATGCGCACAAAACTTATCGAACGCGGCACCATTGCCATGGAGGATTTCGACCTCATTACCCTCACCGATGACCCGCGCGAGGTGGTGGCGATCATGAATCAGCATCGACAATGGAAACAGGACAAGATCCGCGAGGCTCGTCTGACGGAACTGCAGCAGCATTTTGGTGAGAATGGTGGCGAGGAGTGGCTGGCGTGTCTGGAGAAGATCTATCCGCAGCTTAAAGAACTGATGGGTAAATAAGGCCTCTTACCGTCGGTCATACCCTGGAGGCCATTTGTCCAGCGCCGTTGCCCCGGCCGATCGTCCTCGTTTACACTCCACTGGTAGCGACTCGACTGTGTGATGCGTCTCACGGTCTACTATTAGGACAACTCCTAATTTCTCTGTTATGTAACTAAATCGGAGGCATCGTCCCATGCCTGCAAGTGACAACACCGGCTCCCCCGAATCCAAGGCTGCGGCCCCCAGCAGAGCCAAAGCAGAATCACTGCTTGCGCAAATTGCAGCACTAAGCAATAAAACCCTACCCCCACTGATCCGCACCATGTTCGACCATGCCGACGGCACTCTGTTCGAGATGGCAGAAAAGGCGGGGGAAACCAACCCCCAGGACTCACCCTATCTGCAGACCATGCGTGAGTTACGAAATAACCGCATTGAGATTGAGGCAGGTTTCTATGGGGAGATCGCCCGCTCCTTCGAAACCGCGCTGCTACCTTCCGGTGGCAAGAAGGAAGGGCGGTCGGAAGAACAAGCCTTTGATTTTGACATCGACTCCCTGTCACTGGTGGAAGATGAAAATCTGGAAGGCTCCCTCGCGGTACAGAAACTGGTGGATCGCCTACGTGGCCGTAACCAGAATCTGTTCAGCGCCATCGATAAACGACTCACCCACCTGCTCACCCCCTATAACGGTAACAGCCACGAGTTTCCCGCCACACCAGAGACCGTCTGCGGGGCTTTCAGCAAGGCCCTGGCCACGCTTGAGCTGGAACGGCAGATTCGACAGATCATCTTTAAGCTATTTGAGATCCATGTGATCCGCGAACTGGATGGATTTTATACAGAGCTTAATGGGGTACTAACGGATGGAGGCATTCTACCGGAGGTACAAACCAACAGACCATGGCGTGGTCAGGTCGTGCAGAACAATACCGCTCCACGAAGTGCAGTGACTCAGAACGCACAACCAACCCCGAACAATCCAACTGCCACGGCGGGCACAGCAGCCTCTGGTAGAGCGGTTTCACAGGAAAGTAGTGGGGGCGTCGAGACTACCCCTCAGGGTGCCACACTCAGCGGGGCTGACATCGACAGCAGCCTACTTGCCAGCCTGCAAAGCCTGCTCAGCTTGCAGAACAATGCGGGGGTGATACCGATCCAGCCGGGTGCAATGGTTGCTCCGGGCACGGCCATTAATCAGGTACAGCCGGCGCAACTGCTTACAGGACTGACCGGACTACAACATCAACAACCAGTTGGTGGTGGCGCTATCGACAGTGCATCGCTGAAAACCATGCTGGCAGGAAGCCTGCAAACAGCTGGTAGCGGTACTGTTGGTTTCCAGAACCGCGAAAGCATGCTCATCGACATGATTGCCATGCTCTTTGAGTTCATTCTTGAAGATAGCAACATTCCGGAGAGCGCCAAGGCACAGATCTCCCGCCTGCAGATCCCGATGGTCAAGGCGGCCCTGATCGACGAGAGCTTCCTGGCGAAAAAAGCCAATCCGGCCAGACAACTGCTCAACCGCCTGGCTCAGGCCAGTGCGACACTGGAGCGTCAGGGCAGTGAGAATTCCCCCCTGCTTGAAGCAGTAATTAAGGTCGTTGATACCATCACCGACCAGTTCGAAAACGACATGTCGATATTCGAACAGCAGTTGAACTACCTGACCACCGCTCTGGAACAACAGAATGAGGAAGAAGAACAGGTCAGTGAGCGCATCAGCGAGGCCAAGGCAAAAAAGGAAGAGGAGATACGCAAGTACAAGCGTATCGAGGATGCGGTCCGCTTGCGCCTGTCGACTGTCCAGGCCGCTGCACCGATCCGCAATTTGCTGGAGAGCACCTGGTGGAAGGTGCTGGTCTACACAGGTATCAAACATGGTACCGACAGCGAATTGTGGCAGCAACGCAACGATTTTATCGACAAGTTGATTGAGTCCCTCAAGCCGCGTGAGGGCAAGGATGAGCAACGCAAACTGATGCAACTCATTCCGCTGGTAATCGGCACGCTGCGCAAGGGGATGCTGGAAGCCGGCTTCAGTGAAGAGGCGATCCATCAGGTCCTGAAGGTGATCGAGCCAATGCATATGGCGATCATCACTAATAAAGATACGGGCGATGCGATTGCCGAAAAGGCGCGTAAACATCACGCCATGGAGAAGGCACTGGATTCCATGGAATCGGAGATGTCGAATCTGGATGAGATGCTGGCAAACCTCGATGGCTCACTACTCGACGACGACTATGTCAGTGAGGAGGCACCGATCCCGGTGGAACTGCTGGAGGATGTGACCCTTTCACACGAAGAGCCGATCTCACCGGATGATCTACCCGACGACGAATATATCGAAAAGATACGCAATCTGGAGATCGGCCAGATGGTGATCCTGCATGACCGGGACAATCAGCCAGTACGCAGTAAACTCTCCTGGAAGAGTGACCTGCTGGGCGAGTACGTCTTCACCAACTGGCGCCATAAGGTTGTCGCCGAACGCACCCTCAACGGCCTCGCGGTGGATCTCTATCACGGCAAGCTGGAGCTGTTACCGGAAGAGTCGATCCTGGAACGGGCACTGGGCAAGGTGATGACGGGGCTGAAGCAGCAACAACCCAACAGCGCTCCGGCCTGACATCCGCTACAGCGTATTGAGGACGCGCAGGGGGCTAACCTGAATCACCCTGCGTGTTCCTCGATATCCGGCAACGCCAATCAGTATCGCGCCCAGCGGTGGCAGCACCAGCCATAACCACCACTTGAAGTGGTAGTCCAGGTGAAACACCTGCTGGTAAAGAATCAACGCGATCAGCTCTGCGCCCACTGCGGCGAACACCCCCGCCAGAAAACCCAGCGCCGCATACTCGGCCAGATGTCCTGAGCGAAGTTGACCGCGGCTAGCCCCCAGGGTACGCAGCAACGCCCCTTCATGAAGTCGCTCATCAAGACTCGCCTGCAGGGCAGCATAGAGCACCGCAAACCCGGCCAGCAGCACAAACACCAGCACATACTCCACCGCCAGGGTTACCTGCGCCAGGATGCGTCGCACCTGATCCATGATGCGGTCCATATCGATCACTGTCAGCGCCGGGAACTGACGCAGCATCTCCGCCAGTTCACCCTTGCGTGCCTGGGGCAGATAGAAGCTGGTGATGTAGGTGGCGGGGAAACGATCCAGTACACCAGAAGGGAAGATCATAAAGAAATTGGGATGAAACGAATCCCACTGCACGCTGCGCAGGCTACTCACCTTCACCGCCAACTCATCGCCACCGAAGCTGAAGGTCAATTCATCCCCCAGCTTGACCCCCATACGCCGCGCCAGTTTATCCTCTATCGAAACCAGCGGCTTGCCCGCATCCGCCGTGGTAAACCAGTGCCCTGCGGTGATCTGATTGTCTGCCGGCAAACTGTCTGCCCAGGTCAAGTTGATCTCGCGGTTGAGTGCGCCGCGCCCTTTCTCTACATCACCAACAAACGCATGGCTCTCAATGCCGTTGATCCGCGCCAGTCGACCACGCACCATGGGATAGAGCACCGCACTCTGTACCCCCTTCTGCTGCAGAAAGGCACTGAAGGCATTCACCCGTTCGGGCAAAATGTTAATCACAAATTGATTGGGTGCGTCGCTGGGAAGTGAGGTCTGCCAAGTATTAAGCAGATCACCCCGCACCAGGGCAATTAACGCCATCGCCATCAGGGTCAGACCGAAGGCAAGGATCTGACCGACGCTGAGCAGCGGTCGCCGCCATAGATTGTTCAGACCAAAACGCCAGGCTACGCCAACACCGCGATGCAACAGGCGAGTTGTACGCAACAGGGCCAGCGCCAGCAGACCGAGAATCAGCAACGCGGCAACGGCACCACCGATCACACCGACGGTCATCGCGGCACTTCCGGTGTAGCGCCACATCAAGCCTCCCATCGCCAGCAACGCCGCACCGTAGACCAACCAGCCACGCAGCGGCATCGGGTCCAGTTCACGACGCAACACGCGCAGTGCGGGTACCTGCCGCAGACGCAACACCGGTGGCAGGGCAAAGCCGGCCAGCACCGTGCTCCCGGTCAGCATGCCGATCAGCACCGGCATCCATCCCGGCGCTGGTAGCTCGGTCGGTAACAGTTCGCGCAGCAGGATAAACAGACCGAACTGCACCAGATAACCGAGCGCCACACCGATGGCGGAGCCCAATAGCGCCAGCAATAGTAATTGCGGCAGAAACAGCGCCAACAGATCGTTTTGCACGGCACCGAAACAGCGCATCAGTGCCGCCATATCGAAGTGGCGTTCCGAGTAACGTCGTGCCCCCATGGCTATGGCCACCCCGGCGAGCAACACTGCCACTAGGCTCGCCAGTCCCAGATATTGCTCGGCCCGATCCAGCGCCGCCCCTACGGTGGGACGACCTTCGCGAATATCGGTCAGGGTATGGCTCGGGTCCAGCCGCGACTTGAGCCAACGTTTGTAGCGCTGCAGTGCCGCCTCATCACCCATGAAGCTGTGACGATAGGTGACCCGGCTGCCGGGACGCAGGATCGCCGCCCGCGCCACGTCCTGCCGGTTGATCAACAGACGTGGCGCCAGACCGGCAAAATCGGCGGCGACACCAGGCTCGTAGGTGAGCACCCGGGTCAACCGGAGCCTGAGGTTACCCAACTCAAGGCTTTCTCCCACCTTGATACCGAGCAGCGGTAACAGCCTGCCCTCGGCCCAGGCCTCGCCAGACTCGGGCAGGTGAGTAGTCCTGAACTCCTCGCCGAAAGGCTCCCGCGCGACGCGAATCTCACCACGCAGGGGAAAGCCCGACTCGACGGCCTTGATCCCCGCCAGCTGAAAGTTCTCCCCCGCCACCACCACCGAAGGGAACTCCAGGGTTTCGTTATGCGCCAGTCCCATGCGCTGCGCCTCGCTGATCCAGGCGGGATCGATGGGACGGGGAGTGCTCAGTTGCAGGTCGCCGCCAAGCAGCTCCGAAGACTGATGGACCATCGCCCGTTGCAGACGGTCCGAGAAGAAGCTGATCGCCGTGGTGGCAGTAACCGCGACGATCAGTGCCCCGAGCAGAATGCGCAGTTCACCGGCGCGCCAATCGCGACGCAACAGACGCCAGGCGAGAGGCAGACGCTCAAGCATTACGCTCATCAGCCACCACCCTGCCACCATCGAGATGAATACGCCGCGCGCAGCGACTCGCCAGTTTTTCATCGTGGGTCACCAGGATCAGCGTGGTGCCCTGCTCCGCATTCAACGCAAACAGTAGCTCAATCACCTTTTGCCCGGTGGCCGCATCGAGATTGCCGGTAGGTTCATCGGCAAACAGTACCGGTGGTGCCATGGCAAAGGCGCGAGCGATCGCCACCCGCTGCTGTTCGCCACCGGAGAGCTGGCGTGGATAGTGATCCATCCGCTCGGCTAGCCCCACCCGCTCCAGCAACTGTTCCGCCTGCTGCTGCGCTCCCACTGCACCCGCCAGCTCCAGCGGCAACATCACATTCTCCAGGGCATTGAGACTGGGCAGAAGTTGGAAACTCTGAAACACAAAACCGGCGCTCTTGCTGCGTACACGGGCGCGACCATCCTCGTCGAGATCGTTAAGACACTCACCCGCCAGGCTAACCCTGCCGTGACTCGGCAGATCGAGTCCGGCCAGCAGCCCGAGCAGGGTCGACTTGCCGGAACCGGAGACACCGACCACCGCGACACTCTCAGCGGCAGCGATGTCGAAACTCACCTCGCTGAGAATAGTCAATTCACCTGAGGCGGTAGCGACTTGCTTGCAGACCTCCTGAGCAGAGACAATGGGTGACGTCTGAGGGTGTTGAGTCATGCGAATCCTTTTTGCTTCACTGTTGTTATTACTTTCCCAATCCGCCTGGTCCGGCACCATCCTGATCTTTGGCGATAGCCTGAGCGCTGGATACGGTGTTACGCAGGGCGCAGGCTGGGTTGATCTATTGTCACAGCGCCTGACAGAAAAGAAACTTTCTTATCAGGTAATCAACGCCAGTATCAGCGGTGACACCAGTGCCGGCGGCCTCTCCCGTATCAGCGCAGAACTGAAACGGCATCAGCCCGATATTGTCATCCTCGAGCTAGGCGCCAATGACGGCCTGCGTGGTCTGCCACTCAAGGCAATGAAGAGTAACCTTAGCAGCATCATTGCGCAGACCAAAACCGCTGGCGCCAGGGTGTTGCTACTCGGAATGCAGATGCCACCCAACTACGGCCCCCGTTACACCGAACGCTTCTCTGCTATCTATGGGGAGCTGGCAAAGGAACAACAACTGCCACTGGTACCGTTCCTGCTGGAGAAGGTCGCCCTCGACCCTTCGCTGATGCAGGCGGATAACCTCCACCCCAATGCCAAAGGACAACCGCTGCTACTGGAGACTGTCTGGCCCGTACTGCAACCGCTACTGCGCGGACACTAAAAGCACCATATCGGTTCACTCCTGCACCACAGCGCACCACGCTTGTTCAACAAACGTACCGGATCCCCGTTTTTCATCGAATTTTCCCTGGCCCGTATCTTGCTGAAAGGAGGTTACATCCTCAAAGGAGAGATAACGTGTCAAACATCGATCATCCGTCCAGTATCAACCGGGACTATATCCGCCTGCTGCAGGCCATGCGCCGTTTTATCCGCGAAGAGTTCACCACGAACATCCGCATGACTCAGGAAAATGCCATTGAGCAACTGCTGCACTTTTCCGAGCAGTCACGTAACCGTGTGCTGCTGGAGATGGGAAAGGAGTTACGGGAGCTGGTGCAACAACTTCCCATCGCAGAAGAACAGAGCGACTACGCTGGACAGAAAGTGCGCTACTACCGTGGTGCGGCTATAGCCATCGACGAGGAACAGCATGCAAAAAAAATCGTCGCCACAACGCTAATGGAAAGTCCGAAACGGATCTATCGCGGCCAGGTTATCGGCGGCTGACCAGCACCCACTCCGGCGCAGAACCGGACACGCCTTCCGGTATCACCACACTGAGCGCATAGTAATCAGGAGAGAGTGAAGTGGCCCACGCCTTCACCGCCTCCGCTTCCTCCCGCCCGCCGGGATGGCCGGTGTAGGCCAACAACGAAATCGTACCGCCAGGCGCCAGCATTTCCCGTGCCTGTTCCAGTGCCGTCAGGGTTGTAGCAATTTGCGTCGTACGCTGCTTGTCGCCCCCGGGCAGGTAACCGAGATTAAACATCACCACCTTTACCCTGCCGCGTATCGACTCCGGTAGCACCATCGCCATCGCCTCATGTCCGGCATGATAGAGCGAGGCCCGCGACGCCAGACCCGCTTCAATAAGTCGGCGATGGGCTTCATCAAGTGCCGCCTCCTGAATATCAAAACCGTAGACGGTGCCGTGTTCCCCAATGCATTGCGCAAGAAACAGGGTGTCGTGACCATTGCCCACGGTGGCGTCGATGACAACATCACCCTGATGAATGATTTCTGCCAGTGCGATGTGCGCCTGTTGGACAAGGGAGAGTGAAGGCATCGGTGCGGCTAATTTTTTCGAATGACCTGTTTCAATGAAACCGCTCAAGGTATCGCCGGATATCCGATTCAATCGGCAACGTACCGTCGCCAAGCAGGGCATCGGCGAAACGCTCCGCGTGCCAGGGAATCAACAGCGATCCCTTGGAACCAAAACCGTTGAATATTCCCAGTTGCGGCAGACGTGGATGGAGACCGATGAAGGGCTGACGATCCTGGGTGGCGGGACGCACCCCGGCCTGATGATCGAGCAGGCGATACTCGCCCGGCTCCGCCAGCAACTCCGGCAGGGCTGCCAGCAGGGTTTCACGTGCCTCGTCGGTGGGAATTTCGTTCAGTTCATCGTGCTCGTAGGTGGCACCGAGGCGATAACTGCCATCGACCCGTGGCATCAACCAGCGTCCGGCATTGATCATGACTTGCGGCAGGGGTTGCGCGATCTGCAGCGCAAGGATCTCGCCCTTGGCGGGAGTAAAGGGCAACCAGTTGAACCAGGGATTGTGAATCGCCTTGTAGCCTTCACAGAAGATCACCCGCTCGCAATGAATGCCGTCGAAACTGACACCCTCCTGTTGTGGAACCAGTTCGGCATAGTCGATATGTTGCGGACGATAACGACCGGTCTCCAGCAGATATTCACGCATGCCGTCGAGAAGTGCGTTGGTATCAAGATATGCGGTGTGGTGTTGGACAAAACCGCCGAGTGGCGCAATGAACGGAGGTTGCAGTTGCTCGGCGTCCAGCCACTCACCCAGGTAGGCGTCGTACTCTGCACTCTCTTTACGCGCCTGCCATACCTGACGCTCCTTCTCTGTGCGCAACAGTCGCCACATCGGCTCATCCACCAGCAGCTTGCGATCCAGCATCTCTTCCAGTGCGCAGTAACGCTTATGCGCCACGGGCAGACACTCATCAACGCCAGGGGTTTTAACGATGCGCTGTCCGGTAACGGGATTGATCAATCCCGCCGCCGCGGTGGAGGCGGCGCTGCTATGCTCGTCGTCGATCACCAGAATACGTTGACCGCGATGCGCCAACTCCCAGGCGAGCAGACTGCCGGCAAGCCCCTGACCGATGATCAGGGTATCGATATCATAGCGGCTCACTGCCTGAACCGTAGATCTGTCATGTTGAACATTGGCCTCAGCATCCTCTGCTGCGCAAGCAGGAATAGTGTGGCGCACAACATGCCATCGACTAACCGGTATATGCAAGCACTCTTCGATTTCGAGTGTGCTACAGGAACAGGGTCAGGACACCTGTCTGGCTATAGATCCGGTTGTGATAAAGCTCGCCATAGGCGAAAAATCCCGCCAGGGGAAACTCGCCCAGTATCTCGCTGATCAAAAAGAGCTCTGCGGAATCATCGCCGAACAGGTTGCGCCCACGATTGATGCAGGAGACGTAGACGCCGCCGCGAATCTTTCTGCCGTTTAACTGCTCCTTGAGCTGGTGCAACATGCGCCGCATGTCTTCGCGTGCGGTGTTGCCGTCGCGGCGGCAAAAGAGCAGCTTCCCCCGTCCCTCCATATAGTCACCCACAGAGAGCATCTGCTGCTCCACATCCAGGCCCATCAGCGCACGTACCTGATAGTCTCCCTGTGTGGAGCCCTCTATTGGCAGACCCACATAGATGTATCCACCCAGTTTGCGCAGATCGCGGGAAAGGATCTCCCCCACATCCTCCTTCAGCACCTCCAGCGCAGGACGACCGTCCAATTCCATCACCAGATTTTGATCGGCACTGTCGATCTCATGCACCGGCCCGATGGGACTACATCCCTGGGTATGGCCGGTCAGTGTCTCCACCGACGAGGCAAAGAGCACCCCGGAGATGCCGTCATCAAACACCCCATCGGCAATCTGCAGCGCACCGCCATCGGCAGAACTGAGACCGCCATTAATCTTCTCAGCCAGGGCATGATCGAAGATGTTGTTCATGAAATAGGATGTCGCCACATAGGTGGGCTCGGCGTGCAAAATCCCCGAGCTGCACCCTTCACTCGCACACCAGTTCACCAGTTCAGGCGCTACCTGTGGGAACATCTCTTCTGTGTTGGCGATAAGCTGAAACTGATCCGACGGGATATCGGTAAGCATCACCACCAGCGCGCGCTTGTCGTAATACTCCGTGGCAGTGGTCGCGATGCCCATGCCGGTGCTGCCAATCCAGCGCACCTGTGGCGCTGCCTGACGCAGACTCTCGTAGACCAGCGGCATCTTACTGGCCAGACGATCGGTCGCATAGACGAAGCCCAGCGTTGCGTCCTGAGGAATATTACCGAGTTGATTAAGACAACTGCGAACGATGCTCGCAGCGTTATCGCCGCACGCATGTCCGTACAGAAATTGCTGCACGAGTGACTCCTGTTCTCATTATTAGTGGTGTAACTATTTTTCTATTTTTTATGTTGGCGGCGACAAGGGCGCAGCCGGCAACTCCCCGCAGGGAAGAGACAGGCTGCCATAATACTGGCGGTGCGCCAAGCCCCAGGCGTTGGGTAACATGGCACACTGGCGTACACTCTCCGGAATGCCCTTACCACCAATACCGCCATGCTCAGCACCCTGACCCGCCTGTTCCCTCTCTGGGCGTTGCTGCTTACCTCTATCGCCTGGTATCTGCCAGAGCCTTTCAGTCAGGGCAGGGGACTCATCCTGCCGCTGCTGATGGTCATTATGTTCGGCATGGGTATGACCCTGACTGCTGCGGACTTCCGCCGCGTGTTACAGCGACCCAGGCTGATTGCCCTGGGTGTCACCCTGCAATACAGCGTGATGCCCCTACTCGCCTTTCTCCTCTCGCAGTTGCTGGGACTCGCTCCGAAGCTGACCATCGGTATGGTGTTAGTGGGAGCCAGTTCTGGTGGCACCGCCTCCAACGTCATCACCTATCTGGCACGGGGCGATGTGGCCCTCTCAATCACCCTGACCCTGGTCTCCACCCTGCTCGCGACACTGCTCCTGCCAGGGCTGACCTGGCTCTATCTTGGGCAGATGGTGCCGGTACCGCTGGAGAAGATGCTGCTAAGCGTGTTGCAACTGGTACTCATCCCGGTACTGCTTGGGGTGCTTATCAACTCCCTCCTCGGCCACAAGCTCCGTCCCCTGAATCAGCTATTCCCATTGCTCTCCATGTCGGCCATCGTGCTGATCATCGCCATCATCGTCTCCCTTAATCACGATAATCTGGCGCAAATGGGTCCCCTGCTGTTGCTGGCGGTAGTGCTGCACAACCTGCTTGGTATGGCTCTGGGCTACCTTATCCCGCGATGGCTGGGCCACGATGTGGTCAGCTGCCGCACCCTGGCCATCGAGGTGGGGATGCAGAACTCCGGGCTCAGCGTCGCCCTCGCGGTCAAATATTTCGGGGTTGCTGCGGCCCTGCCTGGCGCCATCTTCAGTATCTGGCACAACATCTCAGGTTCGTTACTCGCCGGCTGGTGGGCACGAAGGGTCGGCCAGGGAATGGATCGACGGGCTTAACCCTGGATTTGTGCGGAATATCTCGGAATCGGCAGGTGCGCCGATCTACTGTCTCTACTCCCTACAGCACGATTCAGGGTGGAGAGTACGATGCAGATCACCAGCAATGCCAAATACCGTTTCAGCAACCGCTTTCAGGGCAAACACCGCTTTGAGTTGTTCAATGACCACTACCTGAGTGTGCGTAGCAAGCAAGGCCTGAGTGAGACCAAATTCAGACTGGAGATCGCCACCCTGATCCCCGAAGGAAAGCGGGTCGAACGCCCTGCCTGGTTCTGGCTTGCCACCACCTTGCTACTCCTTGGTGTCAGCGGCTTCCTCGGCTTTACCCTTATCGTCAATCCGGAAACCATCGACCTGCGTATCGCTGCTGGCGCAATAGCCGTGCTGCTACTGCTCTCCGCTTACTGCTTTGCCGTGTTCAGGCGCAAGTCAGAGCAGCTCTGGGTCTTCGAGACCCGCTCGGCCCGCTATCCGCTGATTAACATCCCCTACGACCGAAAGTGCAGCGATGAAGCGACCCTCTTCGTCGTGCAACTGGAAAAGGCGATCAAGCGGACCACGGAACAGAAGCACTACAATCAGGACGACCTGTTTGCGGGTGAAATGCGTATGCTGCGCCGCCTGACAGAGTCCGGCATCCTGAGCAGTGATATCTACGACACGGCAAAGAAGAACATGCTGGGCGAGCATCAGATGGCTGCCGCCAGCTGAATAACCAGCCCTTCCCCTAACACCGCGCTCCTCCTCGCCACTCAGCTACAGGCCATCCTCAGCTGTTCTTCCGAACCAATATATTCGCTTGACGTAATATATGGAATGCGACATATTGCATCCCCATGACGATAACCGCTGAACAACTCTTTACCGCCCTGAGTAGCGACATCCGCCTGCGCTGCCTGCTGCTGCTGGAGCGCGAGGAGGAGCTGTGCGTCTGCGAACTGACCCACGCCCTCGGCGAGGCCCAGCCCAAGATCTCCCGCCATCTGGCCCACCTGCGCGAATGGGGCATGGTGCTAGACCGCCGCGATGGGCTGTGGATTCATTACCGGCTCCACCCGGAACTCCCCGCCTGGGCGCGTGAGGTACTGCATACCAGCCGCAGTGCCCTGGAAAACGCAACCCCTTACAGCAATGATCGGCAAAGACTCAAAGACATGCCCAACCGCCCCGAAATTCGCTGCTGCGCCTGACAACTCACCTACTGGAAATCCGATGAAATCCTACTCCACCATGATACTGCTCTGTCTTGCCTTCGCCTCATCTCCAGCCCTGGCCTACACCCCGAAGGCGGAAAAGGTGGTGGAGAATGTCTACGCCATCATTGGCCCATTGGGCCAGCGCAGTGCTGAAAACGACGGCCTCAACGCCAATATGGGGTTTATCGTCACCAATGACGGTGTGATCCTGATCGACTCGGGTGCCTCACGACTGGGGGCACAGCAGTTGGAAAAGGCCATCGCCGCGGTAACCGACAAACCGATCAAGTGGGTGGTCAACAGCGGCAGCCAGGATCATCGCTGGCTGGGCAACGACTACTTTTCCAGTAAAGGCGCCGAGATCATCGCCATGGCGCGTACCGCACAGACTCAGAGCCAATATGCCGAGCAGGAGATGAGCGGACTGAAGGGATTCCTGGGGGAGCGCCTCAAAGGTACCAGGCCGATGCCGGCGAAAAGAATACTCAACGGCGACGAAGCCTCTCTCACATTGGGTGGGGTGAAATTATCACTGCGTTACACCGATACCCACTTCCCCGGCGACGCCTGGATCTGGCTGCCGCAGCAAAAGGTTCTGTTCAGTGGTGATCTCATCTATGTGGATCGGGTTTTTGCTGTACTACCCTGGTCCAGCATTAAGCACGGTCAGAGCGCCTTCCATGCCATGGAGACACTGCAACCCAAACACATTGTTCCCGGCCATGGCCGGGTCACCGATCTTGCCCAGGCGCGAAAGGATTGCGGTAACTATTACGACTTCCTCAATGACACCATCGGCAGCGCCGCCGAGGCGATGGAAACGATGGAAGAGGTACTCGATCGCTACAACTCGCTGCCGCAGTTTAAACACCTGGAGCACTTCGACGAACTGCATCGAACCAACATGAACCGTAGCTGGATCGAATACGAGGCCTTTTAGGAACAACCATGTTCGAGACCCTGGCCGACCTTTTGATCTACCGCCTGTTTGGCATGGATCACGCTGACCCGCTTGCGGCGACGGTGCACTTCTTCGTCATGGACACGGCGCTGATATTTTTCATGCTGGTGGTCGTGATCTATCTCATGGGACTGCTGCGCGCACTGCTCTCCCCGGAGCAGGTACGCGACTATGTCCGTGGCAAGCCACGCTGGCTGGCGCGTTCGCTGGCGATCCTGCTCGGTGCACTGACCCCGTTCTGCTCCTGCTCCTCGGTACCGCTGTTCATCGGTTTCGTCGAGGCGGGCATTCCTCTGGGAGTCACCTTCTCCTTTCTCATCGCCAGCCCGATGATCAACGAAGTCGCCGCGGTGATCCTGGTCGGTATTCTGGGCTGGAAACTGGCAGCGCTCTATATTGCCGCCGGGATGGTCGTGGCCTATGCGGGCGGAGTGGTGATGGAACGCTTCCGCCCCGAACGCTGGGTTGAGGAATACGTGTGGAAGATCCAGGTAGGTGCGACCAATGCCGCGCAACCGGATCGCTCCCTGCGTGGCCGTCACAACTTCGCTGTTGCCGAGGTCAAAGCCATCATTGGCCGTATCTGGAAGTGGGTGATCGCCGCCATTGCCATCGGTGCCCTGTTCCACGGCTTTGTGCCGCAGCAATGGGTGGCGGAATACCTGGGTAGCGCCGACAACTGGTTGGCCGTTCCCGGCGCGGTACTGCTGGGTGTACCGCTCTACGCCAACGCCACCGGGGTGATCCCCATGGCCGAGGCAATGCTTGGCAAGGGCGTCGCCATCGGCACCACCCTCGCCTTAATGATGAGCATCGCCGCCCTCTCTCTGCCGGAGCTACTCATCCTGCGCAAGGTAATCAAATGGCAGGCACTGGCGCTGTTTACTGGCGTACTTACCGTCGCTATCACCCTGGTCGGCTGGGGTTTCAACCTGCTACAAACTGTCTAGAAAACGAGGAACAACACCATGAGCGATGCACCACAACTCCATTCCTCCATCGTGGCGATGGTCTCCCTCGCCGCCGGCATTGCCGCCAAACACCCCGATATGGGCCTGTGCCAGTTGGGACGGTTGCGCCAGATGGGCGTACCGCAATCGCAGATCGATACGGTGATTGAGATCGCCCGTCATATCCGCGACGAAGCGGGAGAAAAACTCGACGCCAGCTTTAATGAAAAGAGTGAGACTGCCCCGGCAGGAAAACCACTCAGCATCGGTGTTCGTGAAGAGAGTGGCGCCTGCTGTAGCAGTACCAGCAGTGGCCAGTCCTGTTGTTAACAACGGAGAGCAAGATGAAAACGATTAAGGTACTTGGCAGTGGTTGCCGCAGTTGTGTCACCACCTATGAGCTTATCGCCGCGGTGGCAAAGGAGAAGGGTGCCGAGGTGCAGTTGGAGAAGGTAGAGGATATCGGTCAGATCATGGGGTACGGTGTCATGTCCACCCCCGGCGTGGTGATCGATGAACAGGTGGTACACAGTGGCAGCATCCCCGAGCGCAAGGCGATAGAGAGCTGGTTGTCGTAACGCTAACGGCCTGAATAGGCGATACCCGTCCCACCGTGGCCGCAATAGCCATCAGGATTCTTCGCCAGGTATTGCTGGTGATACGCCTCGGCGTAGTAGAACTCCGGTGCGGGAATGATCTCGGTGGTAATCCGGCCCCTGCCCGCCGCACTCAGCAGTGCCTGGTAGTGGGCCTTGGAAGATAGTGCCGCATTCCCCTGGGCCTCGTTGAAGTAGTAGATCGCCGAACGGTACTGGCTACCGATATCATTACCCTGGCGCATCCCCTGGGTCGGGTCGTGCGACTCCCAGAAGAGTTTCAACAGCGCTGCATAGGTGACGGCCGAGGAATCGTAGAGCAGACGCACCACCTCGCTGTGGCCGGTACGGCCGCTACATACCTCCTCATAGAGGGGATTAGGGGTATAGCCGCCCGCATAGCCAACCATGGTGGAATAGACACCGGGAGTCTCCCAGAAACGTCGCTCCGCCCCCCAGAAGCAGCCCATGCCGAATATCGCCATCTGCAATCCATCGGGGAAGGGCGGCAACATACGATGACCATTGACGAAGTGCAGTTCCGGCACCTCGAGCGAATCCTCCCGACCTGGCAGGGCATCCTCCGGTCGTGGCATCTCCATTTTGTTTTGCGGGGACATCGTGTCGCACCTCGACAAACGTTTACTCTCCCTTCAACTTAGCAGAGACGTGTCAGGAAAAAAATGTGCGAGAGGATTAGCTGACGGACGGAACAAAACGGGGGTCGTGAATGACCCCCGGATGGTGTGTGCTTACTGTTTCATCTCTTCGACAGGGGCGGCTTCTTCAGCCATTGGTGCATCACCAGCCATCTCTGCAGCAGGCGCTTCTGCCATCGCTGCCTCATAGATGAAGTTCTTCTCCATCAATACATTGCCGGTATCATCCAGCACATCGACAATCCACTCACCGTACCACTCGGGCATCAGGTTCTTGCTCGACCATACACGCCAGCGGGCACCACCGACGTTGAATTTCACTTCGGCCATCACCTCGCCATTAAATTTCCACAGGTGCGTAATCACTGCGCCTTCCATATTGCGCAACTCGGTAAAGAATATTGCACTGCTGTCAGAAGCGGGAATCGAGGTCAGGTCACTGACCGGCTCGCGATCGACAACGGCGGTGGTAACCACGGCACGGGCCACTTCAGCATTGGCGGCAGAAACGGTAACAAGCGCCATCAGGGAAACCAGCGCAACAGAAATTTTCTTCAACATGTCGATACTCCTATGTGTGACATACACGGCTACAGGAACAGGCATTCCCCGTTCGAGTCGCGCCATCATCGCGCCAGGATACCGCGAACACCATGACCATAGTCACACTCTGGTTATTTGCTGAAATCCAGCAGTTCCCGGGCCGCCGGGGTCAATGGCTGCAGATCTTCGTGGGAGAGATCGCGCAGATGGGTGTGCCCCATAGCGCGCAGGTACTCCTCCAGCACCGCACGGGTACCATCGAAAAAGGCAGCGACACGGGCAGCACCCGTATGGACATCAATACGCTGACGCAACGCCTCTTTCTGTGTGGCGATCCCGGTGGGACAGTTACCGCTGTTGCAGGCGCGATAATATTCGCAACCGAGGGCAAACAGGGCGGCAGTGGCCAGGGCACAGGCGTCGGCACCCAGTGCCAGCGCCTTGATAATATCGCTGGGGGTGCGGATACCGCCGGTGGCGACCAGTGACACCGGCCGTTTGTTTTTTCTGTTGTGCTGCTCGATGAGACGTCGTGCCAGGGGGATCGCCATCACCAGTGGCATACCGAAATGATCCCGGATATGTGCGGGCGCAGCGCCAGTGCCCCCACCGAAACCATCCACCGTAATGAAATCGGGGTTAAGTGCCAGGGCTACCTGCATGTCCCGCTCCAGATGGTTGGCAGCGATCTTGATTCCCACCGGTTTTTCCGGGAAGTGGCTACGCATTGAGGCAATGCGTTCCGCCAGCAGATCGGGATTGGCCAGGTCAGGAAAATGCGCCGGGGAGATCGCCGTATGCCCCGCCTCGATCCCCCTGACCGCGGCGATCTCCGGGGTTACCTTCTCCCCGGGCAGTTCCCCTCCCAGGCCCGGCTTGGCCGATTGACCGATCTTGATCTCAAAGGCATCGGCCTTGGCCATGTTCTCCATGCTCCAGCCGAAATAGCCGCTGGCCATCTCCAGCACGTAGCGTTTCGCTGCACTGCGCTCCTCGGGCAGCATCCCCCCTTCTCCGGAACAGATCATGGTGTCGGCCCTGGCCGACCCTTGCGCCAGTGCGACCTTCGCCTCTCTGGACAGTGCGCCGAAGGACATATGGGAGACATACGCAGGCAGAGCCAATTGCAGCGGTTTGCCTACACCACGCCCGAGCAGCGCCGTTGTACTGACCAGTTCATCCTTCATTTTGGGAAAGCGCGCCAGTTGCGCGGCGCGAAGATGAAAGTGATCGAAATCGACCACCGCACCCGGCGCTGACGGCTCTGCCCCCATCGCCTCCACCGGGGGCAGCTTGCCCGCCGCCAAACGGCGAATCTCTACCTTGCCACGGCTATCGTGGGCCCAGCGCCGCCAGCGTCCCTGATATCCCTCAAAGGTGCTCTCCGGCAACGGTGGCACCGCTGCCTCGTCAATCTCTACCGCATCGCCCTGCAAACGTGCCGGGTAGGTGGCGATGCGATCGTTGGGGTCATAGGGTGAGATCCCGGTCGCCAGATCGAAATTCCAGCCATGCAATGGACAGATAGCATCGCCCTTCTCCACCAAACCCTGTGAGAGCTGCCCCTCGCGGTGGGGACAACGATCATCCAGGGCATAGACCTGACCCTGATGCAGGAACAGGGCCAGAGGACGACCGTTCACCGTCACCTCAAACCCCTTCCCCTCAACCAGCTCTCCTTTCTGGCACACCATTTTCCACCCAGCCATGACCCCTCCTCATTATTGTTTTTGTTCGAGTACGACGATTTCAGACTACTTGTGTTGATAGTGGCGCAGCAGTCTCGCCACCGCATCGCGCATTGCCTGTAGTGCCATCTTATGCCCGGTGAAACCGTGGTGGCGATACAGCAGTGGCCACGCCTGACGCTGCAACACCTTCTCCTCCAGCAACCGTCGCTGCGAGCTCTCCAGTTCTGCCGCGCTTCCATCCCCCCAGGCCAGCAACACCAGTTTGCGGATCGCTGTCATGCAGTTTTCGTAACCGCGCAGACCGAAGGCGAAGGAGTCGAGATCCGACCAGTCGTACTCGCCCAGCTCGGAAGATGGCTGTGTCGGCGTTACCGTCAGCAGTGCATCGACGATCTCACTCTCCAACCCGGCCAACGGCTCCGCCAGAAGGTCCGGAAGGTTCTCCGCAAAGCGTTGCCGGGCGACAGTAAACAACCTCTCCCCGGGGGCAGAAAGCGACTGCAACACCATCACCGCATGGCTGCCACTGGATGCCTCACGTCCCAATCCCAGACGTACCGGCAACAGGCCGTGGCGGAACCAGAAATGGAGCAACTCCTCATCGGCACCAAAGCTGGCACCCAGCAGTTCGCAACCCTGCACCTGGGCAGCGTGGCGCAACTTCTGTAGCAGGAAGCCCCCCAGACCACGCCGTTGCAGTGCCGGGTGGACCGCAATACGCATCACCCTCGCGGTACGTAACCGCGCCGCCTCGACCAGCCCCCCATGGTTGGCCAGGGATTGGGGCAGCAGGTGGCCCCGCACCCGGCGCCGCCCCAACATCACCTGTTGCGCCAGTTCAGGTTCCAGCCCCCCCTCATGGGCAAGCAGCGCCACCGCCACGATAGCACCCGCGTGGCGCAACACGTAGAGCGACCCTCCCGGCGCATCCAGTAACTGACGCAGGTCGTTGGGACTGGTGCGGTAGTGGGCCAGCACCAGCAGACCAAACAGCTGACGCAGATCGGTCTCGTTCTCTGCCAACCGCTGCGGCTCCAGTTGCTCGAACCGGCAACTTTCCGGCGAAGCGCCCTGCACCTGTTCCACCTCCACCGGCTCGGCATCCAGCAACAGGGCATCGAAGCTGAGTTGCTCCAGCGGATCCCCCTCGGCCCAGCGCACCGGCGCCTCAAGGTGCAGGGCGCGCCACTGAGGCGTGAGGCTATCGAGAAGCTGCTGAAAGCGCAGGGCAAAACCGCGCCCGGTCCCTTCGTAGCCGTGAATGGTGGTAGCAAAAACGAGGCGTGGATAATTTTCAAGGAGACGCCCGAGCAGTGAGGCCGGGATCGCCGCCGCCTCATCCACCAGCAGCAACTGCGCCTCACGGGGGGCATGCAGCAGAGCATCGGGGGCAACAAACTCAAGCCGTCGTCCCTGCCACAACAGCCGGCCTCGGCGCGACTCACAGCCGGGTAGCAGTGCAGCCGCATGGCTGAAGAGGGCATCGGTGGCCGCAATGCGCGGCGCCGTGACCACGATCTGCTCCAGCCCCTCATGCAGCAGTTGCGCGGCGGCGATGCCCAGCGCTGCCGATTTCCCCCTGCCCCGGTCGGCACTCAGAACCAGTGGACGTCGGCTATGCCCCTGCACCACCTGGTGGATCGCCTCGACCGCCTGGCGCTGCTCCTCATTGGCATAGATGCTGTCCGCTTCGGCACTGCGTTGCACGGGTGGTAATGGGGGAAGCGGCGGCAGCGGCTCCCCCTCTCTCAACAGCGCCACACTTGGCGCCGCCTCAAGACAACGGACAAACCGCGCCAGAAAGTGACCACTCATATCGGTTGTAGCGAAGGGATAGCAGGCCATCCGTGCATGCTGTGGATCCTGGTAACGCTGCCACGCCGAAAGGGGGGGAGTCAGCAGCAGTAACAATCCCCCGGCACGTACGGTACCGCAGAGGGCACCAAACCCCTCCGCATCGAAGCCGTCGTGGGCATCAATGACCAGCCACTCCACCTCCCGCCCCAGGCGGGTACGGGCCTTGCTCCAGACCAGCGCCTCCACCCCTTCGATACCTGGCTTGCCCAGCCAGCAGATGGATTCGATCTTACGCCCCCGAAGCAGTTGGATCGCCAGCTGCTGGCACCACTCGGCATGACCGCTCAACACCATTACCCCACGCACATTGGCCGCTGAAGCGGCCTGAAGCAGCTTGTCGAGATAGGCCTGCGGTGAGAAGGGAGTGTTATGTACCATAGGTTCCGCTGCTGGTTTTATGCACCAAGAGTATCACCCAGTATGGGAGAGCGGGAAAATCTGCACTAGATCGACAAAAGACACATTTTTTATCGGTGATATGCCATTTTGTTGATCAAGATCAATAGACATTTTTGGGTTTATTACTAAGTTCTTATTTACTGATATCTGACTTGTTCTCCACCACCAGAGATGGCGGCGGGGATTTCACTGTGGAGGAGACACTATGTGTATTCGGGTCGGTAATGATGAACTGGAATCGGTCAAAAACCTGATGGGAATGAGCCTGATGGCGATTGTGGCCGAGGCGCTAGAGGCAGATCTGGACGAGATCAGTGAAGAGGCACGGCTGGTTGAAGATCTGCATATGGATCAGCCCCACGCGTTGGAACTGAAGGCGATGATTGCCGATATCTTCAACGGCCTGGATGTGGACCTGCACGATACCCCCACCGTCGCCAGCCTGCTGGAGAAGGTGGTGTTGAACGAATTTGCCGATCTGGAAGGTGTGACCGAGCCAGTGATGACCCGTGTACCACAGTTCGCCGACTACCCTATGGCGCAGCAGATGGTCTAGGAATCAGGAAATTTCACCACTCCCGATTTCACGACCAAACAGATAGGTCGATTCGACCGTCTCCATATAGACCTCCTCCAGACGCAGCGCCATGGTTGAGGCCGACCATGTTTTCGCATACTCCCTGCCCTGCAGCGAGAGCTGCTGGCGCAGCTCCTCATCGGAAAGCAGATTCAGCACTGCGGTGGTAAACGCCTCCTCACTCTCCTCGACCACCAGTGCTCCCTGACAGTCGGCAAGGATATCCACCGTACCCATCTTCGCCGTTGACACCACCGCTAACCCCAACGCCATCGCTTCCAGCAATACCAGCCCCTGGGTCTCGGTGCGCGAGGCAAAGACAAAGATGTCGCCGGCACAGTAGCAGTCACACAGGCTCTCCAGGGAATTGAGATTGCCGATCCACTTCAGATTGTCGCTGATGCTCAACTCACTGCCCAACCGGTGCAGATGCGCCTCTGCCGGCCCTTCGCCTACCAGAAGCATCATAATCTCTGGCACATGCGCTTTGAGACGCGCCACCACTCTCAACAGAATGTCGATATTCTTTTCATGCACCATCCGCCCGACAAAGATCAATGCCGGGCGTTCCAGTGGGATGCCATACTCCTCACGGAAACGTCTCCCATCGCCATGACTAAAGCGTTTCAGATCGATGCCTGTAGGGTTGATGTAGAGCTCGCTACGCACTCCGTATTCGCGCAACACATTACTGAATGCCTGGGTCGGTACCACAACAGAATCCACCTGGCTGCACTGTTGACGGGTGAGATGACGCACCATCCAGCGCAGCATGGTGCGTGGCAGGAAGCGGACATAATAGAAAAGGTACTCTTCGAAATAGGTGTGGTAAGTCAGGACAGCAGGAATCTGTAGACGCTTTGCCAGTTTCACCCCGGCATAGTGGGCAATAAATGGAGTTTGAATATGGATCAGATCGGGCTGTAGCTCACGCAGACGCTCCTCCAGTGCCATCACTGCGCCAAAACGCATCATGCGATCTTCAGGATCCACGTAGACCACACGTGAGGGAACGCGAATGATCCAGCTCTCATCATCGGTCGGCTCACCATACTCTGGAGCAATCAAATAGACCTCATGACCCAACGCCTGTAGCTCACGCCGAAAGGTGCGTATAGAGGTGGAAACACCGTTTATTCTGGGAAAATAAACATCTGAGATAATAACAATGCGCATCGGCGACCCTGTCCCGCATGAATGGTATTGCACGAGAATAGGAGCGACAAATGACGTGAGTATGACGCTATTCTTACGCGGTTATTACACTGTTACGTTGCCTTGAATCATGTCCATTCCGGCTGACACAGACTATTCATCCAGCTGTCAACGCCATGTCACATTATCTCGTTGCAATAGGGCAAACTCGGCAGGCAGGGTAATGCCATGGCTACAAAACATCGCTACCGCAGCATTTTTGTCTCTGACATCCATCTTGGTACGCGGGACGCAAAAACCGCTTTCCTGAAAAATTTCCTGGAACACAACGAATGTGATCGGCTTTATCTGGTCGGTGACATTCTTGATCTCTGGAAGTTAAAGAATGGCTGGCACTGGCCACCGGTTAATAACGAAATTCTGCGTCTAATCTTCCGTATGGCACGTAGCGGCACTCGAGTCACCTACATACCTGGCAATCATGATGAGATGCTTCGCCCTTACACAGGTAACTGTTTTAATGGCATACATATTGAACGCGAAGCAATTCATCACAGTGCCAATGGTAGAAGTTATCTGGTGATCCATGGTGACGAGTTTGATTGCATCATGCGTCACAACAAATGGTTGGCCTATATCGGCGATGGTGCCTACGACTTTCTACTGTGGCTCAATCACTGGTTTAATACTGCACGGCGCCGCCTCGGTTTTAATTATTGGTCACTCTCCGCTTTTCTCAAGCAGCAGACAAAGAGTGCGGTAAATTTTATCGGCAACTTCGAAAAGCTGGTCTGTCATGAAGCGGAGCGTCGAGGCGTTACCGGCATCATCTGCGGTCATATCCATCATGCGGTGATGCAGGAGATAGATGGCGTGGAGTACAAGAACACCGGTGACTGGGTGGAGAGTTGTACCGCCCTGGCGGAGCACGCTGACGGCAGTTTTGAACTATTGCACTGGACGGAGCAGAGTGTCAGCCTGATGCGCGAAACGGACCAACAGGAAACGTGTCTGCCCCAACCAACGCACAAGGCGGCGTAGGCTTATTCCAGCACCACAGCCAGTAGCGTCAACAGACAACAACCACCCAGCAGAGTCGGTGTCGCACCTATAACGCCGCCAACGAATCCACAACGGTCCAGCGAGCTGGCGAAAATGCCGCCCTAACCTGAGATATCCAGCGTTCTCGTATGACACTATCCACAGTACCGGCTAACTACTCAGCAGTGACCGGAATATTCAATACGGTTTCTACCCGCAGTTTTTGCCCGATACATCGCCTGATCGGCATTGGCTACCAGTGAATCTACATGCTCCGTGGGAGAGGGGGTCACACATGAAATGCCTATACTCAAGGTGACATGTTCGGCCACATCAGAAGTGGCGTGTGGAATATGTATCTGCTTTAGTGCCGCTTGAATCGCCTCTGCGATCTGTTTTGCGCCACTCGCTTCCGTTGCGGGTAGCAGCACCACAAACTCCTCGCCACCATAACGTGCAACAAAGTCGGCGGGGCGATTGACCACATGGCAAATTGCATTGGAGACCCGCTTTAGGCATTCATCACCTGCCTGGTGTCCATAATAGTCGTTGTAGTTCTTGAACAGGTCCACATCGATCATCAGTACACTCAACGGTTCGCCCTGTCGCGACATCCGCCGCCACTCATTGTGCAGGGTTTCGTCGAGCAATCTACGGTTAGGTATACCCAGCAGAGGATCGTTTTCAGCCAGTTGTTTCAGGCGTTTTTCACTCTCTTCGAGAGTAGCGAGCATGGCGTTGAAGCTCTCACCAATGGATGAAAACTCCCTGGAAGGCCCCATTCCTTGCACGCGCATATCAGACCTGCCTGCACTGACATGTGCCATGGTATCCGCCAGACGTTGCAAGGGATTCAATACCCAGTGACCAAGCCCTACCCAGAGTGCTGCGATAACTATCATCATGGTAACGATGAACTGCAGAATATTTTCTCGAATAATATTCAACATGGGTAGCAACACCCGCTCACCCGGTTGCGTTGCGATCACATACATCGCTGAAAAATGTTCACTTAAGCGTTTGTAGGCAATGAAATACTCCTCTCCATCCGGCAAGACGTCTGTCACGACACCGTTACTTCCAGTAAGCGCCTGGCGTAGAACGACGGATGGATAGGGCTTGCCGACCTGCAGATTCCCTCCCGAACCACGCACCTGAACTATTCCGTCTTGATCGACAATGGAGACTTCCATATCGGCCCGTTGATACTGTCTGGAGAGGGTAAATTCCAGCCAGTCGAGTGCCCGGCCAGCAACCAGTATCATTCTGACATTACCATGGTCATCCAGCACCGGCATCGCCAGTGGCAGGATACCTTGCTTGCTTATCCTGCTCTGCAGATAGTGCCCCACCACAAACCGTTTCTCCTGTAGAACGAGTTTGAAGTAGGGTTGATCGGAAAAATTTCTGGCGAATGGTGTTGGCGTGGTGCTACAGAGAAGTTGCCCGGTAGCATCAAGCAAAATGATCGAATCGATGCCAGGCGATATATTGACGTACTCCGGGAGAAGGTGCTGGCAACTCTGTTGTGGCGACTTTTGCTGCTCCAGCATGGTCACCATCGCCTTCATCAGGTTTTCCATTTCCGCCAGCCACTGCTCATGCACTGCGACCAGCAATCCAGCCTTGATCTGAACATCCTCTTCGGCCAGGAGACTCTGTTGACGGTAGTTATCCAGCGAGGTGAGGGTAAAACTCGTGGCGAGGATCACCACTATAATTGCCACCAGGCCGATAAACAGCAGCCGTTGACTCGGCTGGCGAAGAAGCGTGCCGAGAGTCTGGTAGACTTTCTGTATTTTGGCCATAGCTCTCCCGCCGGTTGTTCACTTCCCTGTACCCCGTGCCATCGTCAACCACTCCTTCACCCCACATGATATTTGGCACATATCACTCTATGCATGAGTATAGCGCCATTGCTACCGACATAAGGTTTTTGTGGTTTATCCTTTTTTACACACCGACTCGGGAGGCGGAAAGGCCGCTGTTAATTTGTCAGGGACTTCATGTCGTAGTACCTGATTCAGGGCATTGTTGCCGATGACAAAGGATGCAAAGATCATAATCAGTGTTGGCATAACACCGATTCGAGTCAGCGCCACTGCCACGAAATGGCTGGGGCTATGCGGGTCGATAGTGAGTTCCAGGCCCCAGCTAATCAATAGAAAGACCAGAGTCAGTGCAAAGCCAATAAACAGCCCGCGGAAATTGCCCAGGGCCATTCGCCAGTGCATGGCCACAAACCAGGGGCCTTCTGCGGCGAGGCGGCGGCTACGCTGACGAATGATGAGCATGAATATCAGCGATATTGTCAACGGTATCAGGATTGCGATACGTCCAATACCGAGAAATATTGAGGCGGGCCCCAACAACAACAGGGCACCAAGATTCACCATGAATAACTCATGCGCCGCCCTGGCCGACTTGAGTTCTGGTTGCGGGATATCGAATACCATCAGACTGCTCCTTGCTAAACAGCGGACAACAAACCCTTGCGGGATCAGGAACCACTGGAATATTAGCAGTCATCGATACGCTTATGGAAGCTTGATTATGCGACGTCACCCTGAGGCGGCATGACGACCTGGTCTCGTCCTGCCCGTTTCGCCTGATAGAGCGCCGCATCCGCTAAAGCAATTAAATCCCGTCCGCTATAGCCAGGCATGAGCAGCGCTACACCGATAGAGACCGTAATCCCGGGCAGATCCTTATAGGCCAGGCGTTCAGCGGTCTGCGTCCGCACAACTTCGCAAAGGCGCTCTGCCACCTCACGCACCTTTACCCCGTTCAGGCCGGGCAGGATGATCACAAACTCCTCGCCACCGAAACGTACCGCGGAATCGTCAACACGCAGGTGCGACAGAATGATAGTGCCAAGAATGCGCAGCACCTCATCTCCCGCAAGATGCCCGTAGGTATCGTTGAAGCGCTTGAAGTGATCCACATCAAGCATCAACAGGCCAAGCCCCTCAGCGTCGGTATGCGCGCGCTCAACAAGACGCGGTAACATCTCATCCAGCCAGTAGCGGTTGTATAGTCCGGTCAGGGTATCAATGCGAGCGCTACGCGCGTATCGCTGTTGCAGGATAAATGAGTCGCTTAGCGCCTCATCATCCTTTCGAATCCGATGAGAAAGCATATAGAGAAGATTGCGTGCAACGATATGAGAGGTATTGATTAGACGCCAAAGGTCTTCACGTTCCAGGCCCATTATGTGGCTGTCCTCCGCTGCCACCACGCGTGCTGAGGTGGGTTTGCCGTCCAGCACCGAAAGTTCACCGACACAGTCACCCGCATTCACATAGGTCACAAATGCACGGTTATCTACTGCCAGTTCGATACGTAGAGAGCCTGTGAGGACGAAAAACAGTGACTGGTTTTCATGGCCGGGTTCCAGCAGTACGTCGCCTTCCTTCAGATACCTTTCCCAGGCTGCGTCACGCACCCACTCAATGGCCTGAGGACTCTCCCCATCGAATAGTTGTACCTTGGTCAGGTCACAGGTATCTATATCACAGCTCATTTTGACAGTCGTTTATCGGGATCTTATTGCGGAGTATAGACACACAATCAGGGATAGCTGTGACATATATCCGACTAGTCGTATGCGACACAGTCTCGCCACAAGGCCGCCATTTCGAGATCCGCTAGAATTTACCGTTAATCCCGATAGTGTAGATGTTTCTGGTGTAGTGATAGGTGGCGATATTGGAGTGGTTTTCTGTAAATTTATATTTGCACTCAAAACTCAGGTCTTTAGTTAGAGCGTAACCAAGCCCGAGTCCCACTGACAAACTGTCATCGTTTCGTGTAATTCGGCTGCTATCGGCAAGAACGTTGGCCTGATTGTAGAGGCTGGTCCGCCAGGTCAGGCGTCCGTCCAGAGTTATTTCTGGTGTCAGATTGGCATCGGCACGCAAATCGATAGTATGCCGGGTTGGTGAATAACTGCTAAACAGTGGTGTCGTCGTGCTGCTGTAATCATTGCGTTCATTCAACTCGAACTCATAGACGCTTTGCAGCGTCAGATCCTGACGCCGATGCTGCCAGCGAATTTCCACTTCATGGCGACTGCCATCCAGATAGTCATAGGCTGGAGATAACGAAGAAAAGGTACTGTAGCGATAGCGCAGACGCAACTCGTCAATGGGAGTAAGGTCGCGCTTTCCACTAAGATATAACTTCATGGTTCCCAGATAGGCGTTACCCCCCAGAGTACTCGACTCATACTCTGCGCCCAATCTGTTGCGCCAGGGACCGACTATCCATCCATTATCCAGCAACAGTTGCAGCAAATTCAGATCATAAGTACTCACCGTACTGTATTGCTGGGTGAAACCAATCAGGCCAAGACGTATTCCGTTATCCGTGGCATAACTGCGGGTGAGATAGATCATCGCATTGGCAAAGCTGTCCCCCTTGTTTGTCGTACCAATCAGGGCGGGGTCTTCAATATTGTCATCGTACCCAATAGACAGGCTGTACCCATTACTCCACATAGGGCTTGTACCTAGTGGGGAAACGCTATCAAACTGCCTGAGTTTCCGTTCGGCTAACGCCCTCAACTTCGGCTCAGCGGCCGATTTGCTCACCTGCAGCAGCCACTCCCTTGCCTGGTTGCTATTACCACGTTCCAGTTCCAACAGAGCGAGATTGAAATATGCCAGCGACTTTAGCGGCTTGTACTTTGCAGCACGCTGAAAAGCGTCGTATGCAGCGTCATAGTGTTGCAACTTGAGATTACACAGCGCCTGATTGAAGTCGAGTTTTGGCTCACGCATTCCCGCCTTTCTGGCCGCTTCAAACTTTTCAAGTGCGTCAGCGTAGGCCTTCTGTTTGAAGAGTGCGACACCCTGGCTGAATTCAAGTTCTCCTGTTGCCTGGGCCACTCCACTAATGCCCAACGACAGAACAAGGAAAACAATCGTGAATAATTTTTTCACGAAAATAGGAAACCCCTCAGCAACTACGACGAACAAAAAAAACCACCCGAACAGTCGAGTGGAGGTTATGGCGTTTGCGGTACTCGCGTGTGATGACTCGCATGAAATTGAAAGACCGGCTAATCCCCTTCGCTCGTTGGATTATCTCCCTCCACTTCAGCCTCATCAATGCTGTCCTCTATATCGTCCCTGCTATCGTCGATATCATCTTTAATTTCGTCCTGTGCATTATGCACATCATCTTCCATATCATGCGAATTATCATGCATGGCGTCGCGACTATCATCAACGTCAGGTAGTGAAATATCGTTAACTATGTCGGATGGGTCGTTACTCTCCAGTACCTGCAATGTCACATCATCCATATCGGCCGCCCTGGCCCCCTGTGCACCCAAGGACAGGAACAGGATCAACATTGTCAGCACTATTCCCATGACAAATGTAGTGTTATTCATTCTACTCTCCGACACAAGATCTTGTTTTTATTAATCATACTGTCCATACACCGGCTCAGGTGAGATTCTGCGGTGCAATCCAGGCGCCGCGCTGCTCTTGTACGTCCAGCTTTAAGCGAAACACTTTCACCGTATCGCTCTGGCTGATCCGCGCGATAATTTCGCCGTCACCCGCTGTGGCAACCCGTATAGGCAGCGTTAAGCGGTTCTTTCCTTTCTTCAGAGAGGCTGTCCAGGTGAATTCATGGCGACCCGGGTAGCCCTCCAGTTCGGCATTGTCCGGCAGTAGCAGAGCGAAGGTCGTTTGGCCAAACGCTTCCGGGCTATCAAATACCAGATTCACCTGGCGGGTCTCACCGAGGCTCAGGCTGACTGTCTGCAGTGTTGAGCCACCTTGCTGCGGTATGGAAGTCAGCGTCACCACAAACCAGAGCGCCAGACCGGCAGCAATAGCCGAGCCAAAACCAGCGATAAAGCCTTTGTGTCGCATATGCTGCTTCTGCTCTGCCTGACGTATCCGTGCCATCACTTCGGAGGGGAATTCCGCACGCATGGGAGGCGCACTCAGTTGCGACAACTCTCGACGAAAGACTCGCTCGACTTCCAGCTGTCGCTGACACGCCGCACACAGCTGCAGGTGGCGATTGACTTCCACAGCCATTGCCGGTGTCAGGGTGCCATCCAGCATCTCCTCGAACGCGCTACGATAGTGTTCGCAATTAATACTCATTTTCCATCCTCCGCCTATCAACACGCCCGCTATCGGGTAAAGGTTCCACCTGTAACGCGTTGCGCAGTTGTAACCTGCCCCGGTGGAGTCGTGATTTGAGCGTACCAATAGGTGTCTCCAACATCGTCTCCAGTTCATTCAGGGTATAGCCTTCAATATCGTGCAGACTGATCAGGGCCCGTTGCTCAGGGCTCAGGCGGGTCATGGCATGCGCCAACTGCCGCTGCAGATCACTGCGCTCAAGCTCATGCTCTGGCTGACTGTCACCACAGGGTAACGTATGTAATACCTCGTCGGAGACCGAACCTGTCAGTGGGCTACGCTGCCCCTTTCGCGTGGTATCGATAAAGTGGTTGTACAGACTGCGTGCCAGCCAGGGACTCAGTGCCTCGATTCGAAGCAACTCCTTCCTCTTTGGGTACAACTTCAGCAGCAGATCCTGAACCAGATCCTCGGCCTGCGCCACCTCCCCACAATAACGGTAGGCGAGACGAAACAACCGCTCTATATGAGGGGATAGCAGACGCTCGAACTCATCGGCGGAATCGTGCCGAAACAGGGAGGTAATTTTGGCCATAAAGCAGAAACGCCAAACAGGTTGAAATGGTTCCCCACGGGGAAACCACGCGGTAATACGCCAAGCATAGGCGCTCCGACCGGTTATTGCCTTAGTATTTGGATTAGCGGACCTAGTCTGTCCGTTTGAGGGTAAAACGCATCACGTCGGCACCAGTTGGTATCACTTCGACGTCAATCGCATCCGTCCTGGGTTTAATCAGCAGTTTTAGCTCCTTACCACTTAGCATGCTAGTGAGCTGCCCTGGAATCGCCTCCTTACCCGCTTCGGCCCGCAGCAGGTAGTTTTCGGCACCAATCCCCAACACCCCGGTCACCGTGGTGCTCATGGTCTCAAGCACAGCAGTCACCTTCTTGCCATGAAACTCACCCTGATATTTACCATCGACCCCGGCGAAGGAGCAGGGCGACCAGATCAGAACCAATAAAGGAATTCCCCACTTACCCATACGCATTAGTGTTGCAATCACCCAAACCTCCTGTTGCTCCATATCATTTTCAGACAGGCCGGAGAGCATGGTAACTCACTGCATTACGGCCTGGAAGGCAATCCCTTTCTGGCAGTCGAAGCAGTATGCCTTACCCGAAAAGAGTTCGTGGTTATCATAGCAATATCGAACCACTCTGGCAGTAATTCGTTTACAGCAGCCCTCGCATGTTGCTCCCTCCTCACCCGAGTTCTCCTGAGTGGGGGCGATATATTCCAGTCCGTAACGTTGACTAAAATCGATGTTGCTTGGCATATGTCGCCGCGCCAGTTTCGTCGCCATTTCCCTCAGACTCTCGCTAGAGAACTGTCTGGCCAGTGCAACAAAGTCGTGGACACCCGAACTATTGAAAGTTTTTTTACTGATTTGCTCCAGAAAATGATCCGAGCGGACCACGCTGCATTTCAAATCCAGATTGCGCTTCGGCATCTGAACCGAGGCGGAGGGAGAGACCAGTACAACATTATGAAAATTGGGCCGAATAGCTAAACCGAAACGTGTCGGCAACAAGCCGTTACCAGCAAGATAGCTGGCCAGAAAATCAATATGCTGTTGATTACGTTCCGCAGGCGAGGCCACCGGCAACGGATGGTTGTCTATGTAGTAGAAAAACTCTTTTTCTTCATTGATCCGCACTCTGGCGTTGTAGTGCTTGGTTTCAATGACGTAGATGTCCAGTTCACGACTAATCAACAGGTGATCAAATGTCGCCCGGGCATCGCCCATTTCCAGACTCAGGTCATGAAACACGGCCCAATCTGGGCTGTCACTAAAATAGAAATCAAGGTGGTAGGCTGCATCCCGCTTGTGCTGTAGTGCTTGCAGGATCGTGCTTTTATCACGCTGCAGCGAACTCGACACTGCCGGTGGCGGATCGCTCAACAGCAAGCGCTCGATGGTTGCCAGATCTGCGGCATATTCATCCATATTTTTAATAATCATCGACCCCTCCCTGTCAATATCTGTTTTTACAAAGTTTACCGATCAGTCAGCGACACGTTATCGCAAAAATATGAGCATTTCTGTCAGAAATATCCGACAATTTCATGGGATAGTGTGACGCAGTTCACCAGTTGCCCGTCGTCGCTCCGTCACATCCTTGCCGTCACCGGGATTTCGTCTGGTGGTCATACGATCCAGCATCAAACTCAAAATGGGCGCATTCAGGTCAACAATAGTGATGGACCACAGCTCACTATTCAGCCCGTCACGCACATGTCCAAACAGGGTCATTCCGACTCCAGACCGACTTATGCTAAAGGTATCACCCGTTACCATCTGCCATTTCCCCTGGTGCAAGTAACTGACCATGGCGCTCTCGTCCTTGAAGCTAATGGCTATTTCAGTCCTGCGTCCCTGGCCAATAAATGGTTCATGACCCTCTGCAACCAGAAAACCATGCCAGCTTCCACTGGTAACGTCCGTGCTGGCAGTATACTCCCCATCCTCAACAGGATCGCGATACCACTTTTGGTCATCCAATACTTCATGTAACCATTTTTGACCCTGCTGACTCCATGAAGAGAGAGAGTGACGTTGCGTATAACCGAGAGACACCGTTAACAGAAGCGTGATCGTCCATAACAGGCCACGCACCGAACGCAACATGAGCACGCCACTCAGTAACCACCAGGCCAACCACAGACCGAACGGCAAAGCGATTGCGACGGCGACATAGGGATACCAGTCACGCTCACCCAGCGGATCGACCACAACAAGAGGGTAATTGGCATAAACACCGCCATTGGGATCGCGTAATAACAGTTGCCCGATCTCCTGCGCTCCCTTCATGGCAACAAGTTCAAACAGATAATATTCGCCGCTACTGCTTGCAGGAATCTGTAGCGTCACCTCATCGCCGCGAGATCGCCCCAATAGCGTTACTTCAATACGCCTGTCATCGTCACAACGTACGCGCCACAATTTGTAGTGATATTCGTCACTATCGGAAAGGGCTTGCCAGGCAAATATCACTTCTGCACTCGGCAATAGCGTGAAAAGGGGAACCTTATACTCGCTATAGTTACGGCATGTTGTTTCTCTGGCATATATTGCGCTTACGCTTTCAACAGGCAGTCTCAGTTCGACGACACGGTTCAGCGCAACGAGAAGAGGTCCAGTAGTCGAAGGTGTAAGCGAAAAGGGATATTCACGATAGAGTTCTGCATCTCCTTGTTGGGACCAAACTCTCAGCAGGTAGTTACCCGGCGCAGGACGATCTATCCAATAACGAGCATCTTCACTCTGATAAAGATCGCAATTCACCGTCGCAAATGTATCTTGCCGAATACATTCAATCTTCGGTACGCCAGTCAGTGCGCTCTGATGACCCGCGTATTCAAACCAGAGTTCAAGCTTACCCTCGACACTGGCCTGCAGTGTGACTGGTGCAATCAACAGCGTCAGAATAAAGGGGAGGAATAACACTTCTGGAAAGAAGTTTTGCAACCTTCGCATATGCACCACAAGGTCAGAGTAATTGCCAATATGTAAGGATACTAAGTTCTCAACATACTTTCAGCAATGACACCATGCGATCATTCAAGGCATCTAGCGGTCACTCAAAGATAGTTGTACACTCGGTACGGTTATTATCAGCGTGGATCAGTCGTGGAAACAGAACGCGAAAACACCAAAAACAGACAACATCCCGATATTCCTGTCTTTGTTGCTGACGCAAACAACAAACCTACCGACTGGTTGGTCAAGACACTACGTAGTGCTGGTCTTCCTGACACCACACAACTCGCCACCATTGAAGAAATTGCCCTCTATACCCGAGAACTGGTTTTCCAGGACAATGGTATCCCCTTCCTGGCCATCGTCGTTACCGACGAACTTGATAGTGATGTCATAGATCGCTGCCAGCGTTTTTTACGCCTGGGCGAGAAAGGTTGGCTGGGTATTGTCCTCGCGATTCAAGGTGAGCAGCCAGACAATATTGCAATTCAGGATGCCCTGCAACGAGGCTTCTTTGATGTTGTTCATCTGTATGGTTCGCACACCTTAAGCCCCAATGCCCTGCAGCGTCTACGCCTGTCAATGCGGCTGTTAATGGAGCGACGTATACGCCTTCGACAGGAACGTTTCTACAACAGTCGCATTGCAGAGAACCGAGTCGTAGAGGCACGTCTTCACTATCTGGCAAGTCACGATGAACTGACCGATCTCGCCAACCGCGAAGCCTTTGAGAAAGCACTGACCGAGGCGATACGTTCCGGTGCCGACAGACAGATAACCAACGCCCTGCTCTATCTCGATATGGATCGTTTCAAGCTGCACAACGACGCTGCGGGGCATGAGCACGGAAATGCCCTGTTGCAAACTGTGGCCAACCGGCTCAGAAATGTATTACCACCTGAATACCTGCTGGCACGACTTGGGTCTGACGAATTCGCAGTTTTGTTACAAGGCGTGGATGAGAACGAGGCGCAACGTGAAGCAGAACTTTTGCGTGCCACTATCGCCAATATTGAACCGGATGGTGATGCCATTATCTATCACGTGGCCATCAGTGTTGGCCTCGCCATGCTCTATCCTGGCGCCGTAGAAAATGCCAGCCAGGTACTGGCACGCGCAGAACAGGCCTGTTTCGTCGCCAAGACTCGTGGTGGCAATGCGGTACACTGTTTCAGTCAGGATGATGACATTCTGCAGAACATGCGCGACGACATGCACTGGACGCAACCTATCCGCATGGCTTTGGGCAACAGTCAGTTTTTCCTCACCTTCCAGCCGGTACTCAATGTAGGGCAAAACAATATCACCCATTTTGAGGCGCTGGTACGCATACCAAGCAGCCTGGGGGGAGACGAACACTCTGCCCGCTTCATGCTCGCTGCTGAGCGCCTCGGTCTGGCGCAACAGATCGACCTGTGGGTAGTCAATAATGCCATTGACTATCTGGCAGACAACAACGATATCTCACTTGGCGTCAATCTCTCCAGCCATGCCTTTCAGGAAGGTGCAATGATGTCACTCCTGGAAGAGAAGCTGGAGAGCAGTTTGATTGACCCACAACGTCTGACTTTTGAAATCACCGAGACTTCAGCAATTCTCAGCTTTGCCGATACCCGTCGCATGGTAACCAATCTGCGTGATATGGGCTGCCGCTTTGCCCTGGATGATTTTGGTTCAGGCTTTAGCACCTATCACTATCTCAAACAATTTCCCATCGATATGTTAAAGATCGATGGTTCCTTCATTATTAATTTGAAACAGGATCGACAGGACAAGGCCATCGTCCAGTCCATGATCGATATAGCACATGGACTGGGTAAAGAAGTGGTCGCTGAATTTATCGAAGACCGAGATACTCTGGGGCTACTTACCCATATGGGTATTGATCATGCACAGGGTTATTACATTGGCAAACCCACACGAAGTCCACTCATTTGCCACGAATGGTGTGACAAGGAGGATAAATAATGAGCCTGATCCAGTTTGACAAGATCGATCTGAAGATCAGTGATTTGCTGCAGGGAGATATTAAACTAGCGTCTCCACCAGAGACCTATGCCCGATTGTGCAAATTGATCGATGAACCGGACAGTACTTCTGCCATGCTGGCTGAAGTCATTGAGCGCGATCCGGCTATCGCTGCCAGAATGCTACGTCTGGCCAACAGCGCCTTTTTTGCCCTGCCGGTGGAAGTGGACAGCATTGCCGATGCAGTGACCCTGATCGGTCGTCAAGCCACCCGCGATCTGGTACTGGCCACCGAGGTTATTCAGCGCTTTAACGATATACCGCGTGAGCTGATCGATATCTACAGTTATTGGCACACCAGCCTGCGCTGCGCCATTCTTTCGCGACAAATGGCTACGTTACTGCCTGACTCACAGAGTGATGAGTCCATATTCCTGGCGGGGCTGCTTCACGACATTGGCCATCTGGTGATCTATACCCGAGCTCCCGAACTTGGGCGCAAGGCCCTGCTGGAACATCGCCACCGGGGAATTCCTCTGCATAGAGTGGAGCAGGAAATCATGGGGTTCGATTATGCGGAGGTAGGTTCGGCATTGGCCACTACGTGGGAACTACCGCAGATGCTGTGCAGTGTTCTGGCAAATCACATCCATCCTCAACAGGCTGGAGAGTACGCTACCGAAGCGGCTCTGATCCACATAGCCACCACACTTAGCCATAATGGCAGCTTTGACGAGGAGTTTATCGATACCCTGCTACCGACAGAGCTACCGTTATGGGCACTCGCCAGAATCGATGGAGAAAAGCTGAAATCGATTCTGCCCGCAGCACAGGAAGATTACGAAGCGGCACTCAGCCTGGTTCAATAAAAAAAGGGGAAACATCACGTTCCCCCTTTTTCATCATCCCTCACAGTAGATTAGTCCTGTGAGTGAGTCTTGTTTATCAAGCTGTTAATACGAAATCCCAGAACGACAAATACCACGATCGAACCGGCGACTGAAGCGAGTGATAGAATTGCTGTGGCATCCATTATTATGACTCTCTTTATGTTGTGATTAGAATTTTAGTGTGGCGCCTCGCGGCTTTTTTGAATCTATAGCAATAACCAGAGAAAATAAACCTGCTAAAAAGTAAGGTAATTACACTGGGCAGGTCCTTTATTTATCCCACATTACATGGGTATGCGCGCCCTGAGCCGCCTGTAGCAATGCGATCAGGGGAAGCGCCCGCTGCGCCAAACTGATCGACGGCTCCTCCTCAGCCACCCCGATCTCCCCATTTCGCTGTGCCTCTTCTGCCAGCGCGCTATGCAATCTTTGCAATGCGGCAGGCACCTCATCAGCGCTCAGTGCGCCCGGAACTGAACCGCTGCGACCCATCATTTTCAGCAATGCCACCGCCACATCGCCAAACATAGTGATATCCGCATAGGCCTTGCAGGAGAATGTCACCAACATAAAAGTCCCCCTATATGGTCAAAACCATCATAGCAGAGCAGCCAGCGTATCAGGCTTCTACTGTCTACACTGATTCGTGCAGCTTGTTCTGAATTCCTGGAGGAGACCTTGATCCACCTGGCTTATGATGGCTCAATCAATGGCGACTGGATTGCCTGGTACGCACAGAACCTGGCCCGGCAGGAGCCCGACCGTACCCTCAGGGTCATCTACATCAATACCCATGAGATCCCTGCGGAGGATGTGCAGGCCCGGATCGGTATCATGGAGAGTGCCAGCGCCGATTGTGGCGTTACCCTGAAACTCGACATCATTCCCTCCTCTGGCCCCGATAATGGGGCGATTTTCCAGGATCTGCTGGCCAACGTTCCGGCCTCCCCCAACAGCCTGCTCATTTGTGGTGCGCGGCTGAACGGCGGCGCACGTGGCTATCTCGCCGGCACGGTATCGGAAAAACTTCTTGCCGATCGAAGTTTCAATGTTATGGCACTACGCGTGGTGCAACCGGGTTTGCTTGGAACACCGCGACGTTTTCTGGTGCCCATTGCCGGTGATCATGCGGGTTTCCTCATGAGTGCCGATATCCTGCGACGCTTTGCTCCCCATGTGTCGCGTGTTCATCTGCTACGGGTAATGATGATCAAACACCTGCTGTTCCGCCGCTTGCAACATCCGCAGGCGGCACAGCTGCGGCAAAAGGGCTGGGAGAGTCTGAGTGGGCTGGATCAGGAGCTGGCCGAACGTAGCGCCGTAGAGATAGGCCTGATCGACGGCAATGTAGTGGTCTCCGACGACTGGGCCCACGAGGTGATCATCGCCGCTAACCGCCATAAATCACACCTCATCCTGATGGAGGCCGCATGGAAAAACCTGCGCCGGACCTTCCAGTACGGTAATCCCATCGAGGTGGTGTTGCGTGACGCCCCCTGTGATGTCGCCATCTACCGCGGAGTATGAAGGATGGATGGGCAACCTACTGAGGGGCAAATCCAGAATATTTCTGCCACACAGGTCTACCGTTTCCTGCACACCCATGCAGAGGGGCTCAATGAGAAACAGGTAAACGAACGTCTCGCCGAAGTCGGCCCCAACACGCTGGAAGAGACGAGACGTCTGCTCTGGCTCAATAGCCTGGCACGCCAGTTCACCAACTTTTTTACCCTCCTGCTCGATATCTCCGCCGCGATCTGTTTTGTCGCCGACTACATCCAGCCGGGTGAAGGGATGAATATCCTCGGCTGGGCCCTGCTCGGCGTATCGATCCTCAACGCACTGTTCAGCTTCGTGCAGGAGTATCGCGCGGAACGGGCCATGGACGAGCTGCGCAAATTCCTGCCGCAACAGGTCAACGTCCTTCGCGACGGCAGGGAACTGACCATCCTTGCAGAGCAACTGGTTCCAGGTGATGTGCTGATGCTGTCCGAGGGCGACAAGGTGCCTGCCGACGCCCGCCTGGTTGAGGTACAGGACCTGGTGGTCAACAACGCACCGCTCACCGGCGAATCGCGCCCGATACGCCTCAGCGCTGAGGCCCAACAGAGCATTCTCAGCGAAAGCACCAATGTGCTGTTCGCCGGCTGTATGGTGAAGAAGGGACACGGCAGGGCGGTGGTTTTCGCCACCGGCGCACGTACCGAGTTCGGCAAAATCGCCACCCTCTCCCGCGATGTCAAACGCATACCTTCACCGCTGGAGCGGGAGACCGCACACATGGTTCGTGTGCTGACAATCATCGCCGTCTCCATGGGAATCCTGTTTTTCAGCTACGGCATACTCAGCGGCCAATCCCTGTGGATCAATCTGGTGTTCATGATGGGCATCATCGTCGCCAATGTCCCGGAAGGTCTGCTCCCCACCTTCACCCTCTCGCTGGCCATGGGTAGTCTGCGCATGGCCAAACGCAATGTGCTGGTGAAAGGGCTTAACTCGGTCGAGGCACTCGGCGCAGTACACGTGATCTGCACCGACAAGACCGGCACCCTGACCCAGAACCGCCTGGCGATCACTTCACTTCGCGATCCTGTCGCGGGTGAAGAGTTCCGTGGCGATTCGCGCAAAGCGTTTCTTCACCAGGGACTGATCGCCTCTGACGTGCACAAAACCGAACATGGGTTCAGCGGCGATCCCCTCGACGTGGCGCTGGCCGAAACAGTACTTGCCGAACAGGGGAGTGTGGATACGCTGATGGAGAAGAGCTTGCTGCGCTTCTCCTTTGATGATGAGAAACGTCGCGCTGGTGGTGTAAACAGGAGTGAAGACCGAGAGGACTACCTGTACTGCGTCAAGGGCGCCTGGGAGAGCCTGCGCCCCCTGCTCAGCCACATCGAATCGGCAGACGGTACGCAACACGAACGGAACAGCCGATATCTGGAATGCGCCGAGCAGGTGGTACACACCATGGCCGCCAGCGGCCAGCGGGTGATCGCCCTTGCCTATCGCTACATTGAAACCCTGCCGCAGGGTGACGATGCCCAGGCAGAACTGGAACAACAACTGATACTGAAAGGCTTCATCGGCAGCGAGGACCCGATTCGCGAAGAGGTACCGCATGCGGTCAGCCAATGTCATAGCGCCGGCATCGAAGTGGTCATGATCACTGGCGACCACCCGGCCACTGCGGAGGCCATCGCCCGACAGGCGGGGATTATTCCCACAGACGCACCTCCCGGCAGCAGCGTCCTCACCGGCGATGAACTGGCACGTATCGGCAAGCGGGCACTGATGGAACGTCTGCGCAGCGGGGTTCACGTCTTCGCCCGGACCACCCCGGAACAGAAATGGAAGGTAGTCTCCGCCTTCCACGAACTGAATAAGGTGGTAGCGATGACCGGCGACGGGGTCAACGACGCCCCGGCACTTAAGGCGGCGGACGTCGGCATCGCCATGGGCAAGAGCGGTACCGACGTGGCACGCGAGGCAGCACAGGTGATCCTGCTCGACGACAACTTCGCCTCCATCGTCAACGGTATCGAAGAGGGGCGTACCATCTTCAACAACATCCGCAAATTCACCAACTATGTACTGGTGAGTAACGGCCCGGAAATCCTGCCCTACATCCTCTATATGCTGTTCCCGGTACCGCTGGCGATGACCGTGATTCAGATCCTCGCCATCGACCTCGGCACAGACATCATCCCGTCGATGGGACTGGGCCAGGAGAAACCCGACCCGGAGGTAATGAAACAACCGCCACGTGACAGTAATCAGGGGCTATTATCGTTTCCGTTGATGGCGCACAGCTATCTCTTCCTTGGCCTGATTGAAGCAGCCTTCGCTTTAACGCTCTTCTTCTGGGTACTGGTCGATGGGGGATGGCACTACGGCGATGAACTATCGGTGCGTGACCCGCTCTATCTCTCGGCCACCGGCATCACGCTTTCATCCATTATTCTGATGCAGATGGGCAACCTGTTTGGCCGCCGTTCGCGTACCGGCAGTGGCCTCACGCTAGACTTTCTGCACAACCCGCTGATCGTGCTCGGCCTGGTATTCGAGGTGATCTTCTCCTGGGCGATCCTCTACTTCCCACCCCTGGGAAAACTGCTGGGTACCGGCCCGGTAGATACCACGATCTATGCGGTTGCCTGGCTGGGACCGTTCCTGATCTTCGGTCTCGACTACCTGCGCAAACAGGTTCTGGCCATGCTGCGTGCCAGAGGTATGGTAATTCCCAGCGGTTAAACCGAGGTTTCAGCAAAATCCTTCCACAACAATGGCTGCCCAGTGCCACCGACACTCCGCGCGCGTCCTGCGCCCTTTGCCTGATACATACGACGATCCGCCAGCTCAACCATCGCCTTCCAGTCACGAGGGTGATCTTCCTGTATCTCCGCAACACCGACACTGGCGGTGATCGGCGTGCCGTCCGGATGGGTACCTATGCCCGAACGCATAATCCTCACCACCACCTCGCAAGCCTGTTTTGAAACGGCGGTAGGTAGCACGATAATGAACTCCTCACCGCCCCAGCGGATCACGCTATCGCCCTTACGCACCGCCCGATCGAAATACTTCACCGCGGTTTTCAGTACCAGATCGCCGGCCTCGTGACCGTAGTGATCGTTGACGCCCTTGAAATGATCCAGATCGAAAAAGAGGATGGAGAGTGGCGTATTGCCGATCCTTGCCATGCGAAACTGGAGATCCAGCATTTCGATCCCGGCCCGGCGGGTAAGCGCTCCGGTCAGTGCATCGTAACTGAGACGACTGGCCTGGGAGAGCATGTAACGCAATTGGGTCAGCGAAGCGAACAGTGCCACCCCCATAATCAGAACAAATAACCACAACGTCGCCACCGCATGAGGAATATCCTCCAGCGTATCGAAGTGGATGCTGTAGTAAGTCACTGCAAACAGCGGTAGCGCGTAGAGGAAAAACTCGAGCAGGGTCAGCGGAAACAGGGTCATCCCGGCGATCATAATAAACGGCAACAGTTCGTATAATTCAGCCGCTACCATCTCCATATCGTTTAGCGGGTAGGCGTGAATCCATTGATCCGCCGTGAGATAGAACAGTGGCGTAATCGCCAACAGTGCCGCCAGCAACATGCGCGCACGGGGTAACTCATGCTCCTTACGCGACTGCCAGGCGATGATAATAAACAGCAAGCCGGAAACCATACGCATCAGCAACAGATCGACCCACAACCAGTGGGGCAGAAACAGCAGATCGATCAGCGTCCAGGCGGGGACAAGGACAGCGAAGACAACACTGAAAAAGAAGACCCGACTCTGGATCACCGTGGCACGGTGGCGGCAAATCGGTTCGTTATGGTTACTTGAGCTGAGTAGTTCTCTGAACTGGTCCGCCGTATAGATCCCTATCGACTCACCCAGTGCGGTGAGAATATTCCGCAGAAATTTCATTCCCTGGATCCCTGAAACAACGTCTTTAACACTATACGCCAACTCTTAACAATTGTTGCAATACCGTATTAATTACCCGATAAAGATCAACACTCTGCACCAGACTAGCCCTCACTACAGGGAAAGGCAAAAACATCCCCGCAAGGTCAGAACATCAGCATATTCTAATATGTTATTGATTTTATTCGAATTATTTTCTTGATCTAGATCAGCTTTGATTTTTGTCACCCTGTGATAACGTCCCCGCCATAACAGAGTCACAAGACTCGAAAGCAGTAAACCACACCATGCTTCAACGCCCTTCGGGCGACCTCAGCAGAATGAAGAGACGACGTTTTGTCGTGAGCTAAGCGCGTCGCGTGAACTGTTCGTTCACCCGCGTCGCAATCATTCAGCTTGAAGGAGCGATTATATGGCGTGGCATTTCCCCAGCCTGACCCGACGAGCCTTTCTCAAGGCCACCGGTTACGGCGGAGCAGGACTGACCCTGCTCAAACCCTTATCCCTGATGGGCCGACAGAGCCCCGAGCAAAGCACCGACAGCGAAGAGATCAGCCACAGCATCTGCAATTTCTGCTCGTCCCTGTGCAACCTGCGTGTTACCAGCCGCACCCGCAACGGGGTCAAACGCATCGTCAAGCTCGACGGCAACCCGAACTCCACCCTCAATCGCGGCAAGATCTGCGCCCGCGGCCAGGCCGGCCTGCGCCAGACCTATGACCCGGACCGCCTCAAGACCCCGCTGATCCGCGTCGAGGGCAGCAAACGCGGGGAGTGGTCGTTCCGTGCCGCCAGCTGGGAAGAGGCGTGGCAATACATTGAAGCGAAGCAAAAACTGGCCGACATCCAGCCCTACGAGTGGACCATGGTCGGCGGCTGGACCTCCTGCGTCTTCTATATGAACTGGGCGGTGCCCTTCGCCATGGCCAACGAGGTGCCCAATATTATCGCCTCGCCTATGCAGCACTGCGTCACCACCGGCCATCTCGGCACCGACATGGTCACCGGCAACTTCAACATTCACGATGAAGTGCTGCCCGACTACGACAACGCCAAATACATCCTCTTCATCGCCAACAACGCCTCCATCGGCGCGGTCTCCACCTGTCGCATGGTGCGCTTCGCCACTGGGCGCAAGCGCGGCGCCAAGGTGGTCGCCCTCGACCCACGTCAGTCCGAGACGGCGGCCAAGGCAGACGAGTGGCTGGCGATCCGTCCCGGCACCGACCTCGACTTCATGCTGGCAATGCTCAAGGTGATGATGGAGGAGGGTCACTATGATGCCCTGTTCCTCAAGCAGCACTCCAACATGCCGTTCCTCACCTACCAGGATGAGAAGGGCGAGTGGCACCTGGCGCTGGACAAACAGGGCCGTCCCCAGGCAGTGGCCGAAGGCAGTAACGCCATTCACTCCCTGCCCGCCTACAGCAACAGCAACGACAGCGACGTCAACGGCAAACCGGTCGACCCGGCGCTGATCGCGCCCAAAGGACTGACCCAAAACGGCCATAAACTGGCCACCGTTTTCCAGGCACAACTGGCGGAGCTGGACGGTTACACCCCGGAGTGGGCGGAGAAGACCACCGGCATCGACGCCGCGACCATCCGTCGCATCGCCTTCGAGTTCGGCACCACCCGCCCGGCCATCGTCGATCCAGGCTGGCACGGCGCCCGCTTCCAGAACATGATGATGCTGCGCCGGGTACAGGCGATGATCCAGATGCTCACCGGCGGTATCGACAAGGAGGGCGGCTGGATCATGAGCGGTGAGTTCCACCACAAGGCCGCCGCAATGATTAAGGCCAAGGCGAAAGGGGTGGAAACCCCGGAGGCACCGATGGCCCATCTCGCCGGCATGCCCTTCGCCAAGTTCGTCATCGGCGCCGTCTCCAACGGCAAGAACTTCAGCCACGGCCGTCCCGGCTGGGCCTGGGCCTTCAGTGCTCAGGAGGCCGCCGCCGGACGTGAGTATGTCGCCCTGCCGGTGATGGCCGACACCGGCCTCAAGGAGTCAGTAGAGGGAGGCCTGCAATTCGACGGCAAGCCCTACAAAACCCGTGCCTTCCTGATCAACGCCGCCAACCCGGTGCGTCACTACTACCCGGACCAGCGCTGGAAAGATATCCTCGGCCACAACGATGTGGAGCTGGTGATCGCGGTCGACGTACTGCCCGCTGACACCACCGCCTGGGCCGATGTGATCCTGCCCAACTCCAGCTACCTGGAACGCAACGAACCGACCCTCTACGGCAACGGCGTCAACCACGACCTGGCCCTGACCACTCGCTATGCCGCCATCGACCCGCTCTACGACACCGAAGAGATCGCCGACATTCTGCTGCGCATGAGCCACATCATCAGCGGCAACGAGTACGGTTTTCTCGAATGGGTGGAGAAGCTCACCGGCCTGCCCGCGGCCAGAGTAAAAGAGGCTTACGCGGAAAAGCAGCGCAGCATGAAACACGGCGCCTTCGCCGCCGCCTGCCGCGAGGTCGCCTTCGAGCACACCGCCAAACGGTTGCATACCACCCCGGAACATATCGACAGGGAACTGCGCGAGAAGGGGGTGATGCTGGAAGAGAACCGGGAAGAGATCCTGGCCAAATCGGGAATGCCGTGGAAACTGCCGCTGCCTTCCGAATCGGGCCGGGTGGAGTTCTTCAGTCCGTTGATGCGCATGTTGCGCGACGGCGGCGCCAAACAAGCCAACTTCAGTCCGCTGGCCACCCGCATCGTCGCCGAGTGTCGCCCCAACACGCCGATGGACATGCCGCTCTCCGGTGACGAGTTCTACTTCACCTATGGCAAGACCCCGACCGTCTCCTACGCCTCCACCAACAGCAATAACCCGGTGCTGGCGGCGATCAACAAGTTCAAGGAGCCGATCTACGCCGGGGTCTGGATCCACCCGGATCGGGCCGAGGCACTACAGATCAAAACCGGCGACAAACTGAAGCTGACCAACAACGCCACCGGCCAGTCCGCCGGCGGTACCGCCTACGTCACCCGCCTGGTGCGGCGCGACACCCTGTTCATCTACTCCTCCTTCGGCTCGGAAAACAAACACCTGACCCGCGCCTACGGTATCGGTACCCCCACCAGCAAGCTGATCCCCTACAAGGTCGAGCCGGTGGTGGCCGGATTCCGCTCTCAGGAGTTCACCCTCCGAGTGACCAAAGTGAATGAAGGAGGTGCCGCATGACCCGTTACGCCATGGTCATCGACCTGAATACCTGCGTCGGCTGCAACGCCTGCATGGCCGCCTGCACCATCGAAAACCAGACCCCAGTGTGGAAAGGGGTCTGGCGCACCAAGGTGCACGACCAGGAGATCGGCACCGGCGAGGATGTCCACCGCCGCTTCTTCCCGCGCCTCTGCAACCACTGCGACAACCCTCCCTGCCTCACGGTCTGCCCCACCGGCGCGACCTATCAACTGGAGAGCGGCATCGTCAA
>JBNKBG010000005.1:0-60595 GCA_050287105.1 Thiohalomonadaceae bacterium
TCATCAACCGGGTCGATGAGGTGGTGGTATTCCACCCGCTGATGAAGGAGCAGATCCGCGCCATCGCCGATATCCAGGTGGACTATCTGCGCAAGCGTCTGCTGGAGCGTGACATAGGACTGGAGCTGACGCTCGCAGCGTTGGACAAGTTGGGTGAAGCCGGTTTCGATCCAGTCTATGGTGCGCGGCCGTTGAAGCGTGCCATTCAACAACGTATCGAAAATCCGTTGGCCCAGGCAATCCTCGGTGGCAAGTTCCTGCCGGGTGACACCATTATGGTCGATGTACAGGGTGATGAAATGCGTTTTGCCAAGGGCAGACCCACCGCGGCCTAGGCCGTCGATACAGGGTGGCCGGTATCCTGCCGGCCACCACATCTGGGAGCGGAGCGATGGCAGTAATGAAACGAACACTGTTAGTGCTGTTGGTACTGTTTGCGCTCCCCGCCGGGGCGGAGGAGATGGTCGCATTGATGGCGCGTACTATTACGCCACCTGAAGATGTGAAAGTGCTGATCAGTAGCCGTTGTCAGCCATGTCACTACGAGTTGCGCATAAAACCATCGTTACTCCTCAATACCAATAAATGGTTTCGTCTGACCGGTGAGAAGTTTGAAGTCGAGCGACGTGTCTTCCTCGAAGAGCCGCCGCATTCAATGCCGATGGGATCGCTGCTTGATGCAGGCGAACGCCGCATGTTGCAAGAGTGGTTTAATCGATTGCATCAGGAACTTTAAGCGACGGCTTTGTCTTTTTCCCTGACCGCTGGCATGATGGTCAGACACCACTTTCAATAACCAAGAATGAAATCATGACAGAAAATGTTGCTGCCGTTGTCATCGAACCCAGCCCGGAGCGGCTGACCAATCCCCTCAAACGTTACTTCCTGGCTACGCGCCCTCCCTTTCTTCTCGCCAGTCTGGTTCCCTGCCTGGTGGGGCTGGCGACGGCAGCTGCTAATGGTGTGGTGATTCAACCATTACTGGCGCTATTTACCGTGCTTGGTGCGGTGCTGTTTCACGCGGCGGCCAATGTCCTTAACGACTATTACGATGCCCTCAACGGCACCGATGATTGCAACACACAACGGCTCTACCCTTTCACCGGCGGCAGTCGTTTTATCCAGAACGGTGTGCTGAGTCGGGAGCAGACCGCGCGCTTCGGTTTTTCTCTACTTTTTGTCGGGATATTACTCGGACTCTATTTGTTGCAACACAGTGATCGTGGTCTGCTGCTGATTGGACTTGTCGGCACTTTCATTGCCTGGGCTTACTCCGCGCCACCACTGTCGCTCAACAGCCGTGGTTTTGGTGAGTTCTGTATCGCGATCGCCTTTGGTCTGCTGATCATCGTTGGTGCTGACTACGTGCAGCGCGATGCCTTTTCCACTTTTCCACTACTGTTGGCGATCCCCTACGGTCTGCTCACCAGCAATCTGCTCTACATCAACCAGTTCCCCGATCGTGAAGCCGACGAGAAAGCCGGCAAACACCATCTGGTCGTACGCCTTGGACCGCAACGGGGGCGTTGGGGTTACCTGCTGTTGTTGCTGGTGGCCAATCTCTGGTTGTTGGGTCTGGTGCTGGCAGGTGTGGTCACGCCGTGGGCGCTACTGGCACTATTGGCAGCGCCGCTCGGTTTGAAGGCGGCGGTCATATTACTGCAACATGCTCATCAGCCAGCAGAGCTTGTCCCCGCGATTCGTATGACGATTGCCTCGGTGTTGTTGCACGGTCTTTTGCTCTCTCTGGGACTGGTGATAGCCTGAAACCTCCGGCCCATTCGCGTGCTCTCCAATACCCCTGAATTTTATCGCTAAGGATCTCCGTTACGTCATGGTGGGAATCTCTCCTTTTTGTGACGTTTACACGCAATGAAATGAGCCAGCTTGATGGCAGAGTCAGAGGATGCTGACTATGCTCTATGCGATAAGCCCGGCACCACAACGACAGGGCGAAAGGAGTTACATGAGGAGGAGAACCGTTGTACTTGGCATCGGCAATACCCTTTTGACTGACGAAGGGGTTGGCGTACACGTGATGGAGCGTTTACGCCGTGAACATCAGGATGATGACAGCGTAGAGTTCGTTGACGGCGGTACTCTCAGTTTTACCCTGGCCGAGGTGATGGCCAGCACCGATCAACTCATCATTATTGATGCCGCTGAACTCAATTCCTCCCCCGGCACCCTCTCGCTTTTCAAAGATGAAGCACTCGACGAGTATCTCGGTCGCGGTAAACGCCGCAGCGTGCACGAGGTCAGTCTGCTCGACCTGCTGGCAATCACCCATCTCACCGGGGACCTGCCGACAAAGCGCGCCTTGATTGGCATTCAGCCGCAATCGGTTGAGTGGGGCGAATACCCTAGTGCCGAGGTGGCCGCCGCGATCCCCCGTGCCTGCGATATGACCCGCGAACTGCTCCGGGAGTGGCAACAGTGAATAGCCTGACAAACATTGGTATCCAGATTGTTGAGACAGCGCAGGCAGAAAATGCCAGAGCACTATTGCGGGAACTGGAGAGTGCCCTGCAACGGTTGCTCGAAACCGGTGAGACCACGCGCATCGATCTCGGCACGCTGCCACTCACTCCGGCCGATTACGAATTGCTGGAAAAAGTACTGGGACAAGGTGAAGTGATTGCAAGCGTCGACAGCCTCGGCGTTAGTGAGATCAGTGATACCTCAATACCAGGCATCTGGCGTATCGAATACTACAACGATGAAGAGGTACTGGTGGCGGAGTTCATTGAAGTGACCCGTTGCCCTGAGCTACTGCAAACACCGGCAGAAGAGTTGAAGGATAGCCTGTTGGCGCTACATGCGGCGACAGCATGCGCTGAACAAGAGGAGTGACGATGAAAGACGAAACCATGCTTGACCTGCTCAAACGCCAGGGCGTCACCCGGCGCGGCTTCCTGCAATTCTGTGCTGCCAGTGCCTCGATGATGGCATTGCCGCCAGCCATGGCCTCGGTGATCGCCGAAGCGATGGCCACCACTCGGCGCCCCACAGTGATCTGGCTATCGTTCCAGGAGTGCACCGGCTGTACGGAATCATTGACCCGGGCGCACACCTCTTCACTGGAGACCCTGATCTTCGATGCCATCTCCCTCGACTACCACGAGACCCTGCAGGTCGCCGCCGGTAGTGCCGCCGAAGAGGCGAGAGCGCAGGCGATGAAAGATGCCTGGGGCAGTTACCTGCTGCTGGTGGACGGCTCCATCTCCACCAGGGATGGCGGGGTCTACTCTGCGGGTGCGGGCAAGACCAATCTGGAAACCCTGAAAGAGGTGGCGGCGGGGGCCGCCGCCATCGTCTCCATCGGCACCTGCGCCGCCTATGGTGGTTTGCCCTACGCCAACCCTAATCCTACCGGCGCGGTACCTGTGAGCGAGATCATCAAGGATAAACCGATCATCAATGTTCCAGGCTGTCCGCCCATCCCGGTGGTGATGACCGGGGTGCTGACCCACTACCTCACCTTCGGCGCGATTCCGGAACTGGACTCCCTGGGGCGTCCCAAGGCCTTCTTCGGTGATTCGATTCATGACCGCTGTTATCGCCGCCCCTTTTACGATAAAGGTCTGTTCGCCAAAACCTTCGACGATGAGGGGGCGCGCAAGGGATGGTGTCTGTTCGAACTGGGTTGCAAGGGGCCGGTAACCCACAGCGTCTGCGCCACCACCAAGTGGAATCAGGGCACCAGCTTCCCGATCCAGTCGGGTCACGGTTGCCTTGGTTGTACCGAACCCAACTTCTGGGATGCAGGCAGTTTCTATCAGCCCCTCTCCACCCCATTGGGCAACGTGGCGAAGGCGGCGGGCATAGCCGTTGCAGCGGGTGCTGCCACCGGTGTCGCGGTCGGACTGGCCAATCGCAGCAAAAAGGCCAGGGCGAAAAAGCAGCATCAAGTTACCACCATCGACGATCTGGAGATGTGACTATGGATTCAATGGAGCTGTTGTTGTGGGCTCGCGGTCCGGCACTAACCTGGGCCGCGGTGATCTTTCTCTTCGGTATGGTGTTGCGACTGTTCGAGATCCTTAGCCTGGGACGCAAACCCGATATTGCTCCGGCACGGGAGAACAGTCCCGGTTCCGGTTGGCGCACCATCGTCTCGCGTACCTTTCCCGAGGCGGGTGAGTTCAAACGCCAGCCGGTGACCATTCTCACCGGTTACGTTTTCCATCTCAGTTTCTTTTTCGTGCTGTTGTTCCTGCTACCGCACATCAAACTGTTCGAGTCGGTCTTCAGTATCAGTTGGCCGGCATTGCCGACACCACTGGTCGATTTGATCGCGGTGTTGGGGATCCTCGGCCTGCTTGTGACCCTGATCCATCGCCTGATCAATCCGGTGCGTCGTTTCCTTTCGCGCTTCGGTGACTACCTGGCGTGGACGGTAACCTTCCTGCCGTTAATGACCGGCTACATGAGTTACCACCATGTGATCTCTGATTACACCCTGATGCTGGCACTGCATATTCTTTCTGTGGAATTGCTGCTGGTAGTGTTTCCATTTACCAAATTGACCCACACCTTCTCCCTGTTCCTCTCTCGTTGGTACAACGGTGAATGGTTTGGTCGCAGAGGGGTGGCATCATGAGCAGGGAGCAGGGGCCCCACGCAGTGGGGATGCGAGCGTCCGCGAATGAGGCCGGACACCGACAAATGAAAATTGAATCCCGCGTGGTTGGTGAGGAGGTGGCATCATGAGCGCTTCACTTGAAAAAGGTATTAACGTTCTGCGCGAAATGCTCGACGCACCCATCGCCAGTTACTTCTCCAGCTGTGTGCGTTGTGGTCTCTGTGCCGAGGCGTGTCTGTTCTATACCGAGACCGGCGATCCCAAGTACACACCGATCAACAAAGTAGAACCGCTGCGTCGTCTGTGGGAGCAGGAATACACCCTCACCGGCAAGCTGAAAAAAATGGTCGGCCTTTCCAAACCGATCAGTCACGAAGAGCTGGAGGAGTGGAGTGCGCTGGCCTATGACAGCTGCACCATGTGCAGTCGCTGTTCCATGAACTGTCCGGTGGGTAACGACATCGCCTACATCATTCGTAAATTCCGTGAAGGTCTGGCCGCATCAGGCCACGCACCGGAAGGGGTGATCGGTGCGGTGCAACGCACCATCAATATCGGCAGCCCGATGGGGGTCAAACTACCGGCCTTGCAGGCCCAGATCCGAGCGATCGAGGCGGAGACTGGATTGACCATTCCCATTGACGTGCAGGGTGTTGACTACATGGCTCTGCTCTCATCGATGGAGATCATGAACTTCCCCGAGTACATCGGCGCCCTGGCGAAAATCTTCCATAAGGCAGGGGTGAGCTGGACGATTTCCAGCAAGGCCTTTGAGGCAACCAACAGTGGTATCCAGATCGGTGTATCCGATCTGGCGAAAGAGATCGTGCTGCGGGTGGTCGATGCGGCCGAGGAGCTGGGGGTGAAGAAGGTGATCAGTCCCGAATGCGGTCACGCCTTTACCGCGATTCGTTGGGATGGCCCCAACCTGATTGGGCGTCCCTACAAATTCGAGGTGGTGCATATTCTCGAACTGCTGGATCAACTGCGTAGCGAAGGCAAGATCAAATTACAGGGCAAGGAGAGCACACCGCTCACCTTCCATGATCCCTGCCAGATCGTGCGACGTGGCGGCGTGGCGGCGCAGCCGCGTAACCTGCTTGGCGAGGTCGCCGAGGACTTCCGCGAAATGACCGATCACGGCGTGTGGAACTGGTGTTGCGGTGGCGGTGGCGGTGTCAGCGCCAACGAACGTGCCGAGGAGTTGCAGATCAAGGCCTTCAACCGTAAGAAGAGCCAGCTCGAGGAGATTGGTGTGAAGACCATGGTCTCCGCCTGCGCCAACTGTCGCATCGTGCTGGAAGAGGGGTTGGAGCATAACAACATGCAGATCGAAGTGGTGGGGCTCACTGAAGTCGTCGCCGATCATCTTGTGGATTAAACGCGGTAATAACCGTTGCCGACGAGGAATAACAAATGAATGAACGTGTCGTAGTCGACCCTATTACCCGTATCGAAGGACACCTGCGTATCGAGGCGGAGACCGAGGGCGGTGTGATCACCCAGGCCTCCAGTTCCGGCACCATGGTGCGCGGTCTCGAACTCATCCTGCGTGGGCGTGACCCGCGTGACGCCTGGGCTTTTGCCCAGCGCATCTGCGGTGTCTGCACCCTGGTGCACGGCATTGCCTCGGTGCGTTCGGTGGAGAACGCACTCAACTATCCGATCCCGCCCAATGCCGATCTGATCCGCAACCTGATGATCGGTGCGCAGTATATCCACGACCACGTGATGCACTTCTATCATCTGCATGCGCTGGACTGGGTTGATGTGGTCTCAGCACTCAAAGCCGATCCCAAGGCGACCTCTGAACTGGCGCAGAAGATCAGTAATTACTCCAAGTCTTCGCCCGGCTATTTCGCCGATGTACAGAAGAAGGTGAAGAACTTTGTCGAGGCGGGACAACTGGGTATCTTCGCCAACGCCTACTGGGGCCACCCGGCCTACAAGTTGCCGCCAGAGGCCAACCTGATGGCAGTAGCGCACTATCTGGAGGCACTGAGCTGGCAGCGCGATGTGGCCAGACTACACACTATCTTCGGTGGCAAGAATCCGCACCCCAACTTTGTCGTGGGTGGCGTGCCCTGTGCCATTAGCGTTAACAGCGAATCGACTCCCGGCGGTGGTGCCGCGGGTACCGCTGTTGATCTGGTGGGGCTGCAGAAGGTGAAGGAGATCATCGGTCAGATGGTTGAATTTGTTGATCAGGTCTACGTTCCTGACACTCTGGCCATTGCCAGTTTCTACAAGGATTGGGCAAAACAGGGTGAAGGTGTCGGTAACTTTATGACCTACGGCGATTTCCCCGCCAACGGTATGAGTGATCCGTCGGGCTTTATGATCCCTTCCGGGGTGATTCTCGATCGCGACATCTCCACCGTGCACGAGCTGGACATGAATGCCGCGGATCAGATTCAGGAGTACGTTGCCCACTCGTGGTACGACTACAGCGGTGGCAAGGATAAGGGGCTGCACCCCTATGACGGTGAGACCACTCTTAACTACACTGGTCCACAACCTCCCTACGAACATCTGGATGTGGACAAGAGTTACTCCTGGCTCAAATCGCCGCGCTGGAAAGGCAAGCCGATGGAGGTGGGGCCCCTGGCGCGGGTGTTGATGTTGCATGCCAAAGGGCATGAGCAGACCCGCGATCTGGTCGACATGACCCTGAAGATGCTGGATCTGCCGGTGCAGGCGCTCTTCTCTACTCTGGGACGCACCGCTGCCCGTACTTTGGAGACCAAGATCATCGCCGACGCGATGTTCGGCTGGTTCCAGCAGTTGATTACCAACATCAAGGCGGGCGACCTGAGGACCTTCAACGAGGCGCAGTGGGATCCCTCTACCTGGCCGAAAATGGCCAAGGGGGTCGGCTTTATGGAGGCACCACGCGGTGCGCTAGGGCACTGGATCGTGATTAAGGATGGCAAGATCGATAACTACCAGGCGGTGGTTCCCTCTACCTGGAACGCCGGTCCTCGTGATAGTGAGGGCAAGGACGGTCCTTACGAGGCGGCGCTCAAGGGACACGCGCTGCATGACCCGAAACAACCGATCGAAATCCTGCGTACTATCCACAGCTTCGACCCGTGCATTGCCTGCGCCGTGCATGTGACCGACCCAGAAGGGGAGGAGTTGGTGAAGGTGAAAGTCAGGTAGGTAAAGGTGAGCACTACAGATGCACTGAAATACGGAGAAAAAAGCAGACTAGCTACCGTATAGGATAGGTAGTGGTGAGTTTTTTCTCACGGAGGTTGTACTTCGCAGCATCTATGTGGCGGTGTTACTAAAACAGCGGGTAACTCTGCTGCTGTTTCTCTTCCTCTTTGGGCCGGGCATAGCTGAAGGTGTTTTTGCCTTCCGTCTTGGCCGCGTACATAGCATCATCGGCGAGTCGTAACAGGGTGTCAGGATTGTCTCCAGAGTGTGGGAAGAGGCTGATGCCGATACTGACGCCAACATGGCAGATAGCGCTGTTTATCACTACCGGTTCATTGATTTTTTTTATCAACTTCATGGCGACCAGGGAAGCATCGGTCGGCGTTGCCAACTCGCCAAGCAGGATGGTGAACTCATCACCACCCATGCGCGCCACGATATCATCCTTGCGTACACAGCTCCGCATCCTTTCACAGATTTCCTGTAGTAGGGTATCGCCAGCACTGTGGCCGTGGGTATCGTTGATCGTTTTGAAGCCATCCAGATCGAGAAATAGAAGTGCCAGCATTTTTTTATGACGCCTGGAATTTTGCAACATGATTTCCAGGTGTTCATTGAACAGCGAACGGTTAGGCAGGCCGGTGAGTACATCGTGAGTTGCCAGGTGGGTGAGTTCCTGCTGTGCCTTAACCCGCTCGTTGATCTCATGCCGTAACAACTCGTTAGTGCGAGCCAGTTCAGTGGTACGGATAGTTACCTGCTGTTCAAGCTCCTGATTGAATTGCATCTGCTTCTTCTGCGCGGCCTTTTTGTCGCTGATATCGCGAATCGCCACAATGTAGACAGGTGCACCATCCAGTTCGATTCTGGAGATATCCATTTCGACAGGAAAGGTCTCACCACTGTTGCGCTTACCCACCACTTCACGACCTCTGCCGATCATGTTCTTTTCCCAGCGCTGTAGATGACGACCAAGGTTGTTACCAATGGCATAGGGCAGCAGGATATGCGCACTCTTTCCGAGTAACTGAGTGGGTTCATAGTTGAAGATGGTTTTACAGGCCTTGTTGCAGGAGAGAATGGTGCCGCTGGCATCAAGCGTGAGTACGCCATCGATGATATTTTCACGGATGATACGCTCACGCAGTTCACTGTTGCGCAGGTATTGTTCGCTCTCCAGACGAAGCTGGATCTCCCTGCGTATACGACTATGGATCAACAGGGCGATGGTGATGCTGAAGAGAACACCGAATCCACCAAGCAACAGCATGACGTTGTAGGTATGTTCGATGGTATTGGAGGTGTCTAGCAGGTGTTGCGTGTTGAGCGCTGTTCCGCTGGATGCGGACTGGGAGAGAGTCGTCGCGATAGCCAGAATGCGATTAAGACCAATCCAGGTGATAGCCATTAACAGTACGATAACAATCAGAAAACCATAGACGATGATCCGCCGCGACGACCGACTGTTGGACATAGCTACATTCCCTGCTCGAAAGCATTGGAGAGTTATCTTTATTATTTTCGTGCGGCGCCTCACCACCACAAATCCATACGTGCTGCATGGTCCCGGGTAGGCTGAGCAGAATATACCAGTCAATTCCCACACTGTAAAAGAGGTAATATATGAGCGGATTACACTGTTATTAGTCCCAACAGAGGCCAAAATCTGCTTTCGTCATACAGTTCAATGGGTTATCAGCCATGCTTCTGATGGACCATCTCATCCAGTAGCTGCATGACCTCATTGCTTGCCTGCTCGGCCTTCTCAACATGACCAATCAGATCTTGCATGGCGGTTTGATCGTGCTCCCAGTCCTGCCTGGCACAGGCCAGGGCATTCTGTACCTCGTGGTGTACCTGGCTATGTGGCCGGTCCAATTGAGCAAAGGCCGGAGTGGTATGGAAGCCGTGGTTTCCGTCACCGAAGTACCATTTGCCCAGGCGGCAGTTGTGGTGGTCGACAGAGACGGCCTTTGATTCGTCGCTTTCGCCATGCTGACTGAGAGCCATGTATCCGTTTTGCTTGTAGATAATGTGGTCGATCTTGATCAATGAGGAGAAGGTACGGTCCTTGGCAAAGCGGATCTGATCAATGGTGCGCTTGGATGAAACGGAGAGTTCGTTGAAATTCTGGTAGAACTCCTCCATGTGCTTTGCCACATCGTCGGTCAGGGTCGTGGTGGAGGAGGCATTTTCCAGCATCTCTTCGACACGGCTACGGAAATTTTCAAGAGTTTGGCGGATATCAACGGTGGCTTTCTTGGTGCGCTCAGATAGTGCCTTGACCTCGTCGGCTACTACGGCAAAGCCACGCCCATGCTCCCCGGCACGTGCTGCCTCAATCGCTGCATTCAGGGCTAGTAGATTTGTTTGATCGGCAATGGCTGAGATGAAGCCAAGCGATTCAGCAACCTCGGTACTCTCCTGATCAAGTTGTGACACGGAGCTGCTTACACTTTGCATGTTATTCGCAATATTGCCCAGAGAATCTCGAATGCTTCCGACTGCCTGCACACTATTCTGGGTAATAGCGAAGTTGTTGTTGGCGATGTTCTCCACCACATCCATATCTTCGTTGACCTGAATCAGATCGGCCTGGTTGCGTTTCAGGTTTTTCAACAAATTGGTGGTGTTGAGGTGGTGCAGTTGTGAGGAGAGCTTGTTGCGGACAACATATTGGGCATTATCGTTCATTGCCATTATCGCATCGTTGATACGATTCAATGAATTGGCCATCTGTCCCGGCATTCCATCCGTGATGGCGTGGCGACGAAAATCATTTTCACTTACGCGCATGAAACAGGTATTAATCTCTTTAAAGTAGGTCTCCAGTACATCCAGTACATCATTCAGTTCCCAGGCAATATGGCCAATTTCACCCAGGCCGGCAGTGTCAGATATGCGGTGATGCAGGTCACCTTTGCGAATTGCCACCAGTGCGATGTTGATCTGCTCGATTGCCTGTAGTGGACGTCGTGTACCTGACCATGCGTAGAGAGAGAAGGCGATGGCGAGAAGTGGGATAACCAGGTACTCAGGTTGAAATCCTTCACGGGAAATAGCCAACCCTGCCAGAGTGATGACCATGGAGCAAAATATCAGGCAGACGATAAGAAATTTGGTACCGAGGTAGGGGACGCCTTTGCTGATCCCGCTACTCGTTGTATGTAACGCACCACTGGTGCGCAAATCCATTACTGACTCCATTATCTGAATCCCCTAGATATCAAGAATAAAATGCTCATAATTGGCAGCAAACTCTTTCACTCGCTGATGCATGTGCTCAAGTGAAAGATCGGGAGCTCTATTGCGGTCCCCTCGTTGTTCTATTGCCAACATTTCCTTGTAGATGGGTTCGATCGTTGCGATAGCAGCAGGTTGTGCCTTGCGTCTCACCGAGTAGTAGCCATGCAGCCCGCCATTACTGTCGTAACTGGGGACAATGTGAGTGAACAGCCAGTAGTAGTAGCCACTGCTGTTCATGTTCTTGAGATAGCCAAAATATTCCTGGCCCTTCTCCAGCAGTTGCCACATATGACGGTAAACGCCGCGCGGCATGTCTGGATGGCGAAGGATGTTGTGCTGAGTATGGATCAGTTCTTTTTCGTTATAGCCTGTAATGCGCATAAAGGCGCGGTTACAGTAGGTGATGTTGCCCTGTGGATCGGTTTTACTGACCAGCAGTTCGTTCTCAGGGAGCGCTACTTCCCTGTCGACAGGCTTTATTTTGTGCGTCATTTCCTTGTCTCCCTCACGACTTCCCGGTGTCTAACCTGAGCGGGAACGCCAATGCGTGCCCTCTCTATCGGCAGTAACCTGACATTCTTGAGTATTGCACAAGAATGTTGCCGGGCAAGGGCAGGAGAGCAGTATTACAGTGGTAGATGCTGGTCGATAAAGTGGCGAAGTGCATCGGCAGATTTCATACCGCCGAAACGATCGAGCTCTGCACCGTTGTAAAACATGATGATGGTGGGAAACCCGCGTAGCTTGTAGTGCCCCGCCAACTTCATGTTTTCATCGGCGTCGATCTTGGCGAGTAGTACACGACCTTCATACTCGGGAATCACTTTGGTCAGTACCGATGCTATGGCGAGGCAGGGGCTGCACCAGTCAGCCCAGAAATCGACGAGTACCGGTTGTTGGTGCGAGGCATCCAGGACACGTTGCTGGAACTCGTCACCGTCGATATCGAAAATATGCGTGGAATCCTGACCCATATGAGAAGCTATCCTCTGTTTGTGGCCGCCGCATTTTGCGCGGCGTGAGGGTGAATTTCAAGTTGGTGAGGGCTGATGCAATTACATCATGAACATAGCTGGGAGCTATCGCCACAGCAGGCGATCGCGCTACAGCAGCAATTACGGCCCTATGTTCGCGTGGAGGACGATTTTGCGGCAATCGGTACCGTTGCCGGTGTCGATGTAGGGTTCGAGCAGGACAACACTATCACCCGTGCCGCAGTGGTAGTACTCAACTATCCGTCACTGACGTTGCGTGAATGGGCCATCGCCAGGCAACCGACACGCTTTCCCTATGTTCCCGGACTGCTCTCCTTTCGTGAAATCCCCGCGGTGTTGGAAGCGATGGACACGCTTTCCCTGTTGCCGGACATGTTGTTGTGTGACGGACAGGGGATAGCCCATCCGCGGCGTCTGGGGATTGCCAGTCATCTTGGCCTGTTACTGGATCTGCCCACCATTGGAGTGGGCAAGAGCCGTCTGATTGGCCGTTATAGCGAACCGGGTGAGAAAAAGGGTGACTGGCAGCCGCTGTATGACAAGGAGGAGGAGATCGGTTGCGTCCTGCGCAGCCGCGACCGGGTCAAACCGCTGTTTGTTTCACCCGGTCACAGGGTCGGTTATGCCTCGGCCAGACAATGGGTAATGAATTGCCTTACCCGCTATCGCCTGCCGGAAACGACTCGTTGGGCGCATCGTCTTGCATCCGGAGATCTGAAAGAATTCATCGCAAAGGTGTCGCGATAGCAACGTCGCTTTCATATTCTTGCTACCCTTGGCCCGCGTAGTGTACTTGCCTACAATGAACGCTGTAACGGCGATTTCCGCCGCCACAATACAATCTGGAGACAACAATGAACCTGGAAAAGGTCATCTTCGGTTTTTTCATCGTTCTGGCCCTGACCCTGAACTTCGGTTTCTTCATTGGCGAGTTCGACAACCCGGCACATCACAATGTCTACGAACTGTTTTTCGTTATCATCGTTAACCTGATCGCTACCGTGCTCAAGTTCGGCGATCGCTCTCAGATGGGAGCTGTACTGCTGGCCACTTCGCTGGTGGCGGACCTGCAACTGATCGCTGCGGCCATGGTTTGGGGCTATGTCTCATATGTGGCAAAGACCGGACTGGATACCGAAGCGATGGGCAGTATCGTCTCCCTCTCCGGCGGTGCCCTGCTGGCCAACATTACCTCGGTGGTATTGTTAATCATCGAAACCGTTAACCTGCGCCGCTAACGCCAATGAATCAGGTTATCTTCCTGATCCTGCGCCGGATGCGGGCGCCGCTGGTGGTGATTATCCTCGCCTATGCGGTGTCGATCCTCGGCATGGTGCTGATACCCGGTGTTGACGATGCGGGAAAACCCTGGCGCATGGATTTCTTCCACGCCTTCTATTTCGTCAGCTATATGGCAACCACCATTGGTTTTGGCGAACTGCCCTACGCCTTTACCGATGCACAGCGCATGTGGACAGTGGTTACTGTCTATCTCAGCGTCGTCGCCTGGCTCTATGCCATCGGTAAAATCCTGACACTGATCCAGGACCCCGCCTTTAAACAGGCGGTGGTGGAGCAGGCCTTTGCCCGCGGTGTACGCCGTATTGGTGAGCCGTTTTATATCGTCTGCGGTTATGGCGATACCGGCAGTATGTTGGTCAAGGCGATGACCCAGCGCAATATGCGCAGCGTGGTGGTGGATTCCAACCAGGAGCGGATCAACGAACTGGAACTGGAAGAGCTGCGACTGGCAGTGCCTGGTGTGTGTGCCGACGCCAGTCTGGTGACCACTCTCAAGGAGGCGGGCCTGCTGAGCAGCTATTGCGTGGGTGTGGTGGCGCTGACCGATGATGATCAGGTCAATCTCAAGATCGCGATTACCACCAAGTTGCTGCATCCGGGGATTAAGGTGATTTGCCGTGCCGAGAACCGCGATGCGGAAGAGAATATGGCCTCGTTCGGTACCGATCGAATCATCAATCCCTACGACACCTTCGCCAATCGCCTGGCACTGGCGCTGCATTCGCCGGGGACTCACCTGCTTTACGACTGGCTCACGGGCGTTCCCGGATCTCCGTTACCCGCACCGCTCTATCCACCGCATGGAACCTGGATTCTCTGTGGTTATGGACGTTTCGGCAAGGCGGTTGAGTCACATCTGGAGCGTGAGGGGGTTGCCACGGTGATCGTCGAGGCTGACCCGGAAGGTACCGACTGCGTGGATCAGTGCGTGGTGGGGCGTGGCACGGAAGCGGCCACCCTGCAGGAAGCGGGTATCAGTAATGCGGCGGGGATTGTTGCCGGCACCGATGAGGATGCCAATAATCTCTCCATCATCATGACCGCCGCCGAACTTAATCCGGATCTGTTTATGGTGGCGCGGCAAAATAAACGCGACAATCACGACATTTTTCAGGCGGCGTTGCTGGATCTGGTGATGCAGCGCAGCGAGATCCTCGCTCGCGATATCCTGGCCATGCTTACCACGCCATTGCTGGATGATTTCCTTCATTTGATTCTGCGCGAGAGTAACGACTGGGCAAACGAACAGGTCAGTCGCCTTAGTGCCGTGATTGGTGAGGAGGTGCCGGATATCTGGCACTACACCATTGATGAGGAGTGTACCCCGGCGGTGTGTAATGCATTACAGCAGGGCGGCACGGTCACACTGGATGAGTTGTTACGCGATCCGCGTGGTCGTGATGAACATCTCCCCTGTCTGCCGCTACTGCTCATGCGTTCACAACAGGAGATACTCTTTCCTGACGCAGCGTTACCACTGGAGAGTGGCGACAAACTGCTGTTTGCCGGGCGGATAGATGCCTATCAGAGGATGAAGTGGGTGTTGCGCAACATCAACGCACTACGCTACGTGCAGACGGGTGAGGAACACCCCGTCGGTTATCTCTGGCGAATACTGTTTCCGCAGCGCTCTCAGTCAGGCTAGTTCCTGTTCCAGCCAGTCGAGGCGATAACCGTACTGATAGACGGCGGTCAGTTGCCAGCCATGCTCCGGGGTGAGTTCCAGTTTTTTGCGCAGGCGGCTGATATGGGTATCGACGGTACGGGTGTTGATATTGGCCGATTGCCGCCAGACTTTTTCCAGTAACTCCTGGCGAGTGATGATCTGCCCCAGATTGGTCAGCAGGTAGTGGGCCAGACTGAACTCTTTTTGCGTCAGGGTCAGGAGTTCGTTGTTTTTCCGTAGCTGTCGGCTGTGGGTATCCAGTTCAAAGGTGCCAAAACGCAAGCGGGAGGTTTTTCCCTGGGGACGTGGGCGTCTTCGCGACAGGGCGTCAATGCGTGCCAGCAGTTCCATCTGCCGGGGTGGTTTGACCAGATAATCGTCAGCCCCGTTTTTCAGCGCGGTGACGATGTCCTCCTCTTCATCACGACAGGTGAGAAACATGATCGGCAGGGTTTGTCCCAGTTCACCGCGTAGGATGCGTAGCAATTCCAGACCACTAAGGTCGGGCATCCCCCAGTCGAGAATCAACAGATCGAAGCTGGTGCCGTTGCGGACCTCCCGCAGGTAGGATTCACAGGTGTCAAAGCTGACACAGTGATGCCCTGCCCCTTCAATCCAGGTGGTGACGGGTTTACGTTGAATTGGGTCATCTTCTACAAAGGCAATTTTCACGGAATCTTTCCTTGTTCCTGTGACAGTGGACACATACCACTAAAGTATAGTCACAATGTATACGAAGTGTTAAGAAAGGTAACGATGTAAATTGGAGTGAAGAGGTGAAAATGGCGACTTATGCGGAAAACAGGGGCGAGTAGTTGATGAATATTATGAGTAATGGCGGGGAGTCAGTAAGCCATATTCTGCAAGGTATCGTCGATATGCTGGATCTCCTGCTCAAGAAGGAGGAGCCGGGTCATATCGATCTGGGACAGCTTCACCTTGGAGTGGTGGAGCGGGCGATGCTGTTTGAGATGTTGGGGGAGAACGGTACCCATGCAGAGGTGCTTGATTACGGCCACAGCCTGATCAGCTCCACCGGGATTGCCGGTGTCTGGCTGGTGCAACATCTGGACGGCATGGAGCAGGTCATCGATGAGTATATCGAGGTTAACTATTGTCCAGAGGTGTTGATCGCTGCAACCGAGGATGTGCGTGAGGGACGCGACGCGCTGAAGGCGCGCCTGTTTGAGGCGAAGCTGGCAGACAGACGCTGAGTATCGAGAGATTTTGCAGCAGCGATGGCAGCACGACTCTCCGGCTTTCATTCACCCCAGTAGCGTCTAGACTTTAGCCAGTCATTAATCTCAACAATCAGGCGTAACGGATGAAAGCGGTATGAGTAGAGCAGCGGAGGGCGATTCGCCAGGGATGGAGCCCACGAAGCAGCAGGGATATCTGGCACACGAACAACTAACCGAGCTTTTGCAACGGTTGCAGCAGGCCGGATACCAGATAATTGGTCCACAACAGCGTGACGCGGCGATCCAGTATCGCGAACTGGAAACGCTGGAAGATCTCCCCTGGGGCACGCGCCAGACGCAGTTTCCCGGTGAATACCGTCTACAGCAGAGCGAGCAGTCACGTGCTTTTGCCTGGGCCAATGGTCCCCAGGCGCTTAAACCCCTCCTCTTTGCCCCCCAGGAAACCCTCTGGCGTGCCACCCATGGCGAAGGGGGACCCCTCAGTTTTTCCACACCACTTCCCGAAGGGCCGCCACTGGCGGTGCTGGGAGTGCGTGCCTGCGACCTGGCGGCGTTGGCGATCCACGACCGCCATTTCCTCGGTGATACCCCTGATGCCCACTACGCCGCACGACGGGAGAAGATGTTGCTGATTGCGGTCAACTGTAGCCACCCGGCGGCCACCTGTTTCTGCGCCAGTACCGGCGACGGGCCCGATGCCAGGCAGGGGTTTGATCTGTTGCTGGATGAACTGGACGACGGTTTCCTGGTGCAGTCCGGGAGTGACGCCGGTGCCGCACTGCTGCAGGGAATGTCACTGCTGCCAGCCACTGAGGAGCAACGGCAGCTTGTGGCGGAGCAGGGGCGAGCCGCGACCCTGCAACAGCGTGCACTGCCCACGGGAGACCTGCGTGAGGCGTTATTCGCCAATCTGGAGCACCCTCACTGGCAGGAACTGGGTATCCGTTGCCTCGCCTGTGGTAACTGTACGGCGGTCTGCCCCACCTGTTTCTGTCACGGCGAGCATGAGGTACCGGCACTGGATGGCAGCAGCAGCGATCATATCCGGCAGTGGGATTCCTGTTTCAGCGCTGGTCACAGCTACATTCATGGCCTGACAATCCGTGCCGAGACGCCGCAGCGCTACCGCCAGTGGTTGACCCACAAGCTGGGGAGCTGGCATGAACAGTTTGGTCGTTCCGGTTGTGTCGGCTGTGGCCGCTGTATCAGCTGGTGCCCGGTGGGGATCGATATCACCGCAGAGGCGGCGGCGATCTGCGGAGGTGAGCAATGAACGGTAACCGGCAACTGCACGAAGCGCAGATCGTTGAGCGCATTCAGGAGACGCCTAATATCTTCACCCTGCGGCTGCGTTTTACCGACCCGCAGGTGCACGCCGCCTACAGCTTTGAGCCGGGGCAGTTCAACATGCTCTATCTCTACGGTGTCGGCGAGGTGGCGATCTCCATCGTCTCCGATCCGCAGGATGAACACATGTACGACCACACTATTCGTGCCGTGGGCCGGGTGACCAACGCCATGGCACGGTTGCGAGTGGGTGAGCGGATCGGTGTACGTGGTCCCTATGGTCGTGGCTGGCCGATGAAGCAGGCGGAAGGGCAGGATGTAGTGATCGCCACCGGCGGTCTCGGTTGCGCCCCGGTGGTCTCGGTGATCAACTATGTGTTGCGTCGTCGTGAGAACTACAAACGCCTTATCATCATGCAGGGTGTGAAGCACGCCGAGGATCTGATCTGGCGCACAAAATATCAGGAGTGGAACAGATTGCCCGATACCCAGGTGCTATTGGCTGCGGATGAGGGTGGGCCATTGTGGCCGTGGCATGTGGGCAACGTCTCCGCCTTATTTGATAAGGCCAAGCTCGATACGCAGAACAGCACGGTGATGATGTGTGGTCCGGAAGGGATGATGGTAGCGGTGGCGAAGGAGTTAACTACCCGCCGTGGTATCAGCGACGACAAGCTGTGGCTCAGTATGGAGCGCAACATGCAGTGTGGCGCGGGTAAGTGTGGTCACTGTCAGCATGGCGGACGTTTCGTCTGCAAGGACGGCCCGGTGTTCAACTATTCCGAGATCAAACCGTTGCTTGGTGTGAGGGGGTTCTGATGACCAGACCAAAGGTTGCAGTGCACAAGTTCTCCTCCTGTGACGGTTGCCAGCTCGCTTTTCTCAATGCGGGCGAGGATCTGGTTACCCTCACCACCCTGGTCGATATCGTCCACTTCGCCGAAGCGGGTTTCTACTGCGAAGATACGCTGGTGGATATCGCTTTCGTCGAGGGCAGTATCAGCACCCCGGGGGAGAAACAGCGTATTCACGATATTCGTGAAAACAGCCGCTTCCTCGTTACCATCGGTGCCTGTGCCACCGCGGGTGGGCTGCAGGCGCTGCGCAATATGCATAACCACAAGCAGTGGATTAAAGGTATCTATGCCCATCCTGAGGCGATTAGTCTGCTATCCAACTCGGTGCCGATTCGGGATCATGTCAAAGTAGATCTGGAGTTGTGGGGCTGTCCGGTTAATGGTCGCCAGGTGCTCGGTGCGGTGCGCTCGCTACTACTCGGTGTACTACCGATCGAGGAGCAGGAGAAGGTCTGCCTGGAGTGTAAACGACAGCAGAATATCTGCGTCACGGTGGCCCGTGGCGAAGCGTGTATGGGGCCGGTAACCCGTAGCGGGTGCGGTGCCATCTGTCCCGAGATCGAACGTGGCTGCTACGCCTGTTACGGTCCGGCGGAGCGCCCCAACACCGGTGCACTGGCCAACCGCTTCTCCGGCTTTGGGCTGCTACCGGAGGAGATTGCGCGACGTTTTCTCTTTATCAACAATCATGCCCCGGAATTTCATCTGGAAGGTTTGAAGTGGCAGGGGAAGAAGTCATGAGCGAGCGCAAGGAACTGCACATCAAGGTGCCGGTACTGACCCGTGTCGAGGGTGAGGGTGCGCTCGATCTGGATGTGCGCGACGGCAAGATTGAACGGGTGCAACTGCGGATCTTCGAGCCACCGCGGCTGTTCGAAAAATTTCTTGAAGGGCGTAGTTACACGGAAGTGCCCGACAGCGTCGCGCGTATCTGCGGTATCTGTCCGGTGGCCTACCAAATGAGTTCCAGTCACGCCATCGAATCGATCTTCGGTGTCGACCCGGGTCCGTGGGTGCGTAGCATGCGCCGTCTCTTTTACTGCGGCGAGTGGATCGAATCCCACGCCCTGCACATTCATCTTTTGGCCGCGCCCGATTTTCTCGGTTGTGGCAATGCCATCGAAATGTCGGGCAAATATCCGCAAGAGGTTAAACGTGGTCTGAAGCTGCAGGCGCTGGGCAATAAACTGTTGCGCGCTCTGGGTGGCCGTTCAGTGCATCCAGTTGGTGCGCTGGTCGGTGGTTTCTACCATGCGCCGGATCGCAAGGCGATGCAGTCACTGTTGCAGGAGTGCCGTGAGGCGTTGCCGATTGCGGAGTCGCTGGTGGCGTGGGTTGCGACACTGCCACTGCCCGATGATGAGCAGGAGTTTGTTAGCGTCGCCATGCGTCACACCGATGAATACCCGTTTAATGAGGGGCGCATCATCAGTAGTGACGGTCTCGATATCGCCAGCAGTGAATTTCACGACTATTTTCGCGAGCTCCATATGCCGCACTCCACCGCACTGCATGGTCGTTACTATCCCGGTGGGTATAAAGAGGGGGATGAGGGGATCCCCTATCTGGTTGGACCGCTGGCACGGATCAATCTCAATCTGGCGCAACTGCCCGCTGCAGTACAGCAGGAGATCGAGCGCACAGGTATCGGGTTTCCCAGTAAAAACATGTTCCACAGTGCCCTGGCCCGTGCCGCCGAACTGCACTACTGCCTGCTGGAGGCGATCACCATTCTGGAAAACTACCAACCCACCGACACGCCTCACGTCAGGGTAACCCCCAGAGCGGGTGTCGGCTATGGCTGCACCGAGGCGCCACGTGGCATCCTCTGGCACCGCTATGAAATGGATAGCGAGGGCAAGGTGCTCAAGGCGACGATTACCCCACCCACCAGCCAGAATCAGGCCCGGATCGAAGAGGACCTGAAACTGTCACTGGAGCGTCTGGGGTTTGATAATGAAGACGATACAATACGTCTGCGTGGTGAACAGGTAATTCGTAACTACGACCCCTGTATCTCCTGTTCCACCCACTTTCTCAAGCTGAATGTCACACGACGTTAATGTTGCGTTGCGCGTGATCGGTATCGGCTCACCGTTTGCTGCCGATGCTGTTGGCCTTCAGGCTATCGAGCGGCTGGGTGAAGAAGACTCTCTGTTCCCTCCCGGCACTGAACTGATGGCACTGGATCGTCCCGGCACTACGCTGATTCCGTTACTTGAAAAGAGCAGGGCGGTGATCTTGATCGATGCCATGCAATCACATCAATCTACAGGCGTCGTGCAAAAGTTGCAGCTTGCCGATCTGTTGGCGCAGGCCAGCACTCCCTCCAGCCATTCCATCGGTGTTGCCGAGACTCTGGCCCTGGCCGATGCGTTGGATCTGTTGCCACAGGACCTGCTGATCATCGGCGTAGAGATGGGTGAGGACCTGACCGTGGATGCGTGGTATCCACAGTTGCTCGAGTTAATTCGCCAGGAGCCGCTGCTCCACTCCTGAGGTAGTTGTTAAAAGGCGACGGCGAAGGAGGTTTTGAATGTTGCGTCGCGCTTCTCCACGCCCAGTGGCGGATCGCTGTCGAAGCGTAGATCGTAAGAGACCTGCAGTGAGAGACGCTCGGTCAGTTTGACCTTCAGTGCGGCCTGTTCCAGCAGACGATAATCGTCAGGATTGCCGCTGGCGGGTTGGTAGTAGCTCGTACTCATCAATGCGGCATCAGGATTGATTTGATATTGCAGCAGCAGGTAGCTGTTACCACGCCACAGGTTTTCAGTGCCGGCATCGGCATAACTCTTATCGATGCGTTCTTCACTGTGGTAGGCACCCAGGCCGAAGAAGATGGCGCCACTATTCTCTTTCTCAAAGAGGGTAAAGCGCAGGCCGCCACCGACAAGTCCCCGATATTCGAGACGTGCGAACTGATCCTTTTCCACCTGTAAAAAAGTTTCCCACGCAGTGCGTGGTTGGAACTGCTGGATATGACGCAGGTGGGCGAAGGCGTGGTCGCTGCTTTTTACCCCACCACTTTTTGCATAGTCGGCACTAAGCAGCAGGAAGTCGGTCATTTCGCCCTGATGCCACTGTAGTCGTGACCCCAGACTGTACTCTTCCTTTTCTGTGTTGCCCGAAGTGTTGCTCACCGAGAGTTCCAGATTGCCGCTAAAACCCTCCTGCGGTTTGCTGGTATGCACCCCCTCCATACTGACGATGGCCTGGGCGTTCGTGGAAAGCGTTGAGAGAAAAGAGGTAACGAGTAATACAGTTGTGAATCGGAAAAACATGATACGGAATAGTCCTCAACGGTTTTCACTTCTGGAGACGCTGCGCAATACCCAGTCGAGGGCGCGATGCGGTAGCAGGCGCCTGAGCGTGGCAAAGAGATAGGTGGGGAAGGTGACGTAGTAGCGTACCCTGGGGCGCGGTGATTCCAGCGCATGAATCACTTTCTCCAGCACCGCCTCAGGTGGCAGGGTGAAAGGTGCCGCCGGGCCTTCTTTGTTCAGGCGTTTTTCCAGTGCTTCATAGGTTCCGCGAAAAGGGCTACCCTCTTTTTCGATATTCTGCCGATATTTCGCCATGGCATTGGCGCGGAAGCGACTGATCACCGGGCCGGGTTCGATCAGGCTGATGTGGATGTTGCTGCCGTGCAGTTCCAGTCGCAGGGTATCGGTAAGCCCTTCCAGGGCAAACTTGCTGCTGTTGTAGGCACCGCGAAACGGCAGGGCGATGAGGCCCAGTACCGAGCTGTTGTGAATGATGCGGCCATGGCCCTGTTTGCGCATCACCTTGAGCACGCGACAGGTCAGCTCATGGGTGCCGAAGAGATTGGTTTCGAACTGCTCGCGCAGAACATCGCGGCGCAGGTCTTCCACTGCACCGGGCTGGCCATAGGCGCCATTGTTGAACAGGGCATCAAGGGTGCCGCCGGTCTGTTGCAGCACTTCGAGTACGGCACGGTTGATTGAAACGCTGTCGGTCAGGTCGAGATGAAATGCCTCCAGGCCGCGCTCACGCAACATGCTCACGTCTTTCTTTTGCCTTGCGCTGGCAAAAACCCGGTAGCCACGTGCCTTCAGACCCTCGGCGACGCAAAGGCCGATACCGCTGGAACAGCCCGTAATGAGGACGGTTTCGACTTTGTGATCAGGCTTCATCTATTGGATTTCCTGCCGATAAGGTTGAATGGGCGCAAGGTTAGCATTGATGAGGATGGGGTTACAGCCGATGGGGACGTGTATGCGTGGAGCTCTCTTTCTGTTACTGACACTGCTGGCATCGCAGGGCGGCGCTGCGGAAGGGATAAAACTGGAACGGCTGGGTTTCGGTGGCGGTTTCGGCAGCACCACCGTGCCCGAGTTCACCGAGACGAAGACGGCGATCCAGCTCTATGCCTCCTATCGCACCGATGGTATGTATGGGCTGGGTTCAGACAGTGTCAGCCTCAGTGCCGAATTGGGATACATCGATGTCAGCGATACGCCGCGGGACGGCTTCTGGCTGACGCCCATGGTCTCCTGGCATGCTACGGATATTCTCGACCTGATGTTCCGTGCCGGGCTGGAGTACGGTGATGATATCGGTGCCGTCTACGGTGTGGGTGTCTCCCATCAGCTGGAACGCAATATGGCGGTGCGGCTGGAGTATGTAGAGCATCCCTACGCCAGGACCCTGCAACTGAATGTTATCTATTATCCCTGGTCATTGCCCTTCTGAAGCTACGCCAGTAGCACCGCAACGATACCCGTAATAAATACACCATCGAAGGTGCCGGCGCCGCCGATGGAAGCGATAGGGCTGTTCATCCTCCGAATATCTTTGAGGCGCAGCAGATCGGCGCCGATCAATACACCAAGGGTGCCACTGATATAGGCCAGCGGCGCACTCATTTCAGGGTTGAGGAGCATGGCGATGAGGGCAGCGCTGAGTGGGGCGATAAGGATCGGCATGCCGATACCGAGGCGTTTAATCGGACGGCTGGCGAGATAGCTGATCATGGTGACGAAGAACACCGCCTGAAACACCGGCAGTAACGGTACCTCACTGTAGCGGATCAGGTAGAGGCTGAAGGCGATGGGGATCAGGCCACCACCGACGTTCATGACAATCAGGATGTGATTGTTGAGACTCCAGGGAGGAAAGCCGGGAAATTGTGGTTCATCCGGCGGGAGTTCCGCAGGGGGCTGCGGGTCGAGCCGCATGCGGAACAGCGGCAGATTGAGCATGCTGCCGACCAGCGAAGAGACCAGCAACAGGTAGGCGGAATGGGCGGAGAGGCCAAGTTTGTCGAAGGCGATACGCACCAGACCGTACTGCACCAGAAAAACCACAAGACCGAAGAGAAACAGCAGCGTGATCAGATTGCGCGGTGCCGGTCTCGGCATGGTTTACTCCCTTATCGCCGTGGCGAGCAGCCCGGCCAGATGCACCGCATTGGTTGGGTGGCTGACACTGTCACTACTCCAGATCCTTTCCACGCCTGCTTTATAAAGCGTCGTTGCCACTTCATCGGGAAAGAGGGCGTGGGTGACCAGGCAGTGCAGCGTGCCTGCACCGGCCTGTTTCAGTTTCTGTGCGACATCTGCAATGGTGTGGCCGGTGCTGATCATGTCGTCCACCAGAATCACATCATGTCCACGATAATCGCAATCGGGGAGGGTGACCTCGACCTCACGATCGCCGTGGCGCTCCTTGTGGGCGATGATGTATTGCAGTCCCGCCGGTTCGGCGATGGCACGGACCCACTGCTCCGATTCTTCATCGGGGCCGACCAGTAGCGGTGAATGGGTCCTGGCGCTGAGAAATGCTCCCATCGGCCCGGTGGCGGCGAGGGCGATCGCTTCGCGACCAGGAATCGCCTGTTCCAGGCGATCGATACGGTGCAGGTGCGGGTCGACGGTGATCACCCGCTCAAACAACTCCGCCAACCAGTTGCCGACGATGCGCTGACTGACTGCCTCACCCGGATTGAAGGCGATGTCCTGGCGCATGTAACAGAGGTAGGGGGCGACCAGGGTGAGCTTTGTCGCGCCCAGTTCGCGTGCGGTGGTCGCTGCCAGCAGCAACTCGATCAATTTGTCGTTGGGGTGATCCAGGCTACGGCAGATAACGACTTCACCAGCCAAGGGATTCGGAACAGTGACCTTGCTTTCGCCGTCGGGGAAGCGGTGTACTTCGACCAGGTCGAAGGGAACCCCAAGCTCGGCAGCCAGCGCCTCGCCCTGTGCCCGGTAGTCGGCAAAACCTAGAACACGCATCGCCTCAGAACTCCATGTAGCTCTTGCTGACCTCTCCCGCCTTGCCGATGCGGTAGCCGGAGGCCTTTGCGGTGAGTGATTTGGCAAAGCTGAAATCGGACTGATATTCGGCATGAACCCGATAGAGCGGTTCGCCTTTTTTCACTTCGTCGCCCAATTTTTTCAGCAGGTCGACACCGGCACCCTTGTCCATCGGCGCGCCTGCCAGCCGTGCCAGTCTGGCCAGGTGGTAGTTGTCGATCTCGATGACGGTGCCCTTCTTTTCGGCGCAGACTTCAAACGTGAGATGGCCCGGCTGTAAGGGTTCGTTGCGCGCGCCCTGAGCCGCGATGATCTCCTGCATCTTCTCCAGCGCACGGCCCGAGTCGAGAATGTCGCGGGCGATAGCGTAGCCGTAACCGCCGCGCACGTCCGGGTCGAACTCCAGTACCCGTCCGGCCAATCGCAGCGCCTTCTGCCGCAGGTCGGAGGGGGCGAGCGGATCGTTGTGCAGCACCTGCATCACGTCGCGCGCTTCCAGTACCGGGCCGATGCCACGGCCCACCGGCTGGGAGCCGTCGGTGACGATCACTTCCAGATGGATACCCATGCGGTCGCCGATGTACTCGAACAGTTTGCGCAGTTGCAGCGCCTCCTGCATGTGCCGCACCTTGGCACTGGGGCCGACGGGGATATCGAGCAGCAGGTGGCTGGAACCGGCGGCCAGTTTCTTCGACAGAATCGAGGCGACCATCTGTCCCTGGGAATCGATCCCCAGCGGCCGCTCCACCGAGATCAACACATCATCCGCAGGGGCCAGTCTTGCCGTGCCGCCCCAGGCGAGGCAGGCGCGATGTTTGCCGACCACGGCGTGCATCTCATCCGGGGTGAGGTTGACCCGGGTCAGTACCTCCATGGTATCGGCGGTGCCCGCCGGGGAGGTGATGGCGCGCGAAGAGGTCTTGGGCATCATCATGCCGTGGGCGGCGACGATGGGCACCACCAGCATCGAGGTACGGTTACCGGGAATGCCGCCGATGCAGTGCTTGTCGGCGATGAGCTGTTCCGGCCATTCGAGGCGGTCGCCCGATTCGAGCATGGCGCGGGTGAGGTGGAGGATCTCCTCGCGGTCAAGGCCGGTCTGGCCGGAGGCGACGAGGAAGGCCGCCATCTCCATCTTGGAGTAGCGGTTGTTGACGATGTCCTGGGTGATGGCACTGAGGTCGGGCCAGGTGAGGCGCTCACCGTTGATCTTGCGTCGTACCGCATCCATTGATGGCGGCAGTTCCGCCTGGGCGACGCTGATCGGATGGCCCGCGGGAAGGCCCAGTTGTTCGAAGGCCTGCTCCGATAAACCGAGCTCACAGAGACCGACAATCGACTCGTCATCCACCACGTTGAGCACGGCGAAGATATGTTTACCGTCGGCGCGCAGTACCACCTTGGTCAGGGCCTGAAATCCCTCGGCGCGATAAAATTCGCACTCGCGGTGCATATAGGCGACGTTCTCACGGTAGGTGTCGATAGCGACCCGCCGCAGTTGCAGTTTTCCGTTCGCACCGTTTTCTTTCTCGCTCATGACCTGAGATTAACACAGGCTGAGAAAAGCGAAACCGCCCGGGCCATCTCTGGCAGCGGGCGGTTTCAAGGTGAACCTTCTACCTTTGTTCAGACGGTGAGTCGGAAGCGCCTGCGCAGCGGCAACAGCAGCAGGCCGAGCAGCAGGAACGGCCAGCCTAGGGCGCCGAAGCCGATGGAGTCATTACTACTACTGCCACCTTCTGTGGTCGGGCAGCTATAGACACCAACATCATCAAGGAACCAGCCAAGCAGACCTGCAATCCCATTATCAGTGCCGACACGCCAGCGGAACTGTACGGTCTTGCCTTTCATGCTCCCCAGGTTTACCCGGGTCGAAACATAGCCGTGACTGGAGCCGGAGAAGGCTGCGCGACCAGCCAGTGGATTACCAAATACAGCGGAAGGTAAAACATCGTTATAGCGCTTTCCGGCTGTGATGAGTGAAGTGGCGTCGGTCCAGGTTGAACCACCGTCAAGACTGTACTCAAGGACACCGCCATCCCAACCGGACTCAAAATCAAAGGCATGTTTGAAATGGAGGAATGGATTCTTGCTGGGAACCGTAAAGGAGATCGCGGCTCGTTGATCACTTACAATGGCAACGTTATTGCCAAACAGTGACTCAACTCCTGAAACGGCATAGGGTCCATAGGTTGGGCCCCAGGTCGCATTCCATGCCACCCAGTCTGTGCCGCCAACAGCATTGGTTAACGTCCAGTTGGCAAGCCCGCTTTCCAGGTCATCGAAAAATGGATTTGAAATGGGTGCCAGGCTACCAGGGCACACGGAGGCCTCTGGATGGTAGTTGTTTCGGGTGTTCGCGTTCATCTCGACTGCACGAGTGGCATTACGCACCTGAGTACAATCAGTACTAGTAATTCCCGCGGTACCGACCAGATTCTGGCAACCCTGATAGAGAGCATTGTAGAGATCCAGATAATCGGAACCCGAGGTGAGTAGATTGGTCTGCACTTCGTAGTAAATCTTGGCCACCTTGGTAATCCCGAGTCCGGTTACTCGCTGACCGTTGAAGGAGTCGCCATCCACCATCAGGTATACAGCCTTATTGTTTATGCCGCTGTTGTAATGTACGCCGCCGTTATCCAGGAAATTAAGATCGTATTCGTAGTAGGGACTGGTCATCTTGTCCGGATTACCGAAGAGAGGCGGGTTCTTCATGCTACGGATAGCGCCGACCATGCCACTGACATTGATGTCTTCACCCATCAACCAGCGATCAGCGGCTGTGTCACTGCCGCTGGTGTTGCTCAGGTCAACAAATTCTCCCCATAGATCCGAGAACGATTCGTTGATAGCACCGGACTGGTAGTAGTAGAAGAGGTTGGAGGTGTTTTCAGTGACGCCGTGGGTCAGCTCATGAGCGACCACATCATCAACCACCAGACCGGCGCAATAGACCATTTGTGTACCGTTCCAGAATGCGTTAGGGCAGGTTACATCTGAACCGTTGTAGTTTACGGACGAAGTGAGAACCATTCCTGCATTATCAATGCTGTCTCGAGTATGTATTGCTAAGTAATAGTCATAGGTATCTTTTGCGAACAGGTGTGCGTTGACCGCATCGGCAATACCTGAACCGGAACATGTTGGATCGGTAACCTCATCGCAAAGAAAAGAGCCAGGTAATCCGACAGACGATGTTACCCCTGTTGCATCGTAGGTTGCTCTGCTAAGAGCAGTGTCGATTTGATTGAAATGCAGACTGATGTTTCCTCTTTGTGCATCAATAAGCACCAGTTCACGAATCGGCTGTTGAGTGGTACTGGAAACCTCAACGCGCCACACCAGACTGGCGGGAAAGGTATCAGGACCGATCAGTTGCGGGTCGTAGACCGAAAGCACCGGGGTTGATGCGTTCAGCGTGGAGGGCGATGTCTGGTACCACTTGGCGACGGCGTTCAGCGCCGCATCACTGGCCTGTTGTGCGCTGATGGTGGCCTGCGTGGTGAGAGTCAGTTTGGGAGCAATCTCACCATTGATAGAGAGCAGGCCGTTGTTCGGACTCAGGTTGACGATCATCTCGCCGCCGATAACCGGAACGCCGTTGTAGTTTTGCTGGTAGCGGACCACTGAGCGACCGTTGTCGGTGGTCTTGAGTGATTTTTGTATCAGTTCGCTGGCGGGATTGCGCAGGCCGAACATGGCACCGTAGGTATTCAATGCATCCATTGCCACTGCGGAAGCGTTGCGTGGCGTGCCGGTGCCGGGAAGAGCGATGGCGTTTCCGGCACTGCTGCCGATGAAGTTGGTCAGTCCGGTCTGTCGATGATGGGAAACCTGCGCACCTTGAGCGAGCAACGCCTGCTCGGCGAATGCTGCACTATCGCTGGCAGTGGCGGAAAAAGATACGCCACCAAACAGGCTTATCGCGAGGACCGTGGTAAGCAGGGATTTTATTCTTGTGGCAGATGACATGAGTGGTCTCCGTGTCAGTATGTCTATCAGTGACGTCATAGGTTAGTAAACGTTATGGGTTCTTAAATGTTTCCCGCATCAACATGGATAACTGTGCAAACAGGTCAGCGTAAGGTGGTGTCGCTACCTCTCCACTGCGGAGGGTGACGCTGTAGTGCCTGCCGTTGAATGATACATCGAGTCGTGACATCAGGCAGTCGGCACAACCGCCAGGAAAAGAGGGGCGGCTCTGTGGTGTTATCGCGCCTTCCAGTGTACCTAACAATTCATCAAGTTGGGTAAGTTGTTCGGTCTTCAGCTTCCCCCTTATCGTTCCTGCTCTGCGGTCACTGGCAGCAAATGCGCCACTATTGTCGATAGTGAGCTGGCGTTGCAAACCGGCGAAGCCACCGGATACATTCAGAGCGACTTGCCACTGGTTACGAGACTCCTCTGTCACACTCTTTTCGCTACTCAGTGGACTGCGGCATGCCCCAAGCATAATGAGCGCAGTGAGCAATAATGAGATGTGTTTCATGTAGTCAACTATGACGTTCACATATATGCGTGTTGGATTGGTGCACGATACATGCTTATTCTGTGCGCTGACAAGTCAGAGTGATATGTGATTGTTTTAGAGGAAAAGGAATAAGGGGGAAATGGCATACCGGAGGTAGTGCTAGTGCTGAGGTGGAGAGTGCGTCACCTATCTGTCCCGATTTCAGGGAGCCATACTTGGTCTTTTCTATGTGGCCAGTACGTAGACGATGCCAGCACTAAAGGCGAGCAGTACCGCCGCTCGCAAAAGCCCACCACTCTTGGCATCCTGAACCTGTGTACCGGGAGGGAGTTCTTTGTAGCCGGTGAACATGGCGGGTATCAGATTTTCGCCATGACGCAGCTTGTGCCAGATCACCGCGGCCACGTGCAGGCCTGCCAGTGGCAGGATGAGATGAAATACGAATTCATGCAGTTCGGTCAGCAGGTCGCTGGTCTCCTTGGAGACGAGATATGCCAGCGGTCCATCGAACATTATATCGTCGTTGGCAAACAGTCCCAGAATCGCCTGGGTCAGCATCAGCGCCAGTAGGGTGACGACCATCCAGCCACCCAGCGGATTGTGTCCGGCGACAAACGGCTTTTGCTTCAGGTAAGAGATAACAGTGCCGGGTCCCGTCAGGAACTGGCTGAAACGGGCATAGCTACTACCCGCGAAACCCCACAGGAGCCGAAACAACACCAGGGCGAGTAACGCCAGACCGAGCGTGGCATGGAGCTCGATCTTGTCGTCCAGTACTTCAGCGGTGATGAAAAGCGAAACGAACAGTGCCAGTTGGATCCAGTGAAACAGACGTACGGGTACATCCCATACTCGCACACGTGTACGTGGGGTTGAGGTGTCGTTACCTGGATTTTCCATCGGTCTGATCTCTGGTGGTGGGGAGGGCCAGGCCGCAAGGTGGTGCGGCACTGGCCGGTACAGTTACTTACTCTTGTACTCTTTGTGGCAGGACTTGCAGGTTTTGGCGACCTTGCCAAATTGAATCTTCATCTCTGCTTCATCACCGCTACGGGCGGCTTTGGCCAGATCCGCAACCTTCATCTGGAAAACATCGATCTCCGCTTTGAAATCATCGGCTTTTTCCCAAACGGCGGCCTTGGATTCGCTGCCTTTGCCTTTCTGTGAGTTCGGGATAAAGAACTCCCACGGCATCGTAGAGAGTGCTTCCAGATTGGTAGCACGCAGGGTGAATGTCTCTTTGTTGAAGGGGATGTCACCCTTTGTCATCGCACCCATCGGACCAAGGTTGGTGGCAATCAGGGTAAAGACCGCCTTACGGGCCTTAATTGCACTCTTGATCGGGTCACGTTGTGCGGCGATAGCGGTGCTGACGCTACCCAGGGCGATAACAGCGGCGAGAGCGATAACACTTTTTTTCATGACAACAGTCTCCATCTAGGTTGATATTTGGGTAGGGGGAAGTCTCTGGGGGAGTATCCGCTACCAATGCTGAATTTAGTCTGAAGGATTACACCACCAGAATGTTCGGGATGAAAGGTTGTGTCAGGGATCTTTGCATTTCTTTGCGCATGTCGGGCGGCTGTAAAAGTGGCTGGGCAGCTGGTATGGGCTTTTATGTCCGGTACTTTGAGCTAAAGTAGGTGCCAATTGCGTTCGACAGTCTAATCAACTGTTGAACCGATCCCAACCACCCCACGAGCAAGGTGTTTCATGACAACAAACTCAAAAAAAACATCTCCTTATGATTTTCTGATTTGCCAGAATCAGCATGATGATTCCTACTCTCTTTTCCGACTAGATCCTGATACACAGGAACTGTTCATCCCGGTTTCATTGGTTGCGGGCGGTTCATTTGACCATTCATATCGAATAGCCCAAATTGGAGGATACCTGTTGCAGTGGAGCCCGATCTGCCAACTGGACAACACGCCCGGCTACCAATATAAACTCATTACCTTTACCCCGGATTCCTCGGATCCATTGAATGGTCAGGTCATCCAGAGCGGTTTCTGGAAGAAGACCAAGTTCTGGGGGGAGTACCGGGATCATTACAGCTTCAATCCCGATGAGGATCACTATCTGGACCTCATTCCCATGGGCAGTTTTATCCTGAACATGATCCCGGCAAAGGGGCGCGGGACATTTGAACTGTGGAATTTCGACCCTCAGCCAAATTCTCCCGGCCATGCGGATCCCATTCCTTTCCCTTATACCGGTCAGGGCGGTTTTCCGCTGATCAAAGAAGGGCACACACTGATTCCTGTTGGCAATTACGTCCTGGACCGCCTGCCCGACGGAAAGCATTTTCGTTTGTGGAGCTTCGATCCGCAGATGCATCCGCCGCTCGCGTTGCCGGCGGTGCAGGAGGGGCAGTGGGAGTACATTGATGAACACCATCAACTTACCGCCATCGGTGATCATATCCTCGACTGGTATCCACAGGAAGGCACCTACCGGTTGTGGAAGTTTGATCCCGATCATGATGGTGTGCTCGTTGGACCTGTTCATGAGGGAACGCTCCCGTCTGCTATCGGTGCCGATGCGGTGCTGACAGGGTTTCAGCCGCGTATCCCGGTGCAGGATAAGTTGGCCGGGACACCAGGTACCATCGACTTCATGCGTTCGAAGATCAGGCATGTGGTCTACTACATGATCGAGAGTCGTTCATTCGACAATGTTTGCGGCTGGCTTTACGAAAATGGTGACGAGGGAGTCCACTACATCGGCACCGACGAGCCATTCGATGGTGCGAGTACGGAACACTTCAATTATGAAGGGGAGAAAAAGGTTTTTGTCAGCAAGTATCAGGGCGGCAAGCTAAGCAATCAGTGGGATCTGAAGATCCTCGATCAGGATCCGTTTCACGACACCACCGACAACCTGCAGCAGATGTTCGCCGAAGCTCCCGGCTATTGGGGGCGTGCGAAGCCGGACATGGGTGGCTTTATCCTCAACAACGCCAATCCCCAGGTAATGGAAACCTTCGGTCCGGAACAGCTACCGATCCTGAACGGACTGGCAAAGCACTTCAGCGTTTCCGACCGCTGGTTCTGCTCCATCCCCGGCGGCACTGACGTCAACCGTGCCTTTTCCGTCACCGGTTCTGCCTTCGACAAACTCGGTACCTGGGAGGGCGGTAACGTCTACGAATACTGGCCGAAGTTTCCCCATCGCCAATCGATCTGGAAAACGCTATGGAGCCACGGCATTACCGACTGGAAAATTTATTACTCGGTACTTTGGGAAAAATGCATATTCACTAACCAGCTTTACCTGAAGGGACAGATTCCCTCTGTTGATGAGAACTCAAGTGACTACCTGGCGGATATCGAGCAATTCAAGAAAGATGCCCAGAGCGGCAACCTGCCCGCCTTCAGTTTCCTGGAACCGGTCTGGATCGCGCCTTCCGGTGCCACCTCATACCATCCGGGTGCCGACATCGTGCCCGCAGAAAAAGCGCTTAACGATATCTACGAGGCGATCAGGAACGGACCCGGTTGGGAAGAGACGCTGCTGATCATCACCTTCGACAAAAACAACGGTATATACGATCATGTCGCACCACCCTATGCCAAAAAGCCCTGGCCTCATGATGTGGACAACGGTTTTGCCTACGACCTGATGGGACCACGCGTGCCGACCATTATGGTCTCTCCCTGGATCAAGGAACGGACTGTTTTCCGTGCCGAGGGAGACGTCCCGTTCGATTCAACGTCGTTTGCCGCGACGCTACTCAACTGGTTCGGGGTGCCCAAACCTCTCTGGGGGCTCGGCGATCGCATGGACGTTGCGCCCACTTTCGAGAGTGCTCTTCAGGCGTCCGGGCCGAGAAATGATGCACCGACACTGACGCCGCCGTATGACAAATCTTTTCCTAAATGAAGATTAAGAAAAGAGTGGGGTGAAGTGGTTTCATAACGTAGCGAGCACAGTAGTTATGAAGCCGCTTCCAATTGGTGTAGTTTTTCTTCGGCTTTTTTCAACGCTTCCCACAATTGAGGTTCCTGAAAGCAGAGACTGCCGCCACCGCGTTTTTCCTGTGAGACCATGCGGTTCAGATCGGCGACACAGACCCAGGGCGATGAACTTGTTTCGTTTTTCAGCGCCACCGCCCACTTGGCATGATCCTTGGTGTAGTGCCATTCATAGGTCAGGGACGGATCGACCTTGAAGCACACGTTGAGCAGGTCTTCGTCATAGTCGCTGGAGCGCCTGTCTTCCAGAGGTGTTACGGCGCCTCTCCGCCAGGTTTCAACCACCAGATCGCATTTCAATTCGGGAGAAACCAGATCGAGCCAGAAATCTTTCCCCCATTTTCTACTCTTTGCGACGAGCGAAAATTCCTTTCCAGCTCTGGATTTGAACTGAACGGTTGAGGGAATTTCCGCTTCATTGATACCGGCGCCATGGAATAGAAGGGAAAGCGGTTCATCCGGCTCCAGGGAAGAAGGAATACGTGAGCTTTCTTTCAAGACCTGCGGATTCTGTTGGCACAACATCTGTTCGGCGAGCCGGTTGGCCGTTTGGTAGTCGGGCAGGGATATGCAGATAAAAGTCTGGCCGTAGATAGACTCATCGTCAGGGAGAGTGAATTCCCTGTTGGCGGGAAAGCGTGGAGTTGAATGGAGTAGAAACAGGGCAGAGTCGCTCGCTTTATTGAAGGCCAGAATGCCTTTGCAGTGACCTTTCTCGGAACTGTTTTCTTCCTTGTCCACATGCTCATCGTTGTAGACGATATAGCCTGCATCTTCCGCTGCATTGAAAATGGCTGTCAGAGTGTGGTTCAGTGCCTGGTTATTCTGATCCAGGCCGACAGGCGAACGCTGCAGTGCCTCGGAATCGGGATCGAAATAGAGGAAGTCGAAACCTTTATTATTTTTTGACCCGGTATGTTCCGGGGTTTTATAGATAAACCACCAGTCCACCGAATCTCCCTGTTGATTTTTTGCTTCGATCATCGGACTGGAATCTCCATGTTGTTCAGTCGAAACTGAAATCGTATCAGAATCGTGGATTTTTATTGGGAAGATGACATTTCCCAATATGGGACATAGGGTTAAAGAACGTGGCTATTTTGTCGATACTCAGTATGAATTAACAGATGGATTTCGCGTATGATTCCGGTATGGTAGTGGGCTTGTAGTACAGGTCATCTCGGTGAGAAGAAAACCTGTGGGGAGAGTCCACTGCGGTGGTCGATAACAGCATGTTTCGTTATTTTGGTTTCGGTTCCAATATGAATACCACCTCACTGCGGGCCAAGGGTGTTGAGCCGTTGGCGGCGCGGCGTGCGGTGTTGTGCGGGTGGCGTTTGCGCTTCAATGTGCAGCATTTCTTTCGCCACGAGGGTGGAGTCGGCAACATCGAGCGCTCCGCAGAGCCTGATGCCCAGGTACTCGGCGTACTTTACGACTGTCCGGATGAGGCCCTTCAGCCCCTCGATGCCATGGAGGCCTGTGGACACGGCTATGAGCGTATTACCGTCGAGGTGGAGGTAGATGGTGAGTGGGTGCCTGCATTGACTTACGTCGGTATGCCGGAATTCATCGATGATAGCTGTCGACCAAGTCGCCGCTATCTCAATATCGTGCTTGATGGTGCACGTAGCGCGGGTCTCGCCCCGGATTATATTCGGGCGCTTGAGGCCCAGCCGGTCCATCGGCCCGATGACCATCCGCCGTTTGCGCCACCGCCTGGTGATTATCCTGTGTTTGACACCTCCTCCCTGACACAGCACCCGTTGTATACGGCGCTCTACGGTGCCGTTTTCGATATGACAGAGGCGCGACCCCTGCACGAATACCTGAAGGGCTTCTTCGGCGGGCGCGATATGACACTGTTCCATCTCAGGCGGATGGATAGCAGCGACGGTAATGAATCCATGGACGACATTCGGCATGGACGCCTCAGTGAGGCCCAGCTAGGCTACCTGAATGGCTATCTCAACGAGTATGCCAGGGAGTATCGCTATGTGGGCCGCTTCGAGTACAACAACGAGGAATGAGGGGCAGAGCAATGGGTCAGTTTCCACCAGCACTACAGCATGGGAGTATCAGGGAGGTCTTTTCCGACGTCTTCTTCGTCAGCGGCGCCATGGAGACCGTTCTTCAGGGAATGGAGTGGAAGTTCAGCCGCAATATGACCATCGTGCGCGATGGTGAACGTCTGATCATCGTCAACAGTGTGCGCCTGAGCGATGAAGGTCTGGCCGAGCTCGACAAACTGGGCAAGGTTACCGATGTGGTTCGCCTCGGTTCGTTGCATGGGCGCGACGATCCGTTCTACGTGGATCGCTACAAAGCCGAGTACTGGGTGATGCCGGGAATGGTACACGATACCGGCCTCAAGGCGACGCAAACCCTGACGCCGGACGGTCCGCTGCCGATTTTGGATGCCAGCCTGTTTGAATTCCACACCACCCAGATCCCCGAAGGGATCATTCTTCTTGACCGCGAAGGCGGGATACTCATTGCTTGTGACGCCCTGCAGAACTGGCTTGCCCCCGACGACTATTTCTCCGACTCGTCAAAGGAACTGATGCAGAAGATGGGTTTTTTCACCCCGGCCAATCTTGGTCCGGTCTGGGTACAGCGGGCCACACCTGAAGGTGGCGATTTCGCCCGTCTCAAGGAGTTGTCGTTCAAGCACGCCCTGTGTGGTCACGGCGATCCCCTGTGTGATTCTGCACACGAGGACTATTGCGCCACATTCAACCGCATGTTTGGCATCTGAAGCGCGTTTAAGGGAACATGGGGGAGGTGGTTCCACAGCTGCCCGGCTACGAAATCGGACCGGTTCTATGCCGATCCGACGGGCGTATCGTTTATCGTGGTGTGCGTCTCGATGATCGTGCCGCTGTGGCGGTGGAAACACTTGATGCTGAATACCCAGAGCGCCAACAGGTAGCCGGGATTCGCCGTGAAGGGGTCATTGCTCAGCGCCTGGCTGCGGTTAACGGGGTGCGCAGGGTATACGCGGTGTTGCCCCATGGTAGCGGCAATCTGGCCCTGATCGGTGATCTATTCGAGGAGACCCTCGAGTCCTATCTTGCTCGTTCGGGGGGTAAGGGGCTGCCCCTGAGCGAGGTACTCGATATCGCACTACACCTTGTTCGCACTTTGGGGGAAGTTCACGCCCATGATCTCGTACACAAGGCATTGACTCCGAAACATGTGCGATTCGATCCCGCCAGTGGCAACATCGCCCTGGCCGGTTTCGGTATCGCCTCCGAACTGGATCAGGAGCGACAGGCGGTACAGATGTCGCGGCGCATCGAGGGACCGTTGCCCTACATTTCCCCGGAACAGACGGGGCGCATGAATCGCGATCTGGACTACCGCTCAGATTACTACTCCCTTGGTGTGTTGTTGTTCGAGTTGCTGACCGGCCAACCGCCGTTCGAGGCCGACAACCTGCTGGAGTGGGTACACAGCCATATCAGCCGCCTGCCACCCGTCCCGCACGAGATTGCACCCGAGGTGCCCGAGGCAGTATCTGCCATCGTTCTCAAGCTGCTGACTAAAAGTCCCGAAGCCCGTTACCAGAGTGCCGAAGGTTTGATGCACGATCTGATGTATTGCGCCGATAGGCTTGCGGCTGGCCAGGAGATCGAGCCGTTTGAACCGGGCAAAAAGGATGTCGCGCACAAATTTCTGATACCGCAAAATCTTTACGGTCGAGAGAGTGAACTGCAGGAGTTGCTCGGATTGTGCGAAGCAGCGGCCGCTGGGCGGAACGAGTTCTGTCTGGTTCACGGCTACTCTGGTGTTGGTAAATCGGCACTGGTAAACGAGATCGATCGTCCCTTGGTGCGTGAGCGGGGCTTCCTGGTTCAGGGTAAATTCGAGCAGTTACAGCAGGGTGAGGCGTATACCGCACTTGCTGCTGCTTTCCGCGGATTGATCCAACAGGTGCTGGCGGAATCGGATGAGCATCTGGCGCAATGGCGTCAACGGTTACTGGATGGCTTGGGGACAAACGCTCAGTTGGTGGTGGATCTGGTCCCGGAACTGGCACTGATTATCGGTCATCAGCCGAAAGTGGTCGAACTTCCACCGGCGGAGGCGCGTAACCGCCTGCATATCATGCTGACCAACTTTCTCCACGTCTTTGCGGGGGAAGGGCACCCGGTGGTGCTGTTCCTTGACGACCTGCAATGGAGCGACGTACCGACCCTGGAATTGCTGCGCCGTCTGGTGACCTCCAGAGAGCTGAGCCACCTGTTGCTGATCGGCGCCTACCGCAGCAACGAAGTGGGTGTCGGGCATCCGTTACGTCTGTTGCTGGATGATCTGAAGACACAGAAAAACATCCGCCAGCTTCCCATCGGTCCGTTGGACCGGCACTCGGTAGCACACATGGTGGCCGATGCCCTGGGGCGTGAACCGGCTGAGACGCGTCCCCTGAGCGACATGCTCTACGACAAGGCCCAGGGCAATCCCTTCTTTACCAACGAATTGCTGCGGCAACTTCACAAGGATGGGGCGATTACCCCGGATCCGGTCAGCGGACGTTGGAACTGGGACCTGGATGCGGCGCGCTGGTCCGGTGTCAGCAGCGACGTGGTCGAGTTCATGGTCGACAACCTGCGCGGCTTGCCGCCCACGACCCAGCAGGTTCTGCAGTTGGCGGCCTGTATCGGTAACACCTTTGACCTGCAGACACTCTCGGCGATCTACGAACACTCTGTCGCCGAAACTGCTGAGGCGTTGCTACCGGCACTCAAGCAGCACACCGTGTTTCCGCTGCATAGCGACTATCGCCTTGTGGGCGGTGAACTGGAATTGGAGTGGGATGTCAGCGAATCGCTGGCGTGTAATCCGAGCTATCGTTTCCAGCACGACCGTGTACAACAGGCGGCCTACGCCCTGATCTATACGCAGTTGCTGTCGGACGTACATCTCTCTGTCGGTCGTCTGATGCTGCAGCATGCCGGTGATGCGGTCCCCGCCGATCGTCTCATCGAGATCGTCGGTCACCTCAACGCCGGCCGTTCACTGATCGAGTCTGCAGAAGAGCGGTTACGTCTTGCCGAGCTGAACTTGCGTGCGGGTGTGCGTGCCCGCAACTCCTCGGCATACGAAGCCGCCCATGACTATCTGCGGGTGGCGATGGAATTGTTGCCAGCCGATCCCTGGCAGGCGGTACCGGAATTGATGCGTGCACTGGCGGCGGAGACCCAGCAGTGCGCCTATCTCACCGGACATACCGACGAGGCGGAATACTGGATCGAAGTGATGTTGGAGCATGCCCGTTCGGATCTGGAGCGTAGCGATATCCTCGCCACCCGCACCCGGCAGTACGCGACCCTGGGACGCATGGAGGATTCCATACTCTCCGCCATCCAGGGGCTGGCGATGCTCGGCCTGGAATTTACCGATCAACCCACGCAGGCGGATATCGACGAGGAGCGGCGGCTGGTTGAAGAGAATCTCGGCAAACGTCGCATCGCCGATCTGGTGAATGCCCCCTCGGTAGAGGACCCTGCCACCCTGACCGCAATGCGTTTGCTGATGGAGATATTCGCTGCTGCCTTTCTTTCGGGTAGCGGAAACCTGTTTCCCTACCTGGTGCTGAAGTCGGTCAATCTCTCGTTACGCCACGGTAACTCCCCCGAGTCGGCCTTTGCCTACGCGGCCTATGGCATGTTGCTCTGCGGTGAACTGGATGAACCGGCGCTTGGTTATGAGTACGGCAAGGTTGGGCTGGCGATCAACGAACGCCTTGATGACATCGCCCTGCGCGCACGGGTGATCTATGTCTACGCCATGTTTGTGCACCACTGGAGTAACCACTGGTCGACCCTGACGCCATGGTTCCGCAAGGGGATCGAGGCGGGCTACCAGTCGGGTGACCTGCTCTACCTTGCCTATAGTGCTCAGGATTGTGTGATCTGGGATCCGACGCTGGATCTGGAAACCGCCCATCGGCTGCATGCGGAGAACCTGGAGATCGTGCGCGAATGTGCCTATCAGGACTCCCTCGACTCGGGTACCCTGTTCCTGCAACTGCAGCGCAATCTGCTCGGCCTCACCGCTTCGCCATGCACACTGAGTGACGACAGCTTCGATGAGGAGCAGTGCCTGGAAGGGATGCGCCAGCGCCAGTTCATGACCGGTATCGCCAACTACCACATCTACAGCGCCGAAATATGCCTGCTCTACGGTAACTACAGTCAGGCGCTGGAACATGTACGTGCACAGGACCAGTTGAGCAAATCGGCGATGTCACTGCCGCAACTGGTGCGTTTCTACATCGTCGCCTTCCTCACTCTGACGACCCACTACCCCAAGATGGGGCCGGATGAGCAGGCGCTGACTCGCGCTCGACTGGAGCGCGATCTTGCCCGTATGCGCCGTTGGGCCGACAACTGCGAAGCCAATTTCCGTCACCTCCAACTACTGATGGAGGCTGAACTGTTGAGTCTTGATGATACGCATGAGTTGGCGCTTGAGCGCTACGATGCCGCCATCGAGTCGGCACGCAAAAGTGGTTTTCTTCACGACGAGGCCACCGCCCACGAGCGGGCCGCGCGGCATCTTCTGCTCGTTGGTCAGAGACGGTCCGCGGAAGGCTACCTGCGCGGCGCCCATCACCTTTACGATCGTTGGGGTGCACATCGCAAAGTGACCATGCTGGAGCAGGAGTTTCCGGTGCTGCGTGAACTGGCCACGGGCGGCCGGGTGGCGGCGGCACTACGCGAGGCGGGCGATCTGGATCTGGCTTCAGTTATGAAGGCGTCGCGGGAGATCTCCGGCGAAATTGTTCTGGACCGACTGCTCAAAACCACCATGAACATCCTGCTGGAAAACGTCGGCGCCCAGTGGGGCTGTATGGTGGTCCGGCGTGAGGGGAAGCTGGTGGTGGAGGCGACGCAACTCCCGGCGGAAGGTTTGGCGACGAGCGAGATGCCGCCCCATTCGCTGGTTGCGGATCGCGAGGGTAGGCAGGTGCCGTTACCCGTGACCCTCATCAGTCAGGTCCTGCACAGCGGCGAGGCGGTGGTGCTTGGGAATGCCGCCAGCGAGGGGCAATTCATGCAGGACCCCTATGTACTCCACTTCAATCCGGTCTCGGTGCTTTGTGTACCGCTGCGGCGGGAGCGTTTTGAGGGTGCTGTCTACATGGAGAACAACCTGACCAGCGGCGTCTTCACCAGGGAGCGGGTGGAGGTGATCCAGCTTTTGGCGGCCCAGGCGTCGGTCGCCATTGAGAACGCTCGTCTCTATGAGCAGGTGCAGGATTACTCGCGCACCCTGGAAGAGAAAGTGGCAGAACGGACCGCCCGTCTGGAGCAGGTCAATCAGGAGTTGCAGGGGCTGGCCGATCGCGACGGTCTTACCGGCGTCGCCAACCGTCGCCGCGGCGCAGTCTATCTGGAACAGACGTGGACGCGCCTGCGGCGTGAAAAGCTGCCGCTGTCGGTCATTATGCTCGATGTGGATCACTTCAAGGCCTTTAACGACAACTACGGTCACCAGGCTGGCGACGACTGTCTGGTAGCAGTGGCCAAAGCATTGGGTGCACAGCTACTGCGGCCTGCCGATCTGGTCGTCCGCTACGGCGGCGAGGAGTTCATGCTCATCCTGCCCGATACAGACCACGAGGGTGTGGCCCAGGTGGGAGAGAAAATCCGCCAGGCGGTGGAGGCACTGGCGATCGCCCACACCCACTCTTCGGTGAGCAACGTGGTTACCGTGAGTGCAGGCACTGCCACCATGGTGCCCGGTGCGAAAGGAGGTACGGAGCAACTGCTTCGTGAAGCGGACATCGCCCTCTACCGGGCCAAGCGGATGGGACGCAATCAGGTACAGGCGGCGCCGGAGGTTGCGCAAGGTGAATAATCTGCTTTGCTACCGGGAGGCAAAATGAAACACCTGTACTCAGGAGCAAACAAATCTCAGGAGGAGTAGATGACTCAATCGACCTGGAATAGCCGACCGGCAAGCGGCGAATGGAACTCGGCAGATAACTGGAGCCCTGCGGGGGTACCTAACGAGACAGCTACTTTTGCCGCTTCATCACAGACTGCGGTTGCCTTTTCGCCGACCGGCGAAGCTTCGGTGGAGAATATCGAGTTTGCCGATAACGCCTCCGCCTATACTTTTACCCTCGGTGTTTGCGCATCACCTGCGCTGACGATCACCGGTCAAGGTATCAGCAACAACTCCGGTAACCTGCAGAGCTTCGTCGTCGCTGCGACCAGTAGTGGTCCCAAGGATCCACAACTCAAGTTTACCAACAAGGCCACCGCCGGTGGACTCGACATGTTCTACTGCGCCGGTCCGGAAACGGAACAGGGCTACGGCGGCGGCGTCATCAGTTTTTGCGACAACTCGACCGCGGGTTCCGCGGCGTTCAAGGCGTGGACCGGAGCTGGTATTCCACCGAAGCACGGCAGTACCGTGGGCGGCGAGATCAGTTTCAGTGATACTTCAACGGCGGAGAACGCCCGTTTCATTATCTACGGCACCCTAGGTACCGATGGCGATACCTTCGGCAATGTTGTATTCCACGATAACGCCACCGCCGCCAATGGTTCTTTCACCAATGTTGGCGGCACCGTTTCCGGTGGCGACGGCGGCAACACCCAGTTCTACGGCAGTTCGACCGCGGCCTACGGTGTTTACAATAACTATGGCGGTACTTACAGCAAAGCGAACGGCGGCGATGTCGCCTTCGATGCGACTGCCACAGGAGGGCAGGGACGATTCTTCAACCACGCAGCACCGGCGGCGAATGCCTATGGCGGTGTGACAAGCTTCAACAACAATCCGCCGTCGATGGCTGCAACCGAAGGCGCCTCCGCAGGTAACGGCGCTTACTTCAACTATGGTGCGCGGGAAGGCGAGCAGGGTGGCGGCGGTCACCTCGAATTCAGTGCCAAGTACGGTTCGCCGACCGGCGCCAACGCCACCATCGCCAATTACGGCAGTGCCAATGCAGGCAAGTCGAGCGCAGGCCATACGATTTTCTCGATCAACCAGCCGACCGATTATTTCCCCACCGCAGGTAACGCGACGATCTGGAATCACCCCGGCGTGAGTGAAGGTACCGCCGCTGGCTTCACCGAATTCTCGGTCTACGTCAGCAAGAACAGTAGTGGCAACAATGGTGCGGGCAACAACGTTCCCACCGCAGGCGAAGCAACACTCTTCAATCTTGGTGGTTACACATCGAAAGCAACCGGTGGTTACACTGTATTCTCGAACACCTCGACCGCGGGTAACGCTACGCTGATCGCCTATGGCGGAACTCACGGCGGCTATGGCGGAAAAATCGCCTTCTATGATCATGCCTCGGGTGGAACGGCAACGGTGCAACTCTTCGGCAACGGCGAACTCGATATCAGCGATCACACCAGCGGTGTCACCATCGGTGCGCTCGAACTGAACGGAGGTATCGTCTCCATCCAGCTCGGTACCAACCCAACCAACCTCACTGTATCCGGCGCGCTGACCATCAACTCAAACCAGGCGACCTTCTCTCTGTGGCAGAAAGAGGGCGGCGGTTTTGCCTTCAATGCGTCCTATACGATTCTCACCAGCGCCAACCTCACCAACTTCACCGCGGATCAGTTCTATGCAAACAGTATTGACGGTGTGGAACCGAGCTTCACCATCGTCGGCAACGATCTCCAGGTGACCTATAAAAAATAATAGGGAGATGAAATGTTAAGACGGATTACCCAAAGCCCGTACCTGAATCTTTTCAGCGGTCTGATCCTGTTGGTTACGGCACTGTATGAAATCATGGTGTCCGTCGATGACGCCGCATTTGGCGTTCGTCACGGCATACTGATCTTCAGCATTATCCAGATCGTAAAAGTGATCCCCGAGATCATGCATGGTCTGACAGAAATTCAGGAGGCAGGTGAAATCATTGAAGAGAGAAATGGCCGCCTGGTAGAGCAGGACGCCAGTTGATGCGCTGAATAATTAGGCTCTGTCAGCAGAGTGCCAAGGTGTCAACTACACTCTGCCTGTTCACACATATTTCTCACAACATGGACTATCTGACAAGGAGAGTATGAGATGCATTTACTTTGTGGAACTTGTAAAGACGTTGTTGAAAAAGCACTCGGTGTCATGCCGGGTGATCTGAGTTGTGCTGCTGCCGCTGCAGGCATCGTCGCTGCCATTGAACTTGCCGGTGGTGGCCCAGAAGACCCTGTGGCTGATGCTTTGTCTGCTGTTGCTGTGGCCGTGATTGAGGAATTTTGCAACAAATATGGCTGGCCGTGGATACACTCGCATCGCAAAGAGGTCGCTGAGGCAATGTGTAAAGCAGCCGATCTTTGCTAGATTTGGAGCGCACTGCCAACGGCCTCCCCCTGTGAGACCATCTCACATGCATAAGAAGGCCCCGACTGGGGCCTTTTTTAGTTTAGCTGAGCAGGCTTCCCTGGATGAGCGATATTCTTCCGGGCTCTTTTCCCTCACGCCACCTTCATTCAATGTGATCTAATCCAGCCAGATGGGGATATGCGCCGGGTCGATATATCCCATCCTGCTGCACCGGTAGGTGTTAGAGTTAGAGTAACTCCCGGAGAAATTGATGAGAGACCTTTAATTCCCTTTCCATGGGCTATACCTATAGCCAGATAAGGCGTTCACCATAATTCAAAAAGGAACTTTTCCATGCCCACTAACACCACTCCCCTGTTTGAAGCTGTCTCGCTGGGTGCACTCGCCCTGCCAAATCGTTTTGTGATGGCTCCGCTCACACGCTGTCGAGCCATCGGCCATCTGCCCAATGAGCTGATGGCGGAATACTATGAGCAGCGAGCCAGCGCAGGTCTGGTGATCACAGAGTGCACCATGGTTACACCGGGGACGTCCGCATTCGGCAATGACCCGGGTATTTACTCCACAGAACAGATCGAGGGCTGGAAGAAAACCACTACAGCCGTACACCAGGCGGGTGGACGGATATTTCTTCAAATCTGGCACGCGGGTCGGGCTGCCCACCCATTACTCAATGAGGGTAAGGAGTGCGTCGCACCGAGTGCCCTGGCAATTGATGGTGAAACCTACACGCCGGAAGGAAAGAAACCCTACACGGTTCCACGTGAGCTGAGTAAAGCGGAGATTGCCGCGATTGTGCAGGATTTCCGCAGGGCGGCAGCTGGCGCCATCGCCGCAGGTTTTGACGGCGTTGAGGTTCACGGTGCCAATGGCTATCTGATTGATCAGTTTTTGCGTGATGGTTCCAACCAGCGCAGTGACGAGTATGGCGGCTCACTGGAAAATCGTGCCCGTTTCCTTACCCAAGTGCTTGAAGCAGTGATCGATGAGATCGGCAGTCAGCGGGTGGGACTGCGTCTCTCCCCGTTGAACAGTTTTAACAGCATGGCTGATAGTGACCCAGCGGAATGGACCCGTTTTCTGGCGGAATACCTGAACAAATTTGAGCTTGCCTATCTGCATTTGATGCGGGCGGATTTCTTTGGTGTGCAGCAGGCGGATGTCGTTACTATTGCCCGTGAAAACTACAAAGGACATCTGATGGTGAATATGGGCTACAGCGCTGAAGAGGCCGCTCAGGTGGTGCGTGACAAGGTTGCCGATTCCGTGGCGTTTGGCACGGCATTCCTGGCCAATCCGGACCTGCCTGCCCGCGTTAAAGCCGGTGCAGAACTCAACACCGCCGATCAGGATACGTTCTATACATCGGATGCCAGGGGTTACACCGACTATCCGTTTATGTCATAGGTAGCGGTGTAATTAAAAAGGCCCCAAGCGGGGCCTTTTTGTTTTCTATGCCAGTTGTTGTAATTCTTCCTTCGCCCGTTCTTCCTGTTGTAATGCCCACATCTCGGCATAGCGTCCGTTCTGTAGCAGCAGGTCCTGATGGCTGCCACGTTCGATGATACGGCCCTGATCCATGACCAGGATCTGATCCGCGTCGATCACTGTGGATAGGCGATGGGCAATCACCAAGGTGGTGTGGTCGCTGGCCAGTTCCTGCAGGGCTTCGAGAATGGTCTTTTCCGATTGGGAGTCGAGGGAGGAGGTTGCTTCGTCGAAGACCAGTATCTTCGGGTTTTTCAGTACCGCGCGGGCGATGGCGATGCGTTGCTTTTCGCCGCCGGAGAGTTTCAGGCCACGTTCACCGACCATGGTGTGATAGCCATCGGGTAGCGAATCGATGAAGTTATGGATGTTGGCCAGTTGTGCGGCGCGGACGATCGCGTCGTGATCGGCACCGTAGCGACCGTAGGCAATGTTGTATTCGATGGTGTCGTTAAACAGTACGGTGTCCTGTGGAACGATGCCAATGGACTCGCGCAGACTCTCCTGGGTGACATCGCGCACGTCCTGACCGTTGATCAACACCCGTCCACCACTGGTGTCGTAGAAGCGGAACAGCAGCCGGGCGAGAGTCGATTTGCCTGCGCCGCTGTGGCCGACCACCGCCACTTTGTGTCCCGCCGGAATTTCAAAGTCGACATCGGCGAGGATCGGTCGCTCTGCCTGGTAGTGGAAACGTACATGTTCGAAACGCACTGTGCCGTCGCCGACCTGTAACGGTTTGGCGTCTGGCTTGTTGACGATCTCCGGCTCTTCACGCAACAACTGGAACATGCGATCCATATCGGACAAGGCATGTTTCACCTGGCTGTAAACCACGCCGAGGAAGTTGAGCGGGATAAAGACCTGCAACATGAAGGCGTTGACCAGCACCAGATCACCGAGGCTCATCCCTCCGGCGGCGACCTCGCTGGCGGCGAGGATCATGATCAGGGTGACGCCGACGGCAATCACTGCGCCCTGGGCGATATTCAGGCCCGACATGGAGGTCTGGCTCATCACCGCCGCGTCCTGCCATTCGGTCAGGGTTCTGTCGTAACGCTGCTGCTCAAAACTTTCGTTGTTGAAGTACTTCACCGTCTCGTAGTTGATCAGCGAATCGATGGCCTGGGAGTTGGCCTCCGAATCCTTGGCGTTCATGCGGTGACGAAACTTCATTCGCCAGTTGGTGATAAAGAAGGTGATGGTGACGTAGATCACCACGGTCACTACGGTGATCAGGGCGAACCAGACACTGTATTTACTCAGCAGGATCCCGGCCACCAGCCCCAGCTCAACAAAGGTGGGCAGGATGGAGAAGACCATATAGTTGAGCAGCGAGGCGGCGCTGCGGGTGCCGCGCTCCATGTCCCGGGAGAGGGCGCCGGTCTTGCGTTCCAGGTGGTAGCGCAGGGAGAGCTTGTGCAGGTGTTCCAGCGATTTCAGCGACAGTTCGCGCATGGTGCCGTGCCGCACCTTGGCAAAAATCACATCGCGCAGTTCGTTAAAGGCGGAGCCTGCCAGACGCAACACACCGTAGGCCAGCAGTAGCATGATGGGCAGGGTGGCGGTGTGGCCGTTGCTGCTGTCGAGGGCATCGACGATCTCCTTCAGTGCCAGTGGTACGCCGACAATGGCCACCTTTGACAGCACCAGAAAGGCGAGCGCCAGCCCGGCGCGACCGCGGTAGTTCCACAGGTATGGCAGCAGCGAGCGGACAGTTTGCCAGTCGTTGCGTTCGGCAAGGGGTTCTTCGGTACGTTTGATGTGTGTCATTAGGCTCGGAGGTCTGGTCCTGGATTTTTCTATTATCCGTCATTATCAGGGGATGGATACACTTCAATGCTATGTTGCGCTTATACTGCGCCTATTCAACTGTTGATTGAATGCAAGGATTGATGGAGGCCCCCCATGGCAATGCCAACCGAGGAAGAGTTGAAAATCGCGCTGGCTGAGGCGGGACGTATGCGTGAACAGGGTGAAGATCCCTATTTTATTGCCAAGTCCCTGCTTAACACCAATTACCAGAATGAGCAGCTCAAGGAGGTGCTCAAGATGGCTGACAAGTTTATGCGTACCGGGATGAATGTTATCGATCACCAGAAGTTGAAGAAGGCGATCGACAAAGCCCGCAACGCTATCGAACGTACAGGAGCCATCGAAGGAGACAAGTTCTGGCTCTGAAATGACGGCTTCTGCCGCTTGGTGTCATGCCTGTTCGACAGTAGAATATTCCCATTGATGTGGTGGGTTGTGCCCCCACTTTATCCCGTTATCAGCATATTCCTGCGAGGTATCCATGCCTTTTTACGAATACCAGTGCAATGCCTGCTGCCATCGCCTGGAGGCGATGCAGAAGATGAGCGACCCACTACTTACCGACTGCCCTGAATGTGGCAAGCCTGAACTTAAAAAGCTGATTTCTGTCGGTAGTTTTACCCACAAGGCCGCCAGTATCGATAACGCCCCGGCCTGTGCCAGTGGTGCCTGCGGCGGCGGCTGCATGGCCAACAAATAGGTTAATAGCGCTTTATGATTTCTGCTTTACGTCGTTACCTGATGGCCGGACTGCTGGTCTGGATCCCGCTTGGGGTTACGATCATCGTCGTGAAAATGCTGATCGGCCTGCTCGACCGAACCCTGGTGGTGTTGCCGATGCAGTACCGCCCCGAGCAGCTGTTCGGGGTGTCGATCCCCGGGCTAGGGGTCATCGTTGCGGTGGTGGTGGTGCTATTCACCGGCGTCATCGTCGCCAATCTGTTTGGCCGCAAACTGGTGGCGATCTGGGAGTCGATACTGGGACGCATTCCGCTGGTCAGTTCGGTCTATTCAGCGGTGAAGCAGATCGCCGAGACCATGTTCTCCTCCTCCGGGCAGTCTTTCCGTAAGGTGTTGCTGGTGGAGTATCCGCGCAAGGGGCTGTGGACCCTGGCTCTCCAGACCGGTACCGAGGTGGGTGAGGCGCAGTGCAAGACCGGGCGTGAAGTGATCAATATATACGTGCCTACCACCCCCAATCCGACCTCCGGCTTCTTCATTATGGTACCGAAGGAAGACGTGATTGAGCTGGATATGAGTGTCGACGATGGTCTGCGGATGATCATCTCCATGGGCTCGGTGGTCCCCAATCCGGCCAAAGAGGGCTGTTCCCGGCCGCACGTGACAGACGCAGAATAGCCGTCTGACAGTTGCGCCGGACCCCGCCGATCCGTAACATTCCCGCCTTTACCCTACAGCGACAGGAAAGAACACCATGCGCAGCTTCTACTGCGGCCAGTTGAACGAATCCCATATCGATCAGGAGATCGAGCTTGCCGGTTGGGTACATCGCCGCCGTGACCACGGTGGTGTCATCTTTATCGACCTGCGCGACCGCGAAGGTGTTGCCCAGATTGTCTTCGATCCGGACCTGCCGGATGTCTTCGCCACGGCCGAGAGCGTGCGCAACGAATTCGTGCTGCACATTAAAGGCAAGGTGCGCCGTCGTCCCGCGGGAACCGAGAACAATGACCTGCCGACCGGGCAGGTTGAGGTGCTGGGCAAGGAGCTGACGGTCCTCAACCGTTCCGAAACCCCGCCGTTCATGCTCGACATCGATGATGACGAGGTGGGTGAGGAGCACCGCCTGAAGTATCGCTATGTGGATCTGCGCCGTCCGCAGATGTACCAGCGGATGAAATTCCGCTCCGAGATGACCCGCGCCCTGCGCAACTATCTCGACGAGCGCGGTTTCCTCGACATCGAAACCCCGATGCTGACCAAGGCGACCCCCGAGGGTGCCCGCGACTATCTGGTACCGAGCCGTACCCATCAGGGCAGCTTCTTCGCCCTGCCGCAGTCGCCGCAGATCTTCAAGCAGTTGCTGATGGTCTCCGGTATGGACCGCTACTACCAGATCGTGCGCTGCTTTCGTGATGAAGACCTGCGTGCCGATCGTCAGCCTGAATTTACCCAGATCGACATCGAGACCTCGTTCATGAACGAGGAGGAGATCATGACCCTCACCGAGGGGATGATCCGCGAGATGTTCGCCAGGGTACTGGAAGAACAACTGCCCGATCCGTTCCCGCGCATGGGCTACGCTGAGGCGATGCAGCGCTACGGCTCCGACAAGCCGGATCTGCGTATCCCGCTGGAACTGGTCGAAGTGGCCGACCTGATGAAAGATGTGGAGTTCAAGGTCTTCTCCGGCCCGGCCAATGATCCCGCCTGCCGCGTCACCGCGCTGCGCGTGCCGAAAGGCAGTGAAATTTCACGCAAGGAGATCGACGACTACACCAAGTTCGTCGGTATCTACGGCGCCAGGGGGCTGGCCTACATCAAGGTCAACGAACTGGCCAAGGGCGTCGAAGGTCTGCAATCGCCGATCCTCAAGTTCCTGCCCGACGAAGTGGCTATGAACATCATGCAGCGCGTGGGTGCGCAGGATGGCGATCTGGTCTTCTTCGGTGCCGACAAGGCCAAGGTGGTCAACGAGGCGCTCGGTGCGCTGCGGGTCAAACTGGGTCACGACCTCAATCTGTTGACCCGTCAATGGGCGCCGCTGTGGGTGGTCGACTTCCCGATGTTCGAGTGGGAAGAGAAGGACGGTCGTTTCTACTCCCTGCACCATCCGTTTACCTCGCCTGCCGAGGCCGATATCGACAAGCTCGAATCCGATCCGGGCAACTGTCTCTCCCGCGCCTACGACATGGTGCTCAACGGCACCGAGATCGGTGGCGGCTCCATGCGTATCTACCGCGAAGAGGTGCAGGAGAAGGTCTTCCGTGCGCTGGGTATCTCCGATGAAGAGGCCCGCGAGAAGTTCGGCTTCCTCCTTGATGCGCTGAAGTACGGCTGTCCGCCCCACGGCGGTCTCGCCTTCGGTCTGGACCGACTGGTGATGCTGATGACCGGCGCCAAATCTATCCGTGACGTCATGGCCTTCCCCAAGACCCAGACCGCCGCCTGTCTGTTGACCGATGCGCCGTCGCAGGTTGCCCCGGCACAATTGGTCGAGCTTGGAATTCGTGTGGCCAAGCCGCAGAAAGAAGAGAAAGCTGGCTGAGTCAGCCCGGATTGAGCATGAGCAGTGAAAAGCCGATCGAAGATTATCTGTCGCTGAGCGACGCCGAAGCCGAGGCGCGACTGGTCGCTGCCCGGGAAAAACTCGGCGAGCGGGTGGTGATCCTCGGTCACCACTACCAGCGAGAAGAGGTCTTTCGCCACGCCGATTTCTCCGGCGACTCGCTCAAGCTGTCGCGTCAGGCCGCCCGCTCTAAGGCGGAGTACATCGTCTTCTGCGGCGTGCACTTCATGGCCGAGGTGGCGGATATCCTCTCCCGCGACGATCAGATATCCATCCTGCCCGACCTGGCCGCCGGCTGCTCCATGGCCGACATGGCCAACCTCGCCGCAGTCGAACGCGCCTGGCGCGAACTGGCCGAGGTGCTGGAGCCGGACGAGCACGTCACCCCCGTCACCTACATCAACTCCGCTGCCGATCTGAAAGCTTTCTGCGGTCGCCACGGTGGCATCGTCTGCACCTCATCCAACGCACGCAAGGTATTGGAGTGGTCCTTCAGTCAGCGGGAGAAGGTACTCTTCTTCCCGGATCAGCACCTGGGCCGCAATACCGGTTACGCCATGGGCATTCCGCTGGAAGAGATGGTGGTGTGGGACTTCGACCAGCCGCTGGGCGGACTGACCCCGGAGCAGATCAAACAGGCGAAGATGATCCTGTGGAAAGGCTACTGCTCGGTGCACCAGATGTTCCAGCCGGAACAGATCGATGCCTTCAAGGCCAAGTATCCTGAAGCGAAGATCATCTCCCACCCGGAATCACCCTTTGAGGTGTGCCAGAAGTCCGACTATGTTGGCTCCACCGAATACATCATCAACACCATCCGTGATGCCGAGCCGGGTAGTCGCTGGCTGGTCGGTACCGAGCTGAATCTGGTCAACCGTCTGGCCGAGCAGTTCAAGTCTGAAGGCAAGCACGTCCACTTCATGTCCCCCACCATCTGCATGTGTTCCACCATGTTCCGCATCGATCCGCAGCATCTGGCCTGGGTGCTGGAGAATCTGCTCGAGGGGCATGTGGTCAATCAGATCAAAGTGGACCCGCAAGAGAAAGAAGAGGCGAAGCTTTCGCTCGAACGCATGCTGGAGGTTTCACCGTAAGTGACGGTGAACACCGAATGAAAAAGGGAGTGGCAATGCCACTCCCTTTTTTTGTTTGCGACGCACGCCCTACATCCCGAGGCTGCCCAGGTGTAAGTTGCTGATGTTGCTGACAGTGCCTGGGTAGTGTCGGTCGAGGTAGGTTTTGACATTCTCCGCGCTCTGCCGTGGCACATCGACCTGCAACACAATGTCGCCCCGGTGCAGACCGGTGTGGAAACGGGCCAATTGGGCGTTGGGAACACGGTTGCCGAACAGGTAGCCGGAGAGTTGAGTGAACAGTACCACCAGGCCCAGTAGCACCGACCAGTACCATGAAGCGACCAGCAGCGACAGAACCAGCCCGGTCAGGGCAAAGACGAATACTGCGATGCTGAGATACCAGATCCACTTCGCCCTGACCACGGCTTCATGGGTATGTCGATGCAGGGTGGCACCGGGTAGTTCGTGCAGATCGTTGATGTCGCCGACAAAGGCATGGAGCTGGGTATCGTTGAAGCCGAACTCGATTTTGAGGTCGTTGATGGCTCGGCGTACCCCATGCTCGTCGCAAAATACGAAGTAGAGGCTGCGAAACATGGTTCACCTCCTGTAGTGTGATGACCGTTTTTACAGCTGATGTACTGGATATATGTCTTTTTCTCGGAATTGCCAGTCCAGCTAACAAATTGAAAATTCATGGATTTATATAGCGGTTATGAGTGATCGGGAAAGCGTTGTGCTAGTTCACGGCCTGTGGATGAAGGGTTTTGAGATGTTCCTGCTGCAACGGCGGCTGCGTCTTGCGGGTTATCGGGTCTACCGCTTCAGCTATCGCAGCGTGGCTCGTGACCTGATCGAGAATGCGCGGCAACTGAATCTCTTCCTGCAGCGGGTGGAGGGGAATAGGGTCCACTTCGTCGCCCACAGCCTCGGTGGCCTGGTGGTGCGGCGCCTGCTGTACGATTTTCCCGGGCAGCGACCCGGTCGCATCGTTACCCTCGGTTCTCCACACAGCGGTAGCTATGTCGCTGATCGTCTGAGTCGCATGGGCTGGTTCCGCCGTCTGCTCGGTTACAGTTTTCCCACCCTGACGGGTGAACTCCTTCCCTGGCATGGCGAACGTCAACTGGGCTCTATCGCAGGGGATCTGCGCATCGGCATTGGCCAGGTCGTACGTAGCCTGCCATGTCCCAACGATGGTACCGTCAGTGTCTCCGAGACACTATTGGCGGGGATGAGTGACCATGTGGTGGTCCACGCCAGCCATATGGCGCTGCTGTTCTCACGTCCGGCGGTGGAACAGACCCTCTATTTTTTACGTTATGGATATTTCATGCACGACGAAAAGCCTGTCGCAGCTCGCGGAGATTGAACGGGTTTGTGTTTTCGCGGCGTGTGCTGTGTTACAACTAACAACAGTCTCATAACGACCGTGGCCGTGTTTTCATGGGTAGATTCGTGGTTGCTGAAATAAAAATAAATGAGAAGGAGGCGGCGCTTGCGTAAGCGCGAGTCGACACAAACTGCGCGAAGGGTGGAACTGCTCCCAGGCTACTGGCTGCCCGGATTGGTGGCGCTGTTGCTGGTGCTCGTGCTGGCGGCGGCGGGTGAGTTGCAACCCCTTGAGCGCTGGATATTCTCCACTACCCTGAGTTCTTTTGCCCCACCGGCCGATTCCGGCAAGGTGGCTGTTATCGAGCTGGAGCCCGACTGGCAGCAGTCGGGTCTGGTCGAGGTGATGCGCCGCCTGAGCAGCGCCAGTGCAGTCGCCCTGTTGCCGCAACTGCAACGTCTGGATAATGCCGCCGCGCTGGAAGCCGTCGATGCGCGCCTTGCCCCACTCGCTGCAAACAGTAAAAAACGCCGCTCCGAGCCCTACCTCACGCTGAGTGCATTGCAGGGGGAACTGGATACAACGGCACAGATGGTTGAGCGTTTACGGCGCAGTGACAATGTCATCCTTGGTGTACCCTATCAACCCGGCGACGCCTACCTGCGTACCATGCCAAGCGAGTTTGGTGACGTGGCATCGGGCGGTATTCCCCTGCTGAGCCGCCTGCCTACACTGCTTGCACCGCGTCTGCAGATGGCGGAATCGATCCAACTGCCCAATGAAAGCCTGAGACAGGCAGCGGCGGGTATCGGTCTCTACTCCGTGCCCGGTGCTGACGGGAGCTATCCGACACTGGTGCAGTATCAGGAGCAGGCACTGCCGGGCCTGTTGTTCCAGTTATTGCGGCTTAACTACCGTGCGATGAAGGTGAGCGAGGTTCAGTTCAAGGCCAACCTCATTGAGCTGGCGATGACCCCGGTCGCTACCGACAATGCCTATCGCCTGCGGCCCTACGCCAACCTGCAAGATGATGAACTGAAAGGGGTCAGGCGTTACTCCTTCGCCAGGGTGGCTGCCGGCACCTATTCCATCAACACCTTCAAGAACAAGACGGTCTTCATCGGTACACCAGAGCAGGTGGCGCCACTGGCCCTGGCGATGGATGCGATTCTGCAGCAGCAGATGGTGGCGCACTCGGCCTGGAGCCTGTGGGGACAATACGGCGCATTGATCGCCATAACCCTGCTGACGATGCTGCTGCTGCCACGGCTGCGTTTTTCAACCGCCAGTGTCACCACCCTGTTGCTGGTATTCCTGTTGTTTAATGGTGAGTTCCTGCTGCTCCTGCTGGGGCGGGTGTGGCTGCCGTTGATGTTACCGGTGCTGGTGCTGCTGTTTGCCTATCCGGCCATTGCGTTTCGCACCTGGCTGACGCGACGCGAGGATTTCATCCTCGACGAACTCTCCTACGCCAACCGCCAACTGGGTCGTATGTTGCAGGCTCAGGGGGAGCTGGATCAGGCGCTGGAGAAATACCGTCGTTGTCGCGTCGATGCGCCGCTGTTGGAGCAGCTCTACCATCTGGGTCTCGACTTTGAGCGCAAGCGCCAGTTCTCCAAGGCGATCTCTGCCTTTCAGTACATTGAGTCGGTGGCACCCGCCTTTCGTGATGTGGCCGAACGTATTGAACGTAACCAGGCGATGGAGCAGCGCGTGGTGCTGACCAAGGGTGGTCCCACCTCGACCACCGGTACGGTGATCATGAACGCCGAAGGGATGCAGAAACCAACTATCGGCCACTACGAGGTGGAGAAGGAGATCGGGCGTGGCGCCATGGGGATGGTCTATCTGGGGCGTGACCCACGTATCGGCCGCATGGTGGCGATCAAGACCATGGCCCTCTCCGATGAATTTGAGGGGACCCAACTGGATGAGGTTAAGCAGCGTTTCTACCGTGAAGCGGAGACCGCCGGTCGCCTCAACCATCCGAATATCGTGCATGTCTACGACATTGGTGAGGACCAGGAGCTGGCCTTTATCGCCATGGATTTTCTGGCGGGCAAGGACCTGGGCAGCTTTGTTAAACCGAAAACCCTGTTACCGATAAAGACCGTGCTGAATGTCGTGCAGCAGGTCGCCGAGGCGCTGGACTACGCGCACAAGAAGAGTGTGGTGCACCGCGATATCAAACCGGCCAACATCATCTATGACGAGCAGGCCGGTGTCGCCAAGGTTACTGATTTCGGGGTCGCCTGTCTCACCGATTCGAGCAAGACCCGCACCGGCACGATACTGGGCAGCCCCTCCTATATGTCACCGGAACAGGTGGCGGGGAAACGGGTGGATGGTCGTGCCGATCTCTTTTCGCTTGGCGTCACCCTGTTCCAGTTGCTCACCGGCCGCCTGCCGTTCGAGGCCGATTCGCTGGGCAGCCTGATGTACAAAATTACCAACGAGGAGCACCCCAAGCCGGGGCAATTCCGCAAGGGGCTCCCCGCCTGCGCCGTGCGCATCATCAACAAGTGTCTGCAGAAGGATCCAGACATGCGCTACAAAAATGGCGCGGAACTGGCAGCGGCTCTGGAGCGTTGTCGCTAACATCGGGAGGGGGAGATGGGTAAATCGTTATCGGTACAGATGTGCGGCCTTACCGATGTGGGGCTGGCGCGTGATAGTAACGAAGACGCCATTCTGTGGGATGCCACGGCCGGTTGGGCAGTATTGGCCGATGGCATGGGTGGCCATATGGCCGGCGAGGTGGCCAGTCGTCTGGCGGTAGAGACGCTGGAACCCTATCTGGGAACGATGAGCAAAGACGGCTCAGGTAGAGAACTTGAACGCCTGCGTGAAGCGGTACTGGAGGCCAATCGGCGGATTCATACACAGGCCGGTGCCGATGTGCGTTGCCACAATATGGGCACCACCATCGTGGCGGCCCTGTTTCAGGATGGTACCCTTAGCTGTGCCCATGTGGGTGACTCACGACTCTACCGGTTCCATGCGGGCAAGCTGGAGCAACTGAGCCACGACCACTCCTTGGTGCAGGAACTGGTGGATGAGGGGATGCTCAGTAGTGAAGAGGCGGCGGAGTCGAGTCACAAGAATGTGATCACCCGTGCGCTGGGACTGGATGCAACGGTAGAGGCGGATCTGTTGCAGGTGCCATTGCAGAGCGGTGAGCTCTATCTGCTCTGTTCCGACGGTCTGAGCGACATGATCCCCGATGCGGAACTGGCCACGTTGTTGCAGGGAGAGACACTTGAGGAGATCGTGCAGAAGCTGGTGGCTGAGGCTAACCAGCGCGGTGGTAATGACAACATCTCTGTGATTCTGGCGCGGATCAAATAACAAAAACTGGCGGGTACGACTATGGCAAAACTGGTGATTAGCCTGAATGGCATGAGCTTGCGCGAATACGAACTGGACAAGGAGCGGATTACGATTGGTCGTGGTTCGAACAACGACATCGAACTTAACGAGCCGGTGGTGAGTGGCGAGCATGCGGCGATCAGTCTGCAGGGCGGTGAGATGAGCATCACCGATCTGGATAGTACCAATGGCACCTACCTCAATGACCGCCTGCTGGTGAGTACAAAAATCCTGAAGCACAATGATGTGATCAGTATCGGTAGCCACGATCTGCTGTTTGTCGATGAAACGGTGCAGGATTTTGCTGCGACCGTGGTGATGAATCCTCCGACAGATAAAGAGAAATCTCTCGGCCCGGCTGCGCTGAAGATCGCCAGCGGCAAGCGCAGTGGTACGGTGATGCCACTGGTCAAGGAGCGTACCGCACTGGGTAAACCGGGCGAACAGGTGGCGGTGATCATGAAAGTGGGTGGTGCCTATCTGCTGCAACCCGTTGCCGTGGGTGACAAGCCGATCACCACCAAACTCAACGGCAATTTGCTCGATGGCAATGCGCGCTCGTTATCCTTCGGTGATGTGATCGATATAGCCGACATCAAACTGGAATTTATCCCGGGATAAGCACGATGGCCAAACTGACTCTCAGCTATAACGGGGTGACTCTGCGCGAGTACCAACTTGAAGGCAACAAGATCTCCGTGGGACGCCGCTCCGACAACAACATCCGCCTTGACGATCCAACCGTTAGTGGCACCCACGCCATCATCTCGCTCAAGCCGGATCCCTACCTTGACGGGCAGGTGGTTGCCACCCTGGTCGATTTCAATAGCACCAACGGTGTCTTCGTCAACGGCGTACAGGTCAAGCAGCAAAAGCTCAACTCCGGTGATGTGATCCGCATCGGCCAGCACGAACTCCATTTCGATCAGCAAAACTCGTTTGATGCCACCCAAACGGCAGTGATCCTGCCGAAGGATTAGGCCCCATCTCCTGCCTGCGAAGCACGTTACTTGGTGGTACAATCGTGGCGTTTTTGCAGAATCAGATAGTGAGGGGAATGCATGGCCGGACACAGCAAATGGGCCAATATCAAACATCGCAAGGCGGCCCAGGATGCCAAACGCGGCAAGATCTTTACCAAACTTATTCGTGAGTTGACCGTGGCCGCGCGCACCGGCGGCGCCGATCTGGACTCCAATCCGCGTCTGCGCGACGCGATGGCCAAGGCGCTCGCCGCCAACATGAAGAAAGACACCGTGGAGAACGCGATCAAGCGTGGCAGCGGTGCCGCCGATGGCGAGAACTACGAGGAGATTCGTTATGAAGGCTACGGCCCAGCGGGTGTAGCGGTGATGGTCGAGTGCCTCACCGACAATCGCAACCGCACCGTAGCCGATGTGCGCCACGCCTTCAGCAAGAGTGGCGGCAATCTGGGTACCGATGGTTCTGTGGCCTATCTGTTCAGCAAGATCGGCCTGCTCACCTACCCTGCGGGTAGCGACGAGGACGCGATCATGGAAGCCGCACTGGAAGCCGGTGCCGACGATGTGGTGAGCAACGACGATGGTTCCATCGAGGTGACTACCGCCGCCGAATCGTTCAACAGCGTGCGCGAAGCGATGGCCGCTGCCGGTTTTGAGCCAGAGGTGGCCGAGGTGACCATGCAGCCCTCCACCAGTGTCGATCTGCAACTGGACGACGCGGAGAAGGTGATGCGCCTGGTCGACATGCTGGAAGATCTGGACGACGTGCAGAACGTCTATAACAACGCCGACTTCAGCGATGAGGTAATGGCCCAACTGTGATGATGCAATGACCCGCATACTCGGCATAGACCCCGGCTCCCGCATCACCGGTTTCGGTATCATCGAACGGGTGGAGGGACGCCTCTCCTATGTCGAAAGCGGCTGTATCCGCGCCGGGGACGGCGACTTTGCCGGACGCCTCAAAACCATCTTTGACGGTCTCTGCGATGTGATCGAAATCTATCAACCGAACCACGTTGCCATTGAGCAGGTATTCATGCACCGCAATCCCGATTCCGCCCTCAAACTGGGTCAGGCCCGTGGCGCAGCCATCTGTGCAGTGATGTCCAAGGGGCTGACGCTGAGTGAATACACCCCTTCGGAGATCAAGCAGGCCACCGTGGGCAAGGGCAACGCCGCTAAAGAACAGGTGCAGCACATGGTGGTGGCGCTACTCAAATTACAGGGGATGCCTCAGGCCGATGCCGCCGACGCCCTGGCGGTGGCGCTCTGTCACACCCATACCAGCCAGACCCTGGGTCACATTGCCGTTGCCCAGGCGTCGCGCCGGGGACGTTACCGATGATCGGACGCCTGCGCGGCATCCTCGCCGAAAAACAGCCGCCACTGCTGCTGATCGACATCAATGGTGTCGGTTACGAGGTGGAGGCGCCGATGAGCACCTTCTACCAACTCCCCGAAACCGGCGCCACGGTGACCCTGCACACCCACCTGGTGGTGCGCGAGGACGCCCACCTGCTGTTCGGTTTCGCCAGCGAAGGGGAGCGGCGCCTGTTCCGCACCCTGATCAAGGTGAACGGGGTCGGGGCCAAGTTGGCGCTCACTATCCTCTCCGGTATCGCCGCCGATGAGTTTGCCCGTTGCGTACAGGAGAACGATAGCGCCACACTGGTGCGCCTGCCCGGTGTGGGCAAGAAGACTGCCGAGCGCCTGATCGTCGAAATGCGTGATCGTCTCGATGATTGGGAAGGGGTGGTGACCCTTGCTGGCGCTGCCCCATCCGAGATGGTGCGCAACAGCAGCGACGAACTGCGTGATGCGATCAGCGCCCTGGTCTCCCTCGGTTACAAGCCACCCGAGGCGAGCCGCCTGGTGAGCAAGGTGGAGACCGAAGGGCTCTCCAGTGAAGAGATTATTCGGGCTGCCCTTAAACAGGCGGTCAAGTAGAGGACAGCATGGCGATTGAAACCGACCGACTGATTAGCGGCGCCGCCGATACGGCCGAGGAGGCGCAGGACCGCGCCATCCGGCCGAAGCTGCTGGCCGATTATGTCGGCCAGCAGGCGGTGCGCCAGCAGATGGAGATATTCATCTCCGCCGCGCGCAACCGCAGCGAGGCGCTGGACCATGTGTTGCTGTTCGGCCCGCCGGGACTGGGTAAGACCACCCTCGCACACATCATCGCCAACGAGCTGGGGGTAAATATCCGCCACAGTTCCGGCCCGGTGCTGGAGCGCCCCGGTGATCTGGCGGCGCTGCTGACCAATCTGGAACCCCACGACGTACTCTTCGTCGACGAGATCCATCGCCTTTCACCGGTGGTCGAAGAGGTGCTCTACCCGGCGATGGAGGACTACCAGATCGACATCATGATCGGCGAAGGCCCGGCGGCCCGCTCAATTAAGCTGGATCTGCCGCCCTTTACCCTGGTCGGTGCCACCACCCGAGCCGGGATGCTCACCTCGCCGCTGCGCGACCGTTTCGGTATCGTGCAGCGGCTGGAGTTCTACTCCGCCGAGGAGTTGACCCGCATCGTCGAGCGTTCGGCACAGATCCTCGGCGTGGTCATCGACGGTAACGGTGCGATGGAGATCGCCCGTCGTTCCCGCGGCACGCCACGAATCGCCAACCGCCTGCTGCGTCGGGTGCGCGACTACGCGGAGGTGAAGGCCGACGGCCGAGTTACCGACGAGGTGGCGGCGCGTGCCCTCGACATGCTCGACGTCGACGTCAACGGTTTCGATATGCAGGACCGTCGTCTTATGCTGGCGATTATTGAAAAATTCGGCGGTGGCCCGGTGGGGGTCGATAACCTCTCCGCCGCTATCGGCGAGGAGCGCGGCACCATCGAAGACGTGCTCGAACCCTACCTGATCCAGCAGGGCTTCCTCATGCGCACCCCGCGTGGCCGTGTCGCCACCAATAATGCCTATCAGCACTTCGGCCTCAAACCGCCGGAGAATGCCGAAGCGCAACGCCAGCGGGAGATCGATCTGTTTGGTGACAGTGAGTAAGCAGAAACCAAAGATTGCGACTCCTGACACACTGTTGAAGGAATTTCCCGGGAAAATGCAGGTCTGTTCCGGGAATGCATTTTGCAAAATCACTTTTCACCATGAGTTGAGGTAAGTCGATGACGACGGATATGTCCCTGTGGAGCCTGTTTGCTGATGCCAGTCGGCTGGTGCAACTGGTGATGCTGTTGCTGCTGATCGCCTCACTCTATTCCTGGACCGTAATCATTCAGAAGTTCCGTATGCTGCGCACGGCGCGTAGCGATGCGGTGATCTTCGAAAACCGCTTCTGGTCCGGTATCGATCTGGTCGAACTCTACAAGCAGGTCAACAAGCGACGCGATGACCTGCAGGGGCTGGCGCGGCTGTTCGAGGCGGGTTTCGGTGAGTTCGCCCGACTGCGCAAACAGAATGGTCTCACCTCTATGGATGTGGTCGAGGGTGCACAACGCTCCATGCGCGTGGCCCTCAGCCGTGAACTGGATCGGCTCGAAACCGGTCTCGCCTTTCTCGCTACGGTTGGTTCGACCAGCCCCTACGTCGGCCTGTTCGGCACCGTGTGGGGGATCATGAACGCCTTTCTCGCCCTCGGTCAGGCACAGAACGCCACCCTGGCGATGGTCGCACCGGGGATCGCCGAGGCGTTGATCGCTACCGCCATGGGCTTGTTTGCCGCGATCCCTGCTGTCATCGCCTACAACCGTTTCTCCAATGAAGTCGAGCGGCTGGATAACCGCTATGAGACCTTCAAGGAGGAGTTCTCTACCCTGTTACAGCGTCAGGCGGCGGGATAAGCGACGATGTCCGAGACACGCAAGCGGCGGCGCATGATGGGGGAGATCAATGTGGTCCCCTACATCGACGTCATGCTGGTGCTGCTGGTGATCTTCATGATCACCGCGCC